>JASJBO010000121.1 GCA_030066475.1 Myxococcota bacterium
GCGATCATGCGCTCGATCTGGGCGCCCTTCTGCGCCGAGTCCATGCGGTTCCACTGCTGGCAGCTCAGCGCCTCGGCGGCGGGCGCGAAGCAGAACGTCGCAATCAGGACGGCGAGCAAGGCTCTCACGGCGACGGAACATAGCCCAGACGCCGGCGCGCGCGGCGGCGCGAGCTGGGCGATGATGCCGGCATGAGGTTCTGGCAGGTCCTGTCGTTCAGCGAGCCCGAGCAGCTGGTGAGCCTGGCGCGCGCCGCCGAGGAGGCCGGCTTCCACGGCGTGCTGCTCTCGGACCACCTGTTCTTCCCCGGCGCGCTGCGCTCGCGCTACCCCTACTCCGAGGACGGCCGCCCCGGCTTCGACGGCCGCACGCCGTTCCCTGAGCCGTGGGCGGCGATCAGCGCGATGGCCGCCGCGACCGAGCGGCTGCGCTTCGGCACGATGGTCTACATCCTGCCGCTGCGGCACCCGCTCGAGGTGGCCAAGACAGTGGGCACCGCGGCCGTGCTGTCGGGCAACCGCGTGGCGCTGGGCTGCGGGGCCGGCTGGATCCGCGAGGAGTACGACGCGCTGGGCGTCGACTTCCGCACGCGCGGGCGGCGCTTCGACGAGATGATCGAGGTGCTGCGCAAGGCGTGGACCGGCGAGATGGTCGAGCACCGCAGCGAGCGCTTCGACCTGGGCGCCTTCCAGATGAGCCCGGCGCCGAGCGCCCCGGTGCCGATCTGGATCGGCGGGCTCAGCGCCGCCGCGTTCCGCCGCGCCGCGCGGCTGGGCGACGGCTGGATCGGGACCGGCCAGCACCCCGACGAGGTGCCGGAGATCCTGGCCCGACTGCGCGCGCTGCGCGCCGAGGCGGGCCGGGCCGATGAGCCGTTCGAGACGATCGTGCCCCTCGTGGTGCCGCCCGAGATCGACACGTTGCGACGCCTCGGTGACGCGGGGATGACGGCCACGACCTGCTACCCGTTCACCTACACGATCGGCCCGAGCTCGACGCTCGCGCAGAAGCGCGAGCTGATGCTGGGCTTCGGCGAGTCCGTCATCGCGAAGCTCGTCGACGCGTAGCGCGCCGCGCCCACCGTCCGAGGCGCGTGCAATCGGACGCGAAGAGTGCGATCCTTGCAGGTGCGCGCCCGCCAGGAGAACTGGCATGCTGAGGGCTGTCGCGGTCGCGTGGCTCCTGCTCGTGTCGCACGCGGCGTGGAGCGAATCCGGCGAGGTCGCGGTTCCGACGGGCGACGGGCCGTTCCCGGGCGTGGTGGTGCTGAGTTCCTGTGTCGGAGGCGACGCGTCCGTCGAGTGGGCCGTCTGGCTCTTCGAGAAGGAGCACGCCGTGCTGACGAGCGGCTCCGCGGGGGCTTGTGGCGCCCCCGGCCGGGACGCGGAGCCGGACGGCGGCGCGGTGCATCGCGCGCGACGACGTCTCGCTGCCCATCCGCGTGTCGACGCGGAGCGAATCGCGGTGCTGGGCGTTGCGGACGGAGCGCTGCGCGCGTTGCGTGCCGCACACGGCGGAGGCTTCCGCGCGGTGGTCGCCGTCCATCCCCAGCTGCCGGACGACCGGCTGCCGAGCGACGTGCCGGTGCTGATGCTGAGCGGGCGCGACGCCTCGTTGGCGGCTTCCAACCGCGTGATCCAGGCCGCGGCCGCGGCGCAGCGCGATGGACAGCACGTGGAGCTGCGAACGCTCCCCGCCGCCAACTACGGCGTCGAAGCCGGACGCCCGCTCTCGGACCTGCGCATCCGGGACGTGCGTCGCAGCGACCAGCCGGAGGCGACCGTGCAGGCCCGCCGCCAGGTGCGCCGCTTCCTGGCGCAGCACCTGACGCCCGGGGCGCAGGTGGCGGCCGCGACCGAGGAGGCCGCGCGCGCAGGCTCCGAGCCCGGGAGCGAGTGATCCGGCGCCCGAACCTCGGCGCGCGCTATGGTCGCGCGCCATGCTGCGATCGCACCGGGCTCGCCTGTCGCTCCCGTTCTCGCTGACCGCCCTCCTCCTCGGCGCGGGCTGCGGCCCCGCCACGGAGCAGGAGACCGGGACCCCGACCGGGACGGCCGCCGTCGCCGCGCGCTCCGCCGCAGAGGCCCCGCAACCGGGCGCCGTCGTCGTCGAGCTGCGGGAGGGAGGCGTCCACCTGTGGGCGAACGATGCGCCGCGGCGCGACGTGCTGTACGCGCTCTCGGAGGCGCTCGGCTTCAGTCTCAGACTGCGGGAGTTCGAGCCGCAGCGTCTGACGCTCCGTCTCGACGACGCGACCCAGGACGCCGCGATCGCCGCGGTGCTGCGCGGCGTTCCGTACAAGGTGACGTACGGCCACGAGCCCGCGGCGGGGCACGTCGCGCGGAAGCTCGCGGTGGGCTCCTCCAAGCAGACGGAGGAACTCCGCGCCCGCATGGCGGAGGCGAAGCCGGGCCGCCTCAGCACGGCGGAGCGGACGCGGCTCCTGGCACGCGCGCGGCTGCTGCGCGACCGGCGCGAGCGGGACGAGGCCGAGATCCGCCGGATCGAGCGGGAGGTCGAGGCCGATATGGAGCGCTACCGGGCCGACGTCGCCGCGCAGCTCGAAGATCCCGATCCGGAGGTGCGGGCGAGCACGATCGCGCAATGGGACACGGAATCTCCGGAGGGCCTGGCGCGTGCCGTGGCGCTCGCCGTCGACGACCCGGATCCGCGCGTGCGGGCGGCGGCGCTGCAGACCCTCGCCGACGACGGCCGGCCGCAAGCGCGAGCCGTGGTGCTCGAGGCCCTGGGCGAAGCGGATCCGACGCTGGTCGCCGCCGCGGTCGAGGCGATCGGGTCGATGGGCGACGCCTCGCTGCTGCCGCGCGTCGAGCCGCTGGCCCAGCACCCGGACCCCGAGGTGCGCGCGGCCGTCGAGAACGCGCGGCTCGAGCTCCAGTGAGCGCCGTCCGCTCTCGAGCGCGTCGGCGCCGCTCGCTCCGCTACCCGGCCTGGCGGCCTGGCGAGATCGAGGCCGCCCCTCGCTTCGCGGGCCTCGCCCGCAGCGCGCGCGCGCTCTCGGCGAAGGGCAGCAGGTAGCCCCGCAGCACGGTGGCGTGCGGCTGCGCGGGCGCATCGGCCAGGCCGAGCGGGAAGCTCTCGCGCTCCTTGGGGACGTAGAGCGTCCCAAAGATCCAGTCCCAGATCGCCAGCGTGACGCCGAAGTTCCGGTCGCGGTGCTGCGGGAGGGCGCTGTGGTGGACCTGGTGCTGCGCGGGGCTGATCAGGAGCCTGCTCAGGACGGGGCCGTAGGAGAGCCACAGGTGCGAGTGGCGCAGGTGTGCGCCGGCGAAGACGTAGGCCATGAAGACGAGCTGGAAGGACGTGATCAACACAGGGTCCGCGCCGCCGGTGAAGCCGTAGAAGATCACGCCCATCGGGATCCCGATCGTGACCGCCTTGATCTGCCCGTTGAGCAGGTAGAAGACCGGGTGCTCCCGGTACAGGGTGATCGGGGTCAGCACCTCCGCCGAGTGGTGGAGCTTGTGATAGGGCCAGAGGCAGGGCGTCTTGTGGTGGAGCCAGTGGTTCAGCCAGGCGCCGAAGTCGCGGCCCACGAAGAGCACCCCGCCCAGGGCGGCGAGCTGCCAGCCGTCGAGCGGAGGGACCTGGCGCTCCCCCACGGTGCGCGTCAGCAGGTCGACCACTGCGCCCGCGACGAAGGCGAGCGCCGCCAGGTGCAGGGCGGCGCTCGCGGGCAGGAAGAGCTGGTTCAGCAGGTAGATCTTGTAGTCGATCCGTGCCGACGGATGGAGGTAGATCTGGCGCGGGAAGAGGCGCGCCAGCAGCGCCCGGGGGCCCAGCGCCCGGCCCGCGTACCAGGTGACCGAGCCCGCTCCGAGCAGCAGGAAGCTGAGGAGGTAGGGCCAGTGGTACTGGGAGGTGCTGCTGAGCGGTGCCAGCACCGCCCAGGCCAGCGTCGAGGCCACCCACGCTCCACCCGCTTCGAGCTGCTCGAGGAGCGCTTCCATCCCGCATCGACCTCACGCTTCCGGATACCTGCGAGGCTAGCCGATGCCGCCGCGGCTCAGGTCTCTCCGCGGCGGGCATGATCGGCCAGCGCCTCGGCGGCGCGCAGCGCGAGCGCCTGGATGGTGAGCGACGGCGAGTCGCCCGCTCCCTGGGTGACGAGCGGGCTCGCGTCGGCGATCACCAGGTTCGGGTGGCCGTGCACGGCGCCGCTGGCGTCGACCACCGAGCGCTCGGGGTCGCCCCCCATGCGGCAGGTGCCGGCGGCGTGGGTCGCGGACGGCACATCGTACGCGGTGGCCTGGGCGACGAACTCCCCGGCGCCCGCGGCCTCTCCCAGCTCGCCGAGGCGCTTCCAGGCGGCGGAGAGGGCGTCGAGATCGCCGCGATCGAGCCGCGTCTCGACGCGCGCGAGCGGAACGCCGAAGCGGTCGGTGCGCTCCGAGAGCACGACGCGGTTGTCCGCCCGCGGGAGCTGCTCGACGATGCCGAAGAGCTCGAGGCCCCCGCCGAAGCCCCGCGCCACCGCCTCGCGGTGCTCCAGCCCGAACCCGGACACGGCCTCCTGCGCGAAGCCGACCGGACCCTCGAGCACGCCCGCGTGCTGCCCGAGGGCGAAGCCGTTGGGCACCTCGCCGCGGCCCGCGGCGCCGTTCCAGTCCCAGATGCGGCTGTCGATGGGGAGGCCGATGTAGCTGCGCAGGGAGCGGTCGAGGACCGCTGCGCGCCTCACGTACAGGAGCTCCATCAGGAAGCGGCCGACCTGGTCGTGGTCGTTCCCGATCCCGTTCGGATGGGCGCCGCCGGCGGAGTTCAGCAGGATGCGCGGCGTCTCGACGGCGCCGGTGGCGAGCACCACGGCAGCCGCCCGGTGCCGCTGCTCGACACCCGCGCCGTCGTGACCGATCACGCCCGCCACGCGGCCGTCGGGCGCGACGTCCAGGCGGCTCACGTGGAAGTCGGTCACGAGCTCGAGCCGGCCGGTTCGCTCCGCGTCGGGGATCACCGCGACGTCGACGCTGCTCTTGGCGCCCACCATGCACCCGCGGCTGCAGCCGTTGCAGTAGTGGCACGCCGCTCGACCCGGCACGCTCTTGCGCAGCACCGCCAGCGTATTCGGCAGCAGCTGCCAGCCCAGCCGGCGCGCGGCCTCGCCTACGTGCCGGCTCGCGGGGGACAGCGGATGGGCGGGATGGGGAAAGGCCCCGTGCGCCGGCTTGAAGGGATTGCCCGCGTCGCCGGCCACGTCGAGCAGCCGCTCGACGCGCTCGTAGTAGGGGGCCAGCTCCTCGTAGTCGACGGGCCAGTCCTCCGCGACGCCCAGCTCGCTCCGCATGCGGAAGGCGTGCGCCGGAAAGCGGTGCGCCTCGCCCTGGTAGTGCAGGGTGGATCCGCCGACGCCCAGCACGCGGCTCCAGACGAAGGGCAGGCGCCGCTCGAGGTCGCCCAGCATCGCCGTGAAGCTCTGGCTTCGCAGGTGCGCGTAGGCGGCGTCGAGCGGCTCGCCGGGCGCGCTCTCGTAGCTCTGTCGCGCCGGGTCCTGCGCCCCCTCCTCGAGCACGAGCGGCCGCAGCTCCCAGTCGGGGTCGTGGCTGCGGTAGCTCGACGGATCGAAGCGCGGGCCCGTCTCGAGCAGCCGGACCCGCAGGCCGCGGTGCACGAGCGCCCAGGCCGCGATGCCGCCGCCCGCACCCGCGCCAACGACGCAGACGTCGACCTCAGCCATGGGACGCGTCGCCCACCGGATGCGACAGACGAACCGGCCCGGCGTAGCCGACCGAGGCCCAGCCGGCGGCGCTCGAGTAGTAGGCGCGCAGCACGTTGCGGCGCAGCGCCTCGAAGTAGCCGGCCGGGACGGAGGGATCCGCCTCGTCCCGGTACTCCCGAAACCACTCCCACAGCAGCGCCGAGAGCGCCTCGGCGTCGGGTCGCCCGTGCGCGTAGGGAACGCGCGTGCGAACCGCGGTCTCGAACGCGCGCCAGTGGTTGCGGTAGAGATCCGGCCCCGCCGGGCTCAGCACGATCGAGCGCTCCAGCCGGGGAACGAGGTCGATCTCGCTGGCGGCCGGGTGCGGGCCGTAGCGGGGAACCACGGCGTCGGCGACGGCGAGCAGCAGCGGTCCCGCGTCGGGCGGGAAGATCGTGCTCCGCAGGGGAGCGGTCACAGGAGTCGGTGCGGCCTCTCGGGAGGGCGCCGCCTGGCCTCCGAACAGGCCGAGCAGCCGCGCGATTCCGGCCCCCAGAGCGCCGAGCAGCAGCGCGCCCGCTGCGGCGAGCACGCTCCTGCGGCGGACTTTTCGGCTCCGGGCACCTCGCTGAGCCCTCGCCTGCGCGGTGCGTCTCGCCATCCGTGCCGACCTCCCCCTCCAGCCCTGCAGTGCCGCGCGGCCGCGGCCCGACCGCTCGCAGGCGACGTCCCTACCCCAACCGGAGCCGATTCCCCCCGCTCGCGCAGGGGGGTGTGGAGATTTCGACCACCTGGTGGGCACTTCTGGCCCACAGCCCCGGAATAGCAAAAATGGCCTTGCGGGCGATTGAACCCGCTGAAGGCGTTTGTCAGAATCCGTCCTGCGGGAAGGGCTCCCGCCATCGAAGCTGCGTCTTGCCGGGGGGTTCCCGTCGCGTAGCCGAACGCACTTATGGGAGACAGCATGAGAACGACCAATCGCGTTCTTCTTCTGGCGGCGCCGACGGCGCTCGCCTTCGTCTTCACGCTGACGCTCGCGGGGGCGAGCGCGCAGGCGGGAGAGGCGATCACGCTCTATCACCAGTTCAGCCTCAAGTCGCGGGGCCTGAGCCAGGGCACGAAGAAGGCCGACGCCAAGATCGAGAACACCAAGTTCGACCTCAGGACCGTCGCGGCGCTGTGCCTCGAGGGGGACGTCGCCAAGAAGGACAAGATCCTGCTCTGCGTCGAGTGCGACGAGGACGACAGCGACTTCGTGGACACGAACTACGAGATCGTCGTCTTCAACGAGGCCAACGAGCAGATCGGGCTCCTCGGCACCATGGACGTCAACGCCGATACCATCAAGCTGGAGACGAAGAAGAGCGGAGCGGAGAACAAGCGGGCTGGTGTCTACGGCGTTCTGCAGTTGGGAGACGTCTCCGACACCGACAACGATTGCGACGGGATCGTCGACCTGTTCATGCAGGGAGTGCTCGACGTCGGATTCGACAACAAGACGCAGTGCGTGAGCACGGCCAAGGGCAAGAGCTGGCAGGGCTTTGGTGACGCCGAGGGTCTCACGGACGATTCGCCGGTGACCGGCGACCCGAACGCCAAGAAGCCCAACAAGAAGGACAACGTGAGCCTGGGCGCAGGTAGCAGTAGCAGCAGCGAGTAGGCTCGCCTCGTCGATCACGTTTCGGGACCACGAGTCCCTGCCGAGCCCGGGCGAGACCGCCCGGGCTCGGTTCCTTTTTGGGCCACCGACGACCGGCCGCGAGGGTCGGGCCACGGGGCCTCGGGGACCCTCACCTCGTGATGAAGCTACGAGCGTTGGGCATCGCAGCCGTGCTGCTGGCCGCCGGAGGCTGCACCTGTGAGCGCGACCGGCCGGTGGCAGTCACGGAGGCGACGGGAGACGCGCCCGCCGCCCTTACGTCAGGCGGCGGCGACGTCCTCGTGCTCACGGAAGGCCGGGTGCGCCTCGACGTGGACGGCGCCATGCAGCTCGTCGTGCTCGAGCGGCTGGCGCAGCAGGGCGGCTTCCGGCTGGACGTGCACGGCGTGGCGCCGCGCGCGGTGACGCTGCGCCTCGACGGGGCTCCCCTGCGCGAGGCGATCGGTGCCCTGCTGGGCGACGTGGCCTTCGCGCTCGAGTTCGCATTCGAGCCGGAGAGCGGAGCCCACGAGCTCGCGGTGCTTCGCGTCGGATCGCCCCCGCCGCCACCCCAGGTGGCCGCCGCGGCGGCCAGGCCCATCGAGCCGCCGCCCCGACCGTCCGAACGGGCTGCGCCGCGGCGCAGCCGGCTGGCGGAGGAGGCGTTCGCGCGCGCGCGCCGGCGTTCCGACCGGACCTGGGTGCCCAGCTACGACGAGAGCGAGGGTGGTCAGCAGGAGCTGTTCGTGGCGCTCGCCGACCCGGACCCGAAGAAGCGGACAGAGGCGCTCGCCGAGATCGACGTCGGGGAGGGAGACGCGCGCGATCGGGTGGTGGCCGTGGCCGAGGGGGATGGGATTGCGACCGTCCGGGCCTCGGCCGCCGAGGCACTCGGCGACGACGGCAGCTTCGCGTCGGTCGGCGCGCTCCTGGGCATGCTCGACGACCCCGACCCGCAGGTGCTGGTGGCCACCATCGAGGCGCTCGACTACGCCGGCGACGAGTCGCTGGCACCCTACGTCGAGCCGCTCGCCGACCACCCCGACCCCGCCGTGAGCGAGGCGGCGCAGGACGTGCTCGATCGATGGAATCCCACCGATCTCAGCGACCTCCTGGACATCCGCTGATCTCGACCCTTTCGGGGTCCATGCCCGCCGCGCTCGGGACGCCTCGCAGCGTATGCACGGCTTGCAGCGTGCGCGGCAGAAGCGCCCTGCAAGCGCCCGGAGGACGCGCGCAGCGAGCCGCAGGCGAGCGAAGTCCACCAGCCAGGCTCTCGCCTCGAGTCAGCGCGTCTCGAGCGCCAGCGCCTCGAACGCGTCGTGCAGCGGGATCAGCAGGTTGATGTCCATCGGCGCCCCGCCCTGGCTGAACACGCCCGCCACCGTGATCGCCACCACCTCGCCCTGCTCGTTCAGCACCGGGCCGCCCGAGTTGCCCTTGTTGATGGCGGCGTCGGTCTGGTAGAAGCGCTGGCCGTCGAGCTCGCGCACCGAGGACAGGATGCCGCGCGTGACCGTGTGGCTCAGGCGCTCGTCGAGCGGCGTGCCGATCACGTAGAGCGTGTCGCCCTCGCGCGGCGCGGTGCGCGCCAGCTCGAGCGGGGGCGCGTCGGCGAAGCCCTCGAGCTGGAGCAGCGCCACGTCGCGCACCGCGTCGCGGCGCAGCACGCGGGCGTCGCGCTCCTCGTCGCCCAGGATCACGATCACCCGCTCGCTGCCGGCCACCACGTGGGCGTTGGTGAGCACGTGGCCGCCGGTCGAGACCAGGAAGCCGCTGCCGTGCCCGCCGGCGGTGCGCACGGTGACGGTGCCGGCCTTCAGCTCGCCGACTCGCGCCGAGAAGGTCGAGGCGCCGGCGCCGAAGCGCACGGCCAGCTTCATCGCGTCCAGCTCGGCGGGAGCCGCGTCGGCCAGCGAGGCGGCCGCGGGGACCATCAGCTCGCCGAAGCCCCGTGACTTGAACATCTCGTTCGCGGCGCTCACGAAGGCCTCGAGCATGCTGTGGCCCAGGCGGCCGTTGCCGCGCAGCCGGTCGGCGCCGCGCGTGGTGGTCTCGAGCACGACCTCGCGCCGCAGGTTGTCGAACACGCGCCACTCGACCTCGAGGCTCGAGACGACGCGGCAGCCCTCGACCCGCATGTCGGTGATCACGCCCATCACCGACAGCTCGGGCGGGCGCGGCGCCTCGCGCGCGAAGGTGAGCACCGAGGCGGGGGTCTGGTAGCCGAGCTCCTCGAGCCGGCCGTGGAAGCCGCTCTGCCAGTTGACCTGACGCGCCTCGCCCTTGGCGTGGTAGACGGTGACCGGCCGCCGGTAGCAGCCGCTGCCGATCACGCGCGGCTGGTCGGACGGCGAGTCGAGCTGGATCGCGATCTTCTCGAGCACGATCTGGCGCGAGGGCTCCGGGCCGGTGTAGCGGCCGGCGTAGTCGGTGGCGCGCGGGCGCTCGGACTGCTGCGGCTCCTGGCTGCCCTGGATCTTCGTGCCCTTGCCCGAGGCCGGCGGCACGTCGGAGAAGTGGAGCTTGCCGTTCTCGTCGACCCACTTGTAGAGCTGGGCGGCGGCGGGCGGTGCCGCGCCGGCTGCGAGCAGGGCGGTCGCGAGCAGCAGGCGGATCGCGAGCATGGCGGGCCTCCGGACGTCCGCACGGTCCCCGAGTGCATCGGCCGACCGCGCGCGCGATCTGAGCGGCGCGGCGCGCAGCGAGCGCGCAGCGCGAACGCAGGGGGCAGCGCGAACCGGCCGGGATCGCGGCGGCGCCCGTCGGTTCGCACGCTACCTTGCCGCCGCTCGACGCGAGGAGGAGGGAGCGATGGAGATCCAGACGGAGCGGGTCGCAATCCCGGTGGCCGGGGCGACCATGGGCGGCTACCTGGCGCGCCCGGCCGAGCAGGGGCCGCACCCGGCGGTGATCGTGTGGATGGAGATCTTCGGCGTGAACTCGCACATCCGCGCGGTCACCGAGCGGGTCGCGCGCGAGGGCTACGTCGCGGTGGCGCCCGACTTCTTCCACCGCACCGGGGCCGACCTCGAGCTGGGCTACGACGACGCCGGCTTCGAGGAGGGGTTCAAGCACCTGAACCAGCTCCACGCCGACACCATGATCGAGGACGCCCGCGCCACGCTGGCCTGGCTGCGCGCCCGCGGCGACGTGCGCGGCGACCGCGTTGGCTGCATGGGCTTCTGCGTGGGCGGCCACATGACCTACCTGACCGCCTGCGAGACCGACGTGGCCGCGGCCGCCAGCTTCTACGGCGGCGGCATCGCGGGACCGGAGGGCTTCGGGGGCGCCCCTTCCACGCTCGGCCGAACCGGCCAGATCGGCGGCAAGATCCTGTGCCTGTTCGGCGAGCAGGACGAGTACATCCCGCTCGACCAGGTCGACGCGATCCGCGGCGCGCTGCAAGACGCCGGCACGCGCCACGACGTGGTGGTGTATCCCGGCGCCGACCACGGCTTCTTCTGCGACCAGCGCGAGAGCCACCGGCCCGAGGCCGCCGCCAACGCCTGGGAGCGGGTCGTGGCGCTGTTCCAGGAGACGCTGCAGGGGTAGGAGCTAGGCTCCCGGCGTGGCGCGCTTGCGGACGTTCTTCTTCGAGAACCTGTGGCACAACCTGGCGGCCTTCGTCGGGCTGATGCAGGTGCTGATCGGCCACTGGGTGATCGTGGTGCTGGCGGGTCGCGAGGGTCCGGGCCTGGCGCTCGGGCTGGGGCTCGCGGCGCTGCTGGTGGCGGCCAACGTGTCCGTGGTGCCGGTGATCCGCGACGCGCGGCGCCGCGGGCGCGGGCTCTCGGCCTGGATGGCGCGGCTCTACACGAGCGTGAGCATCGGCACGCTGCTGGTGGGCACGGTGATCGCGCTCGGCTGGCTTGGCTTCCTGCCGCTGGCGGGGCTGCTCGCCGCGTTCGGCATCTCGAGCGAGCTGGTGTTCGACGCCTTCCGGGTGCTCAGCGCGGGCGTGGTGGCGATGCTCGTCGCGATCCTCGTGTGGGGCTTCACGATCGGGCAGCGGCGCTTCGAGCACACGCACCTGCGACTGCCGCTCTCGGCACTCCCCGACGGCCTGCGCGGCCTGCGCATCGTGCAGATCAGCGACCTGCACATCGGCAACGGCCTGGAGGACGAGCGCCTCGGCGCCTTCGTAGCGCGCGTCAACGCGCTCGACGCCGACGTGCTGGCGATCACGGGCGACATCTTCGACTTCGACCCGCGCCACGTCGACGACGGCGCGCGGCGCCTGGGGGGCCTGCGCGCGCGCCACGGCGTCTACGCGGTGCTCGGCAACCACGACGCCTACACCGGGAGCGAGCTGGTGGCCGCGGCGCTCGAGCGGCACGCGCCGCACATCCGGCTGCTGCGCGGCGACGTCGAGCGGCTGCCGACCGAGCACCCGATCTACCTGGCCGGCATCGACGACCCGGGGCGCCACTGGACCGCGCAGTCGCTCGAGCTCCCCGAGCTCGAGGCGCTGGCGAGCGGGCTGCCCGAGGACGGTCCGGTGCTGCTGCTGGTGCACCGGCCCGAGGCGTTCCCGCAGGCCGCGCGGCTCGGCTTCCCGCTGGTGCTGGCGGGCCACACGCACGGCGGGCAGCTCGCGCTGCCGACGCCGGGCGGCCGCCTCAACGTGGCGCGCTTCATGACGCGCTTCCACCGCGGCCTGTATCGCCAGGGCGACGCGACGCTCTACGTCCACCGCGGCTGCGGCGTGGCCGGGCCCGCGCTGCGCATCAACTGCCCGCGCGAGATCGCCACCATCGAGCTGGTCTGAGCGGCGGCGAGCGAAGTCCTCGCGGCTACGACGCGCCCGGGGCGCCGCGCACCACGCGGCCCGCCGTGTTGCCGCCTTCCACCGGGTAGTCGGCGCCCGTGCACGAGGCGCTCTCGTCCGAGGCCAGGAACAGCACCATGTTGACCACGTCGTCGATCAGCGCCTCGATCGAGCGCTGCTTCTGCGTGGCGAGGTAGGGCTGCATGTGCGGGATCACGCGAGCGGCGTCCACGCCGACGGGCATGTAGGGCTGCACCATGTGCTGGCTCCCGACCTCGGGACAGACGGCGTTGACGCGGATGCCGTGGCGGCCCAGCTCGAGGGCCGCGACGCGCGTGAGGCCGCGCACGGCCCACTTGGTCGAGGCGTAGGCCGACACGCCGTTCTGGCCGCGCAGCCCGTCGACCGAGGACACGTTGACGATCGAGCCCCCGCCGGCCGCCCGCATCGGCTCGATCACCGACTGGATGCCGAGGAAGGTCCCGAGCTGGTTCACGCGCACCACGCGCAGGAACTCGTCGGCCGAGGTGTCCTCGATCGTGGCCAGGTGGAGCACCGCCGCGTTGTTCACCAGCACGTCGAGCCCGCCGTGTGCGGCCGTGGTGTCCGCGACGGCCCGCTGCCAGTCGTCCTCGGACGCGACGTCGAGCGGCAGGAAGCGCGCCGCCGCCCCGATCTCCTCGGCGACCGCGCTCCCCTGCTCCTCGAGCACGTCGCCCAGCACCACCCGCGCCCCCTCCCGCGCGAAACGCCGAGCCGTCGCCGCCCCGGTCCCCCGCGCCGCCCCCGTCACCAACGCCACCTTCCCCTCGAGCCGTCCCACCG
>JASJBO010000122.1 GCA_030066475.1 Myxococcota bacterium
GGGGTGCCCGCGTAGGGAGTCGTTGCCGGTGCGGGCGCGTCTTGATGGACTTCGCTCGCCTGCGGCTCGCTGCGCGCTCCGCCGCTGCGCGGCTGCGCTTGCGCCGGCGACCTCGTTCGCTCCTGCCGACTTGGCAGGCGGGCGGGACTTTGTCTGTGCTGTGTGCCCTAGAGCTTGATCCGGGGCGGCGTGCGGCGGGAGCCGAGGCGCTGGAGGATGGCGCCCACCAGCATGCCGGCGGCGAGGATCGCGGCGCCCGTGATCAGGTAGGGCCAGCGCTCGCCCGCCTTGAGGTCGAGGTTCTCGGCCGTGAGCCGGGAGATCTCGGCGTCGCGCTCCGCCTCGCCGGCGGCCAGCCGCTCGCGCTCCTCGCGGGTCGCCTCGAACTCGCGCGTGGTCCTGTCGAGCTTCTGGCGCAGCGAGCCGAGCTCGGCCTCGAGCGACGCCACCCGGAGCGCCGGCGGCGGGTCGGGAGCGACGAAGCGTTCGGGGATCCAGCCGCTCCTGCCGTTGGCCTGGACGTGCGCCCAGCCCTCGACCCGCTCCAGCAGCTGCAGCGAGTCCCCCGTCTCGACCGCGCCGATGATGCGATGCCCGGTGCTGGGTCCGGTGCGCAGGTTCACGCGTACGTCGCCCTGGACCCACGCCTGCTGCTGCGCGCCAGCGCTGGCCGCCAACATCGACCCGATCGCGACGAGCGCCGCGAGCGGGAGAAGCACGCTTCCCACGGTCCTTCCCAGGAACATGCCGGCGCAGTGTATCCGTCCTGTCGGGAGCCGAAAGCGTCTGCCGCTCCGGTCGGCCGGGAACCCGGCCGGTCGCCGGGGCGACTCATCGAGCGTGCGTGATGGAGGGCCGCACACCCTCTCCATCTCGCGTCACCGACCCGCCGGGGCCGCCCACAGCTCCCGGCGGGTCGGTGACCAGCCGGCTCGACACGGCCCGTGGGGCCGCCCGAGCGAGCCGAGGCGCCTCTCGCGCTGCGGCGAGCCCCGGCGATTGCGTTCCCGGAGCCCTCTCCTAGAATCCGGTGCCCCGATCCCCGGTAGCTCAGCTGGTAGAGCGGTCGGCTGTTAACCGATTGGTCGCAGGTTCGAGTCCTGCCCGGGGAGCCATCCCTCCCACCGCGACCGCGGGGTCTTCGCCCCACCCTGGTCCTCGACGGCACCCCGCAGAAAGCCGGCGAAGCCGCGCAGCGAGCGGCGAGCGAAGTCCCCTTGGCTAACCTCGGCAAGGCGGAGTCGAGGAGTCTCCGGATGCCGAGAGCCTGGGTCCTTGCGCTGCCCGTGCTGGTCGCGTGCGCCAGCCTGTCGCACAGTGGAGCCTACGTGGCGGACCGCAACCGGGAGCGCCTGAGCGCCCTGGCACCCGGCATGTCTCGCGACGCGGTCGTCGCGACGATGGGGGCGCGCGGCTACCGGGTTCGCGAGGGCGGGGGGCTGCGGCCGTTCGCGGTCGAGAACCCCCACCACGAGGCGCGGATCGTCCTGCGGGACGGCTCCGAGGCCGAGCTGCTCTACTACTACACCGACCTGGCGGTCGCGGACGGCTTCGCGTCGATCGACGAGCTGACGCCGGTCGTGCTGCGCGGCGAACGGCTGCTGGCCACCGGCTGGGACTGGGTCCAGGCGGAGGCGGATCCGCGGGCGCTCGAGGAGCTGGAGCGCGACGAGACGGCGCGCGAGATCCGGGCGGCGCGTCTGAGCGAGCAGCGCGCCGTGGGACTCGATCCCGCGGAGCGCGAGTACCGCGAGGCCGTGGGGCAGGGCACCTACCTGATTCGCGCCATCTACGGCTACGGCCAGTCGGGCTTCGGCTTCTGAGTCACTGCTCGCGCACCGGCTCGAGCTCGAGCTCGAGCTCGCGGTTCCCGTCGCGGCTGCGTCCGGTCTCGAGCTCGAGCATCAGCTCGGTCTCCGCCGTGCGCGCGCGCAGCAGCTCGAGGAGCGCCTCCAGCTCCGCCGCGCGGCGCGCGGCCAGCGCCGGATCGGAATCCGCCGCGAGCAGGTGCACCCGGCGCCGCAGCTCGGCGCTGCCGCCGGCCTCGCCCTCGACCCGGACGGCGATCTCGTTCGCGCCCGCGACGAGCGGGAGGAAGCCGTCGAAGCTCCCGTCCGCGAACAGACGCACCGCGCTTCCCGCTGCGCCGCTCGTGCGGTTCTCGAGGGTCACCTGCGAGACTCCCGCCAGCCGGACGCGCGGCAGCAGTCCCAGCACCGCGCCCGGTGTCTCGCTCTGGAGCGTGCGCCCGCCGGCGGCCTCCGCGAGACGGCGATAGAAGGACAGGCCGGCCAGGGCGTCGGGACCCAGCGCGAAGGCCAGGATCCGCACCTCGGACGCCGCCGCCTCGCGCGCGGCGGCGAGCGCCTCGCGGCGCGCGAGCGAGGGCGGGTGCGGGCTCGACGGGTGGCCGTCGGAGAGCAGCAGCACCGTGCGGTGGCGCGGCGGATCCGCGTGCGGGGGCCCGAGCAGCGCGAGCGCGGCGCGGATCGGGGCGGCGAAGTCGGTCTTGCCGCCCGTCGTCCGGGCGCGCGCGGCGAGCGTCGCGAGGGCCTCCGAGAGCTGCTCGCTCGAAGCGCCGAGCGGCGCCGCGACGCGCGCCCGCTCGTCCGCGTCGATCAGCGCGATCCGCGTGTAGCGGGGATCGACACCGGCCGCGAAGCGCCGCGCGGCCTCGATCAGCGCGGCGGCGGTGGTGTCGTCGAGGTCACTCGAGTAGTGCCGCCGCTCGAGGTTCGTGGTCTGGATGTTGCGGCTGCGCAGCTGGCGCAGCCGGCTGCTCATCCGGCCCAGCTCGCCGTCGCCGTCCACGTCCACGCCCGACGCGAGCCAGGTGCTCGCCGACAGGTCCAGCACCAGCACCACGTCGTGGTGGCGGGTGGGGCCGACCCCGGCGCGTCCCCGCACCTCGACCCAGGCGACGCCCTCGTGCACGGCGTCGCTGGCGGGGCTCTCCAGCGCGATCCAGGGCTCCTGCCCCCGGGCCGGCCCCGCCAGCAGGGCGAGCAGCAGTGCCCAGGCGAGCCGGTGCACGACGTCAGTCGAAGCGGATCTCGAGGATCTCGAACTCGCGGGTGCCCTTGGGAACGCGGACCGTGACGACTTCGTCGGGAGGCTTGCCCATCAGGGCGCGGGCCACCGGCGAGGTGACCGAGATGGTTCCGGCCGAGACGTCCGACTCGTCCTCGCCCACGATCCGGTAGGAGACCTCCTCGCCGCTGTCGGTGTCCATCAGCAGCACGGTGGCGCCGAAGCGCACCGCATCGGGGCTCTGGCCCTTCGGATCGATCACCTGGGCGCGCGCCAGCTTGTCCTCGAGCTGGGCGATGCGGCCCTCGATCTGGGCCTGACGCTCCTTGGCCGCCTCGAACTCGGCGTTCTCGGAGATGTCGCCGTGCGCGCGCGCCACCTCGATGTCCTTCGAGTTCTGGCGGCGCTCCACGGTCTTCAGGCGCTTCAGCTCGTCCTCGAGCGCGGAGAATCCGTGGGGCGTCATCGGGACGCGGTCCGACATCGCCTGTGCTCCCGGTACACTGCGTGACCCCGGTCGGTCCTTCCAGCGGACGGCGGCTGGCGGTCGCGCGAAAAAAGACGACGCCCTCCGGGGGGAGAGCGTCAGCTCATTTCAGGCTACGGGCCCCACCAGTTGCTGTCAACGCGTTCTCGGGGGAGCAGACGTCGTGGAATCCCTTCACCCCATGGGGGGGGCGGCGCTGGCGCGCAGGCCCGATCCGCGCCGTCTCGTCGGGCTCGGACTGGCCTTCTACGGCGCGCTGCTGCTGCTGGCCTGGCTGTGGCGAGGCGTCTGGAGTGGGGAGTCCCTGCTGCTCGCCGATGCGGCGAGCCGGATCGTCTGGCCGCGCGACCTGGGCCTGGGGCTCGGCAGCGCCGCTGCGATGATCGCGGCCTCGCGCTGGCTGACCGACCACACCCGCTGGGGGGCGGCGCTCGCGCGCGAGCTGGCCGCCCTGGTCGGGCCGCTGCGGCCCCAGCAGGCCTGGCTGCTGGCCCTCACCAGCGGGGTCGCCGAGGAGGCCTTCTTCCGCGGCGCCCTGCAGCCGCAGGTCGGGCTCTGGCTGGCGAGCCTGCTGTTCGCGCTGGCGCACTTCGTGCCGCGGCGCGACCTGCTCGCCTGGGCGCCGTTCTCGCTCGTGGCCGGCCTGCTGCTCGGCGGGCTCTATGCGGCCACGGGGAGTCTGGTGGCGCCGATCGTCGCCCACGTCGTGCTGAACGGGGTGAACCTGAGCCGCCTGGCGCGCGAGCTCGCGCCGCGTCCAGCCGTGGACTAGAGGATCGGCTCGGAGTCGTCGTCTCCGTCGAGCAGGCGCTCTTCGAGAACGCGCAGCAGGTAGCCCACCAGCAGCAGGTTGGGCAGTCGCGCCCGGCCCTTGTCGTCGATGCCCGCAGCGCGCCCGAAGTCGTCGCCGTACTTCCGGAAGAAGTCGAGCGTCTCGAGCGGGACGTTCTTCGCGAGGACCTCGTTGATCTGATCGACCTCGAGCTCGGCGAACAGATCCGCGAACTCCCAGGCCAGCTCCGAGTGCGTCATCGGATGTCGAGGCCCCCATTTGGGTGAAGATTTGGGTGAAGGGGTGAACGGTTGAGGCGGGCTGGGTCGAACACGGAGTGCGTTCGACGGCACGGCGATCCTGACACCGGGGTCAACCGTTGTCAACGCAATCGTGCACGAGAGGCCCTCTACCCCTCGAATTCGGTGGATTCTTCCGTGCGCGATCCCTGCCGTCGCGATGCGCGCACGTCGTTCGGTGTGCTCGTCGTGGCGCGTGTCGCGGGCGGTGCGCGCGCACCGACGCGCCGTGGCTTTCGTCGCAGCGACGCGGCCTGCCGTGGGGAGTTGCCGGTGCGCTGCCTACGTCGACTCCTCCTCGGGAGCGGGTGTCGGCAGCTCGGCGGCCGAATCGAACAACGTCTCGCGCACGAAGAGCGGTGCGCCGAAGCGGAGCGCCAGCGCGATCGCGTCGCTCGGACGGGAGTCCACCTCGAGCAGCTCGCCATTCGAGCGCAGCACCAGGATCGCGTAGAAGGTGCCCCCGCGGAGCTCGGTCACGATCACCCGCTCGACCGACCCGTCGAGGCGGTCGATCACGCGCTTGGCCAGGTCGTGGGTGTTGGGGCGCGGTCGATCGCGCCGCTCGATCTCGGAGGCGATCGAGTGCGCCTCGCTGAAGCCGATCCAGATCGGCAGCCTGCGCCCGCGGCCGTCCGATTCCTGCAGGACGATGACGGGCGCGCCGGCGCGCTTGTCGACCGCTACGTAGCCGACCTGGACGGCGACGTCGCGCGGGCTCTCGCTCCTGTCGGAGCCACAGGCGAGCAGCGCGGTGATCGCGATCGGGAGCAGGAGCCTCGGCATGGGGACCTCTCGATTCCCTCGGATGCTATGGCATACTGCTCGATCGATCGATTCCTCGGGGCGTGGCGCAGTTTGGTAGCGCGCTTCGTTCGGGACGAAGAGGTCGCTGGTTCGAATCCAGTCGCCCCGACCATCACCACCGCCGCTCCGACCGCCGCGAGGCGGCCTCCGGGAGCGGCTCCCGAATCGCCTGCCCCGGCCCCCCGCGGGCCGGGGCTTCGCTTTCTCGCCCCCGGGTCTAGAATGCCGGCTCCGGGGGGCGCGGGAGCGCATGTTCGATCACTTCCTGGCGCCCGAGGCGGGGCGCCTGGCGCTGGGGGCGGGCTTCGTCCTGCTGCTGCTCGGGGTGCTGGTCGCGCGGCGACCGCGGCTCGTCGTCGGTCATCCGCGGCTCGTGCTGCTCGGGGTCGCGCTGGTCTCGGCCGTCGCCGCGCTGGCGCTGGTGCGCCTCGAGCCGCCCGGCCTGCGGCTTCAGCTCGATCCGTCGACCGAGCCGCTGCTCCCGCTCGGCGATCCCGGGCGCGCGCTCTACGAGCAGGCCGTGCTCGAGTTCGGCGACGACGAGATCTACGCGATCGCGATGGAGAGCGACGACGCGTTCGCGCGCGAGAGCCTCGAGACGCTCAGCGCGCTGCACGGGCAGATCGCGCAGCTGCCCGGTGTGCGACGCGTCACCAGCCTGGCCGACACGGTCTCGTTCCGGTACGACGCCGCCGAGGACTGGGTCGAGATCGGGCGGCTGTTCAACGGGGTGCCCGAGAGCGACGCGGAGCTGGCGGCGCTGCGCGACCGGGCGCTGGCCGACCCCCTGCTGCGGCGCACCGCGGTGTCGAAGGACGGCCGCACGGCGGGGATCTCGATCCGCTTCCGCGAGATGACCGATCGCGAGTTCATCGCCTCGCGCCTCGACGAGCAGATCGCCGCGCTGCTCGACGCGGCAGCCCGCCCCGGCCTGAGCTTCTACGTGGCCGGGCGCCCGCACGCCAAGGCGCGCGTCTACCACGGCATGGTCCGCGACCTGACCGTGCTGATCCCGCTCGCGGTCGCGATGCTGGCGATCGTCCTGGTGATCGCGACCGGCTCGCGCCGCGGGGTGGCGCTGCCGATCGCCAACGTGCTGATCGCGACCTTGTGGACGTTCGGCGCCATGGCGCTGCTGGCGCGGCCGCTCACGATCCTGAGCACGCTGCTGGGGCCGATGCTGATCGCGATCGGCAGCGTCTACGGCGTTCACATGCTGGCGCGCTACGACGAGGAGCGCGCCGAGCCGGGCGACGCGGCGGAGGTCGCCGCGCGCACGCTGCTCCACGTGCGCCTGCCGGTGGCGATCGCCGGCACGACCACCCAGATCGGGTTCGGGGCGCTGATGCTCTCGGACGTGCCCGCCGTGATCGAGCTCGGCGGCTTCTCGGTGCTGGGCGTGGCGTGCGTCTCGTTCCTGTCGCTGGTGGCGCTGCCGGCCGCGCTGGCGCTGCTGCCCCCGCGCCGCGAGGTCTCGGCGCTGCCCGCCGCGCTCGCGCGCCTCTCGGAGCGCTTCGCCGTCGAGCTCGAGCGGAGCCTCGCCGGGCTGGCGGCGGCCTGCGTGCGGCGCTCGGGTCGCGTGATCGCCCTGGCGCTGGTGGCCAGCAGCGTCGCCGCCCTGGCCATCCCGCGCATCGTCATCGATACCGACTACCTCTCGTTCTTCGACGAGGACGCGCCAGTGCGTCGCGACTTCGCCGCGATGAACCGGCTGCTGTCGGGCGCGATCCCGATCTACGTGGTGCTGTCGGGCAACGGTGCCGGCAGCTTCCGCGAGCCCGAGGCGATGCGCGCGCTCGAGGCGCTCCAGGAGCGCGTCGCGCGGATCCCCGGCGTCTCGCACACGCTCTCGATGGCCGACACGCTGCGCGTCATGAATCGCGCCGTCGAGCGCGACGATCCCGCCGAGGCGCGCATCCCGGACACGCGGCCCGCCGTCATGGAGCTGCTCCAGATGGCGCCCAAGGACGCGATGCACCGCTTCACGAACGTGAACCACAGCCGGGCCAACCTGGTGGTGCGCACCGGCGAGGTCGGCTCGGCCGCGATCCGGCGCCTGACCTACGCGCTGCGCGCCGCCGTGCGCGACGTGCTGCCGGAGGGTCTGGAGGGCGCGCCCGCCGGCAACGCGATCCTGCTGGCGCGCAGCGCCGACGGCATCGCGCGCTCGCAGGGCCTGGCGGTGGGACTCGCGGCGGGCTCGATCTTCGTGCTGATCTCGCTGCTGCTGGGCTCGGTGCGGCTGGGGCTGCTGGCGATGGTGCCCAACCTGCTGCCGGTGGGCGTCTACTTCGGCCTGCTCGGCCTGGGCGCGGCGCCCCTGTCGCTGCCCACCAGCCTGATCGGCTCGATGGCGCTCGGCATCGCCATCGACGACACCGCGCACTTCCTGGTGCGCTACCGGCGCGAGCGCTCGGCCGGCCGCTCCCCCGAGGAGGCCGCCCGCGAGACCGCCTTCCGCGTGGGTCGCCCGATCGCGATCACCTCGCTGATGCTCTCGCTGGGCTTCCTGGTGATCACGCTGTCGGGCTTCGTCACGCTCCGCGAGTTCGGCGTCCTGTCCGCCACCACGATGGCGGTCTGCCTCCTCACCGACCTGGCCCTGCTCCCGGCCCTGCTCGCCCGGGCCAGGGCTTAGGGGGAAGCCGCAAGCGCAGGCGGGTCCTCCCGCCGGAGCGCGCAGCGAGGCGAAGCCGAGCGGAGTCCACCAGGACTAATGCGCCTCGAGCCTGCGCGGGTCGAAGGTGGCGCGGGAGATGTCGGGGTTGGGGATCAGCTCGTCGACGACGAGGCGGGTGTAGCTCTCGAACTGCAGGTTCTTCATGTCGGTGCGCATCGGGACGTAGACGCCCTCGAACTGCTGCACGTGCTCGACCGGCGAGTCGAGCTCCTTGACGCGGACCTCGGACTGGTCCCAGTACACGGCGCGCAGCACGACGTTGCGCTCCGGGTCGATCCAGACCTGGAAGCGCGAGTACTCGGAGTCTGCGGTCTCTCGAGGGCGTACCTCCACCACGTAGGTGGGGACGTCGCCGACCTTGTCGTCCGGCAGTCGGTGGTAGTCGCTCTCCTCGATCTCGCGCGGGATGACGTCCTCGAAGCTGAAGTCGGTGCCCAGCACCGCCTCGCCGCGCAAGCTCACGCGGCGCACGCGACGGCTGCTGGCCAGGTAGACGAACTGGTCGTTGGCGCGCTCGTGGTTGTTGATGATCAGGTATCCGGAGAAACGCAGGTCGAAGGGGTGCGTGTAGCGGATCGCCGTCTTGGAGAGCACGCCGCGCCTCGGGTTCCCGTCGTCGTCGCGGAAGCTCTTCCAGACCACTCTCATGCGCGACTCCTGCTCGTTTCCGGCGCGGTCGCCCGAGACCAGGCGGGCCTTCTGCTCGAAGGCCTCGAAGCGGTTGGAGAGCATGCGGTCGTAGATCTGGCGGCCGGTCAGCGCCGCGGGGTTCGCATCGGTGGCGGGCGGCGCGTCTCCGTTCGGCGAGTCCATCGCGCCGGAGAGCAGCGGGGAGCCCAGCAGCAGCGTCAGGATGAGCAGGGTTCGGGTCGGGCGCATGCAGACGGACTCCGGTCGGCTCGGTGGAGAGCCATCCAGACTACATCAACGCGTCGGTCGCTCCTCTCGATCCCCCAGGGGTATGACGGCCGGGTGAAGAGGCGTGCACGCTCCGGCGACTCGCCCGCCACGGCCTCGCGCGACCGGGCGGGCGCCCGTAGATTCCCGCGTCGATGGCCGTGAGAGTCCTGGTGGTCGACGACGAGCCCGATCTGCTCGACCTCGTCCACGACACGCTGGTGGAAGGCGGCTACGCCGTCGAGACCGCAGCGAGTGGCCGCGAGGCGCTCGATGCGCTGAGCCGCCGAGCCCCGGACCTGGTGGTGCTCGACCTGATGCTGCCCGACGTTCCGGGCAACGAGATCTGCCGCCACATCCGCACCGTGCCCGAGCTCTCGCAGGTGCTGGTGCTGATGCTCACGGCGAAGTCCGACGAGGTCGACCGCATCGTCGGCTTCGAGCTCGGGGCCGACGACTACGTCACCAAGCCGTTCAGCCCGCGCGAGCTGGTGCTGCGCGTGCGCGCCCTGCTGCGCCGCCGCGGGGACACCTCCGGCGAGCCGGCCCGGCTCGAGCACGACGCCCTGAGCCTCGACCTGGAGCGCCACCGCTGCTTCGTCGTGGGCGAGGAGGTGGCGCTCACGGCCAAGGAGTTCCAGCTGCTCTCGACCCTGATGCAGCGCCCCGGCCGCGTGCTCACGCGCGAGCGCCTGCTGGACGAGATCTGGGGCTCCGACGTCACCGTCACCGCCCGGACCATCGACACCCACCTGAAGCGCCTGCGCGAGAAGCTCGGCGCGGGCGGCCACCTGATCGAGACGGTGCGCGGTGTCGGCTACCGCTTCGCCGAGTAACCTCCTCCCGTCCAATCGCCGCGGGAGGCGCGCGTTCGTGCTGGGAACCGGGCTGGCGCCCTGGGGCGCCCTGGCCGCCATGCTCGTCGGAGCGGCGGCTGCCTTCGCCGCGGGCGCGCCGCTGGGCGCCGTCGGGATCGGCTTCGCGGCCGCGGCCGCGGTGGCCTGGGCCGCGCGCCGGCGCGGCTCGGTGGATGAGCGGCTCGACGCCATCGAGCGGCTGGCGCGGGCGTTCGAGCGCGGCGAGCTGGAAGACCGCCTGCCGGGCGCCTGGGACGGGCGGCTCGGCGACCTGGCGGACGCCCTGAACGCCGCGGCCGAGGCGCTCGAGCAGCGACTCGGGGAGAGCCTGGCCGAGCGCTCGCGGCTCGAGGCGGTGATCGGGTCGATGGAGGAGGGCGTGCTCGCGGTCGACCGGGACGTCCGCGTCGTGCTGGCCAACCCGCGGGTCCGCGACCTGCTGGGCAGCCCGGACGACGTGACGGGGCGTTCGATGCTCGAGGCGGTCCGCATTGCCGACGTGGTCGACGCGGTCGCAGGCGCGCTCGAGCGGTGCGAGGCCGGCTCCGGCGAGGTCACGCTCGGGCCCCAGCCGGAGCGGATCGTCCGCTTCCACGTGGCCCCGTTTCCGCAGGTCGGGCCCACCGAAGGCGCCGTCGCCGTGTTCCGCGACGTCACGGAGCTGCGCCGGGTCGAGGCGGTGCGCCGCGACTTCCTCGCCAACGCCTCGCACGAGCTGAAGACGCCGCTTGCCGCGGTGCGCGGCTACGCCGAGCGGCTGGCCGACGCGGGCGCTCCGGACGCCGCCAGCGCGCGTGCCGTCGAGGCCATCCTCTCCAACAGCAAGCGCCTCGCCGCGCTGGTCGAGGACCTGCTCGAGCTCTCGCGCATCGAGAGCGGCGTCGCGCCGCCCCGGCTCGAGGCCGTCGACGCGGTCGAGCTCGCGCGCCGACGTCTGCGCGACCTCGACCCCCGCCTTCGCGATGCGGAGCTGAGCTCGTGCGTCGAGGGCGAGGGGCCGCTCTACGTGCATGCCGACGTGCGGGCACTGGAGCAGGTGCTCGACAACCTGCTCGACAACGCGGTCAAGTACACGGCCGCGGGGGGCTCGATCACCCTGGCGGTAGGCGCCAACGCGGACGCCGGCGTCGGGGGAGACGGGGGCAGGGTCCGTCTCGAGGTGCGCGACACCGGGTCTGGCATCCCGGCCCGCGACCTGCCCCGGCTCTTCGAGCGCTTCTACCGCGTCGATCCGAGCCGCTCGCGCGCGCTGGGCGGCACCGGGCTCGGCCTCTCGATCGCCAAGCACCTGGTGCAGTCGATGGGCGGCGAGATCGGTGTCGAGAGCCAGCCGGGCCGCGGCTCCTGCTTCTGGCTCGACCTCCCGGCGGCCGGCGCCCCTACGAAGCCCTGAGAGCCCGCATCCCGGCCGCGTGCAGGCCGAGCAGTCCGAGCGCGAGCACCGAGGCGGGCTCCGTCTAGCCGAAGCGGCCCGTGATGTAGTCCTGGGTCTGCTGCACGCGGGGCTTCACGAACAGCGTCGACGTCTCCCCGTACTCGATCAGCCCGCCCAGATACATGAAGGCGGTGTAGTCCGAGATGCGCGCCGCCTGCTGCATGTTGTGGGTCACGATCACGATCGTGTAGCGCTGGCGCAGCTCGAGCAGGAGCTCCTCGATCTTGGCGGTGGCGACCGGGTCGAGCGCCGAGCACGGCTCGTCGAGCAGGATCACCTCGGGCTCGACGGCCAGCGCGCGCGCGATGCACAGGCGCTGCTGCTGACCGCCCGAGATCTGGAGCGCGCCGTCGTGGAGCCGGTCCTTGACCTCGTCCCACAGGGCGGCGGAACGCAGGCTGTGCTCGACGATCGCGTCGACCTCGTCGCGGCGGCGCACGCCGTGGACGCGCGGTCCGTAGGCCACGTTCTCGTAGATCGACTTCGGGAACGGGTTCGACTTCTGGAAGACCATCCCGATGCGCTTGCGCAGGGCGTTCACGTCGATGTCGGGGTCGTAGATGCTGCCGCCCGCGAACACGACGTCGCCCTCGATGCGCACGCCGTCCACCAGGTCGTTCATGCGGTTCAGGCAGCGCAGCAGGGTGGACTTGCCACAGCCCGACGGACCGATGAAGGCCGTGATCATCCGCTCCGGGATGTCGAGCGAGTTCCGGTGCAGGGCCATGACGTCGTCGTACCAGAGCGTGAGATCCTGCACCCGCAAGGCGGGCTTCTCGATCTCCACGCCCTCACTCGCGGCGGGATTCGACTCGCCCGGCTTCCAGGCCCCCTGGGACATCGGACCTCCTAGACCGTCCGGCCGGCGAGGCGCCGGCGCAGCCGGTTGCGCAGCAGGATGGCGGCGAGGTTGAGTGCCACCACCATCACGATGAGCAGCAGGGTCGTCGCGTACACCAGGGACTTGGCCGCCTCGACATTGGGGCTCTGGAAGCCGACGTCGTAGATGTGGAAGCCCAGGTGCATGAACTTGCGCTCCAGGTGCACGAACGGGAAGCGTCCGTCGATCGGCAGCTCCGGCGCCAGCTTCACCATACCCACGATCATCAGGGGCGCCACCTCGCCCGCCGCGCGGGCCATGGCGAGGATCAGGCCGGTCAGCATGCCGGGCGCCGCGGCGGGCAGGACGACGCGGATCAGCGTCTCCCACTGGGTCGCGCCGAGGGCGCGCGAGCCCTGGCGCACGATCCGCGGCACGGCGGCCAGGCCCTCCTCGGTGGCGACGATCACGACGGGGACCGTGAGCAGGGCCAGCGTCGCGCTGGCCCACAGGATGCCGCCGGTGCCGAAGGTGGGGGTGGGCAGCGATTCGGGGAAGAAGAGCTGGTCGATGGTGCCGCCGATCCCGTAGACGAAGAAGCCGAGGCCGAACACGCCGAAGACGATCGAGGGGACGCCCGCGAGGTTGTTGACGGCGATGCGGACGGTGCGCACCAGCACGCCCTCGCGCGCGTACTCCTGCAGGAAGATCGCGGCCAGCACGCCGAACGGCACGACGAACAGCGACATCAGGAACACCATCAGCACGGTGCCGAAGAT
>JASJBO010000123.1 GCA_030066475.1 Myxococcota bacterium
CCCGTCGCGTCCTCGACCCCCCTCTCCGAGACCCGATTAAAAACCGCGTCGTATCCGTACTCGACCGTCGTGGCCGGACCAGACACACCGTCGGGGTAGCTGACGCGGAAGAGGCGATCGAGCAGATCATATTCGTATGTCGTCGTCTCCGCGCCGCCCCCGTTCGTTTCGACTTGCTCCGCCCGGTTCCCGTTCAGGTCGTAGTCGTACGCGAAACGGGACACGAGGGCCCCGTTGACCGTGTTCTCGATCGCAGAGACCCGGCCGGCCGCGTCGTAGAATCGCTGCTCGCGAGCGCCGTTCGCATAGTCCACCTGAGCGAGCCGACTCGATCGATCGTAGGAGTAAGTCGACACCCCAGCTGCGGTCGTGACGGCGGTAACACGGTTCAGTGCATCGAGCGCGTAGCGGCTCACCTTCCCGTCCGGGTCCGTGAGGCTCTCTCGGTTGCCGTTCGGATCGTATCCATACCCGACCGTCTTCCCGAAGACGTCCGTCTGAGAGACCAGGCGGTCGAAGCTGTCGTAGCCGAATCCACTGGTCCGGTCCGGGATGGCTGCACCCGCATAGCGCTCCACCACCTCGACAACGTTGTCGTTCGCGTCGTAGAGGGTCGCGATCTCGGAGATGTCCGTCCCAATGGGTACCGGCGGGAGGGAGTACGCCCGCAGCGTCTCTCGATCCAGCTCGTCGTAGGTGAACGTCGTCACCACACCGTTGGCGTTAGTGCGTGTCGCGACGTTTCCGTTCTCGTCGTATGTGAAGCTCTCGGTGACGCTCCCCGGGTAGTCGATGCGGATCAGCCGGTCCAGCGCATCGAAGGCGAAGCCGGTCGTGTTGAACTCGGCATCCGTCTGGGACGTGCGATTGTCGTTCAGGTCGTAGGCGTAGGTCGTCTCCTTCGAGTCCGGGTCGACCAGGCGCTCGAGTCGCCCGAGGTCATCGTAGAAGAACTGCCAGCTGTTGGTCTTCGGCTTGGTGAGCCGGGTCTGGTTACCGGCCTCGTCGTACTCGAAGAGCGTCGTCTCGGTTCCGTTCGTCTCCGTTGTGCCGTTGATCGTCTCGGATTCGAGCCTCCGCCGCACATCGTAGGTGCGGACCACGAAGCGGCCCTCCGGATCTCGCTCGATCGCGACGTCTCCAACGGAGTCGTAGGTGCGACGCCGGATCGCAGCCAGGGGCCGATTCTCCTGCACCGTACGGTTCAGGAGATCGTATTCGAATCCCACCGTGTTTCCGTTCGCGTCGGTCGAGAAGAGAAGGTTTCCGGTTTCGTCGTACTCCCGAGACTCCACGAGCAGGCCGTCGGTCGTGATGGTGGTAACGCGGTTCAGCTCGTCGTAAGTGTTCGAGGTCACGATCCCGCGCTTGTTCGTCTCCGCAATCACGTTCCCGACGGCATCGTACTCGAAGGTCGCAATCTGATTGAGGGGATCCTCGATCTCCGTCACGCGATTCAGATCGTCATAGCGCCTGACCGTGGGGTGACCCCGCCAGTCGATGACCGTCGTGATGTTCCCGACGGCGTCGTACTCCTTGATCTGTTCGTTCAGATCCGGGTCGACCTCCTTGACCAACCGATCCAACAGATCGTATTCGAAGGTACGCTCGTTCTCGTTTCCATCGACCGTCGTCGTCCTGTTGCCGAGGAAGTCGTACTCACTGGAGGAAACACGGGTCAAGGGCTCGCGTGTCTCAACCAGTTGATCGAGCCCATCGTAGACGAAGACCGTTTCCTTACCGCGCGCATCCACCTGGCGGACGAGGTTGCCCTCACCATCGTATTCGTTGGTGACCAGCCGACCGAGGTTGTCCGACTTCTCGAGTACTCGCCTCAATCCGTCGTACTCGTGGTGAACGACGTTGGTGTTCGGGAAGACCGAGTCGACGAGGTTGCCTACACTATCGTACGTCTTCTCGAAGACGTTCCCTTCCGCATCCGTTCTACGGATCTCCCGGTTCAGCTCGTCATACTCGAGCCGGGTCACACCGCCGCGGGGATCGATCACCCTCAGGACGTTGCCGTTCTCGTCGTATTCCGTGAGAGCTCGGGCCCCCTGGGCGTCGACGAGAACGATCGGGCGGTTCAAAGAATCGTATTCGATGAAGGTCGAGTTTCCGTTCGGGTCGATGGTCTCGGTCTTGTTTCCGTTCCCGTCGTAGCGGGTCTCGGTGGTCCTTCCGAGCGGCTCTCTCTGGAAGCGCACCCGGTTGAGCTCGTCGTACTCGAAGGTCGTCTCGCGATCCAGCTCGTCGAAGCGCGAAACGAGATTGCCCTCGTCGTCGTAGACGAGGCGGACGGTGTCCAGCAGCGCGTTCTCGACCTCGACCTTCCGATTGAAGTCGTCGTACGTGAACTTGGTCACGCGCCCCAGCTGCCGACGCTCCTCGACGACGTTGCCGACAGGGTCGTAGTCGAACTCCGTGATCCTTCCCTCGGGCTCGATCTTGCGGGTCCGGCGATTGTTGGCGTCGTACTCGTGTTCCGTGAGGTTCTCGTTCCGGTCGGTTTCGGTGAGCAGGTTGCCGGCGAGATCGTAGGTGAACAGCTTCTCGTTCTGTTCCGGATCCACGACGCGGACGACCCGGTCTTGTTTGTCGTATTCGCGTGTGATCGTGTAGTTCTCTTCGTCCGTCTCCGTGACCTTGTTGTCGTTCTCGTCGTAGGTGAACTTGCGGACGCCTCCCAAGGGGTCGACGACCTCGACCAGGCGATCGAGGTCGTCGTATCGGAACAGCTTCTCATGACCCCTGGCGTCGACCGTCGAGAGGCGGAGTCCCCAATCGTTCCACCGGTTCTGGGTCACGTTGCCCAGGGCGTCCGTCTTCAGCTCGACGTTCCCGAACTCGTCGTAGGCGAACTCCGTCCAGTTGCCGTTGCGGTCTCGGCGCCGGATGCGGTCACCGTTGGAGGAGTACACCGTCTCCTCACTCGTTCCGTCCGGCAGGTCGACCCGGATCAGGTTTCCGCGCTCGTCGTAGTGATTCGTGACGGTGTTCGAGTTTCGGTCGGTGATGGTTTTCGGCAGAATCTTGATGGTGCCGTCACGGAGGGGTTCGTAGTTCCAGCGGAGCGGTTCGCGCCCGACGACCTGCTCGAGAACGACGTTGCCGTTCTCGTCGTACTCGAGGTTCGTAACGACATCGTTCCCGTCCGTGCGCTGGACGATCAGGATCCCGTCTTCGTCCCAGACCGTGGATTCCGTGCTCAGCGGGCGGGCGATCGAGACCGGAGAACCGTACTGGTTCATCTCGTATACGGTGTTCTGGTCGCGAGGATCCGTGACCGTCGTCTGGAGCTGGCCAGTGCGCACGATCCGGTCGCTGTAGGCGAGCTGGACGCTCGCTCCTTCCGGATAGTCGATCCGGGTCACGAAGTTGTTCAGCAGCGTTCCATCGTTGAGAGTGTGGGAGGCGAAGAAGCCGAACTGTTCGTAGGTGTAATCGCGGCCGTGCCCACGCGGGTTGGTTACTCGCGAGATCGCTCCGCGCTTGAGGAAGTCGTTCGGGTTCGTGAAGCCTGGGACCGGCTGATTCAGGCAATCGAGCTGTTCGTCTGGGCAGTCCTCCGGATCGGGTACGTACTGCGGTCCATCCACGACGTAGTCGTAGAGGAAGGTCTTGCTCTGGCTGCCACGCTCGCGGACTACGCGACGCAATCGACCGGCGGTGTCGTAGAAGAAGAGCACGCGAAACTCGCCAGGGCCTTCGATCCGCCGCAGGCGCCGTTCGCTGGCAATCCACCCGTACTTGAACTCCAGCGTTCGCCCGGACGAATCCTCCACCACAGCGAGCTCGGGGTCCTTACCCGGCTGCGGGTTGTAGGCGAACTTGAGCAGGTTCCCGTTCGTGTCCTCGATGAATTCCAGGTGCCGGGTCTTGGGCTTGTCGAACGGGAATTGCCGGAAATGCCAACGTGCTCCATCGCGGGTGTAGAGATCGAAGTCGGCCCCATCGCGACGCAGGGTGGCGTGCTGACCACGTTCCGGGACGAAGCCCGCCCCGTCCTCGAAGAACGTGATCCCCCGCGCGATGACCGAGTTGCAGTTGGACAGGGAGAGCTTCTGCTCGAAGTTGTGACTCCAGCCAATGCCCAGGACGCCTTCGGCGACGCTGGTGCTCTTGTAGCTTCGGGTGAACTGGAGTGGCGGCCCTCGGCCGGGAATGGACAGGTCCGTTGCGGAAAGGGAGAGCCCACCGTCAAAGAGGTCGATCTCCTCGTACATCGCATGACCCACGGGCGGCACGGCCCTGCGAACCACATCGACCTCGATGTCCCCTGACTCCGTCTCGACCCGTTCCCGCACGGTGGCGTCTGCCGTGAAGGTGAACTCGAAGAGGCCCTCCCCGAACCGGGTCACATCGAGCGTCACGCTGTGATCGCCCGGGCCGAAGACCTCGTTGTCTACGACCGTTCCTGGGTCGGCCCCCAGCCCCGTGACGTCGATCGTGACCCGGGACTCCTCGTTCAGTGCGAATGCAATCGTGGGTGCCCGGAGACACGAGCGCTGGTTGAGCACATCGACGTCTTCCGCAACCTCTACCTTCTTCTGCACGAAGCCGATCAGCTTCCGGTCGACCTCGACCGGAAGCTGATCCGAGCGCACCTCCGAAGACCCGCCACGGTTCGCCAGGAGCTGGAGCGCATAGCTCCGGCCGGGCAGGAACGGGATCGCACGTGGGAACAGGGCGGCGCCGGCTCCGCTCAGCTTGTCGCCAAGCTCGAAACGAACTTCCTCGCCGTCCTCGAGCAGGATGATCTCGAGAGAGCGCGCGGCGTAGCTGCCGGGCTGGGCCAGGTTGTACGACGCCTTCGCCTGTGAGAGCGATAGATTGTCTGCGTCCACGACGACCGGCTGTGGCTCCACCATCGCGACTACCGGGTTCAGCCCATACAGCGGCGCCGACGCGCCCGAGACCGTGACCGAGAGCGGGTTCTCCTCGCTCGGGAAGTCGGCCTCCGTGGTGAGGGTCGCGATGTTGATGGCGGGCGCGGGGCCGGCGCGCAGGAAGTACTCGACCTGGTTGCCATCGACCTCGAAGCGGTCGACCTCGCCGTCGCCCTGGACGCTGAACTCGATGGATCCGAGCGAGGTGGGGTTCTCGTAGACGGCGATGTCGAGCTCGTCGGGGTTCGGGAAGACGCGGCGGACGGTGATGAAGAAGGGGTCGGGGTGGATCTCGCCCACCTTGATCGCGCGGTCCCGCGAGCTCGACACGAAGGGGATGACGCGGTTCTCCCTGCCGACCGTGAGGCTGACGGGCCGGGTGACGTCGCCGGCCCGGATCTCGTAGTCGTAGGTGACGAACCCGTTTCCACTCACGAGCGCGCCGAAGGCGCCCACCAGCGTGGACGAGAAGCTACTCACCTCCTGACCGTTGTCCGAGCCGGCGGCGACCTCGCCGGCCTCGAAGCCGGGGATGCTTCCGCCGGTATCGCCGAGGTAGCGGAAGGTCACCTCCTGGTTGGAGATCCGGTTGCCGTACTGATCGAGGGGCGTCACCTCGAAGACGTGCGCGAAGCTCGCGGCCGTGCTCGAGGCGAAGGAGAAGAGGCCGAGCGAGGCCACCTCGTCGGGGAAGCCGAAGGCGCGAATCGGGGCGTCCGGCCGAACCACGACGCGGTCGTTCGTTTGCGGCGAGAAGGCCTGGACGGAGACGTCGACGAGGGTCTCGAGCACCTGCGACGGGAAGGCGTCGGCCGACTCGCGCTTCACGTAGACGGGGTTCACACCCGTCGACGTGCCGAGCGCGAGCTTCACGTCGGCGAGGCCCCCGGAGTCGGTGGTGGTGCTGAGACTCGTGGGCCCGCCGATGTCACCCAGATTGCCCAGGCCGGCGACGATCTGGAACGTGACGTCGGCGCCGACGACGGGCCTGCCGCCCGCGTCGAGCACCAGCACCTGTAGGGGCATTGGCAGGAGCTCCCCGACCGTCCCCTTCTGGTCGTCCGAGGCCGGGATCACCAGCACCGCCGCGGCGGCCAGCGCATCCTCGTTCGCCTCCGGCGTGTACGGGCTCGACAGCGCGTTCTGCGCCGCCGCGTTCTGCCAGGTGCCGTCCGCCGTGGCGCCGCCGGCGATGTCGCCGGTCAGGAAGTAGCCGGCGGCGCCGGTCTGCTCGTCCTGGGCGATCCAGGCGAAGCCGCTCCAGTCGCGGAACGTGATCTCCGCGATGGGCGCGCGCACCGTGAGGCCCTGCTGCACCCAGTCCTCGATCTGGGCCTTCACGTCGTCGGGGTGGGCGAGGCGGAGCAGCTCGGTCTCGACGTTCTGGGCGTCGAGCGTCACCACCTCGATGCCCGCCTCGTTGGCGAGCGCCACGGCGCGGTCGGCCGAGATGGCGCTCACCAACAGGTCGCTCTCGAAACGGTGGTGCTCGAGCACCGAGCCCTCGAGTGCCGCGAGGCGGTAGAAGCCCGGGAGCGGGAAGGAGCCGGTGGAGCGCGACAGCGCCTCGATCAGGCGCAGACCCACGTCGAGCTCGACGCCCTCCCACACGATCTGCTGCGGCTGGTCCAGCAGGAAGTCGACGTCGACGGCGTTGCTGGCGAAGGTCACCGACGGCAGGGGGCGGAGCACCGTCACGCCCGCCAGCGCCGAGAGCTCGGCCTCGGCGTCGTCCCAGGCCTGGTGGTAGCGGAGCGCCACCTGGCTCAGGATGCGCGCCCCGGCGCTCTCGGTGTCGGCCGGGCTCTCCTCGCTGTCGAGGGTCAGGAGCGTCTGCGCCTGGGTCAGCCCGAGCGCGTGGTAGCTCCCCGAGAGCAGCGTCTTGGTGACGGTCTCGCGAAGGGCGGGCGCCTCGAGCTCGATCTCGAGCCGGTGCGGCGCGCCGGTGGTCATCCCCGCCGACGCCGTGGCCGCCACCTGGCCCCCGAACTTGAGCTGGGGCCTCACCTGGATCAGGTAGGCGGGCGTGTTGAGGAGGCCACCGAAGGCGCGCACCACCTCCTGGTCGTCGATGCTCGCCGGAAGGTACGAGAGCGTGACGCGACGGTTGTAGAGCGCGATGAGCGGCTGGCGCGTCTCGAGGATCACCGCCGAGGTGGTCTCCTCGCCCGCGTAGACCCGGAAGACGGCGTGCTGGAGCAGGGCCTCGCCGAGCACCGGTCCCTCGAAGCTCACCTGCTCCACCTCGTAGGGAAGGGTCGTCGGCAGGTAGCCGGTGTCGCCCCGGCGCACCGGGACGGGCGTCACGACGTCGTCGTACTCGAGCTCCGAGCCGCTCTGGTCGAGCTCTGCCTTGGCCTCGACGCGGAGCTGGTCGAGCAGCGTCTCGTCGCGATCCTGGGCGAGATACGCGTCGACCCTGGGCGCCGCGTCCACCCCGAGGTCGACCAGCAGCGGCGCCAGCGGGGCAGTCTCCAGGGTCTTGAAGGCCGGGTCGAGCGGGAGCCAGATGCTGCCCGAGGGGTCGACGAGCGTGCCGCGGTAGTTCGAGTAGGGGAGCTTCACCGCGACCCAGGTGCGCTCCGCCTTCACCGCCGCGACGCGGCCGCCGCGGATCACCGGCTCGTGGGCGACGCCGGCCGCGCGCAGCCCGCGCAGGGCCTCGACTTCCAGCTCGGTCTGGAAGGCGTTCCGGAGCGTCTCGATCGGGATCTCGACGACGCCGTGCACGAAGCGCGCGGGCACGCTCGAGATCCGCATGAGCGCCACGAGCAGGCTGGCCTGGTCGACGTCGTTGCCGGCTCCCGACAGCAACGTCACCTCGGCGCCCCGGGCCGCTCCGCCGTACCACTCGGTGCGGATCTCGTTCTTCACGAAGTTGAAGACGGCGATCGGGTCGTAGCCGAGCTCCTCGGCCTTGAGGCGCAGCGCATCGGAGAAGGGCGCGCTGGGCGAGGCGCTCAGGTCCTCGACCTCGGGCTCGACGCCCTCGCTCTCATAGCTCGGCACCACCGGCGCGGGGCGGGCCGGCGCGAGGACGGCCGTGTTGCGCGACCGGTAGGGAAGCGTGGAGGCGCGCAGGTGGGGCCGCGTGGGCTCCTGCGTGTCGTCGAGCAGGTCCCCGCTCAGGTACCAGGCGACGTAGAGGTCGAACTGCGTCTGGATCCAGCGCCACAGGCGGTCGAGCAGGTCTTCCTCGGTCTCCCCTTCCGCATCGGGCCGAGGCGCGGGCTCGCGCGCGCTCGCCTGGAGCGCGTAGAAGCTCGCGATCCGGGCGAAGAATGGGCTGATCCGTTCGAGGTAGCGATCGCGCTGCTCGCCGATCTTCCCGCCATAGGTAGCGCCGAGCCCGCGCTCGGCGAGCACTTTCTCCGACTGCTCGAGCTGCGACAGATAGAGGAGATGGTGCGCCTCGACCCTTCGGAAGCGCGGCTCGAGCGCGAGGATGGCCGGGGTCGGCGCCTCGCCGGCCATCGCAGCGTCGAAGGCCTCGAGGAAGCCCCGCAGCTCGGTCTGGAGATCTCCCGCGGTGCGGCTGCGCAGGCTGCGCTGCGCCCCCGGACCAGCCGTCGCCGACGCGAGCTCGATGCGACCGGCACCCAGCGGCTCGCCCGAGAGGTAGGCGTCGAGCACGGGGTCGCCGCGGGGGGCCGCCGGAGAAGCCAACGGCGCGAAGGCCAGGGACGACACGGCGAGGACACGCAGCGTCGCGCGCACGCGACACCACACAGGGTTCTTCTCCGAGCTCCTCGACGACAGCAACCGCATCGGTGCGAGGTCGCACACGTATCACGAAACACGGAGCCGGGTCTACACAAAGACGTACGTTTCGACTTGCTTCGACCCACGAATGGCTCGGTCATCGACCAGCGCTGCCCATCGCGACGACCGACGAGGTAGGGAAAACACCCGACCGGCTCCACACAGACGTCGAACGCGCGACACACCGCGCGCACGAACCGTGAGCCGCACTTGCAGCTCGGAGGCCTAAGCGAGCCCGAAGTGCTCCAGCGCCCGTCGCGCGACCGGCTCGCCGTACTCCTGCACGAAGTGACCCGCCTCGGCGACCTTCATCGGCTCGGGGCAACCGTTGATCGTCTCCTGGAGCTCGCTCATCACCGGCTCGCCGAGCACGCCGTCGCGCAGGCCGATCGCCATGAAGCTCTTCCCCGACCACTCCTTCGACAGGAAGGAGCGGGCGCGGGTGGTGTGCTCGATGCCCGCCATGCCCGGCTCCACCGGCACGAGCTGCGGGAAGCGGCGCACGCCCGCCTTGTAGCGGTCGTCGGGGAAGGGCGCGTCGTAGGCCATGGCGTCGAGCGGGGTCAGGCAGTTGGCATCGGTCGCCACCAGCCCGCCCGTCGGGATCTCGGGAGCGGCGGCGGCGAAGCCCTTCCACATGGCGAAGCCGTCGGACAGGAAGGAGCCCGTGGGGAGCGCCGTGTTCATCACGAGCAGGTGCGAGAAGCGCTCGGGCATCTCCATCGGCAGCGTGAGCCCGAGGATGCCGCCCCAGTCCTGGCAGACGAGCACGATCCGCTGGAGGTCGAGGCGCTCGACGAGCCGCCACAGGCTCTGGCGGTGGAAGTCGAAGGTGTAGGCCGCGTCGTCGACGGGCTTGTCCGAGCGGCCGAAGCCGAAGAGGTCGGGGACCACCACGCGGTGCCCGGCCCCGGTGAAGACCGGGAGCATCTTCCGGTAGAGGTAGCCCCAGGTGGGCTCGCCGTGCAGACACAGGAAAACATGGTCCGCATCGGGGGGGCCGGCATCCACATAGTGCAGACGCAGGCCCTCGTAGTCTCTCAGATCCTGGATATAGATCGGCTCGTAGGGAAAACCGGGCAGTTCGCTAAAACATTCATCAGCGGTTCGCAACACATCGTTCATGGACAACCTCCTTGAGATCCGCCATCATGCCCGCCGCCGTCCGGTGCCGGCCTGCAGGCTTACGGGCGACACAAAGTCCGGCGGTTTGACGACCATGACCGCGCAATCGGCGGAATGAAAGATCTGTTCGGCCGTGCTCCCGGCGATCAATCCGGCGATGCCGGCCTGGGAGAGCGATCCCATGACCACTAGATCGATCCCTTCGTCTTCGATAAAGGCCGACAGGATGTTGCCCACGCGGCCGTGCTGCAAGTGTGCCCGGTATTCGATACGCGCCAGGTCTTGGGCGTGGATGCGTTCGTCCAGATGGCGGCGGGCTCTCTCCTCCGCCTGCGCCCGCAGGGATTCCAGGGTCGGTGGGGGGATACGGGTGCGGCCACTTGTCAGGAGCGATTCGCCGGCCAGCTGCCAGCAGTGCAGAAGGTCGAGACGACCATCGGCCGCCCGCGTAAAAGCCGCAGCCAGAGAAATAATGTCATCGTTCAGACGATCTTCCCCGCTTGGCGGTGGCGGGCCGACCGCCGCCAGGACCCGTGGGAAGCGGATTTCGGGCGCCGGTTTGAAGGCCCACACGGGCACGGGGCATTTGCGCATCAGTTTTATGGCCGTGCTGCCGAATACACGGCCGCCCAGCCCCGTATCCGGTCCCTGGGCCGTCTTTACCACCAGATCGTGACCGCCGCGCAGTACTTCGTGGATAATGGCAATGGGCGGGTTGCCGACGATGACTTTGATATCGACCGCGGCCTGATTCACCCCCAGATCCCGGATCGTGATGGCGATGTCCTCCCGCCGCAATTGGAGGAGATCGTCCGGGAGGGCGGCGATGGGCGCGTGTGATTCGAGGTACAGGTCCGCCACCACATCGACCAGCGTCAACCGCGCACCCGTGCGGCCGGCCAGGGCGATCACATGGGCCAGGGCCGGCCGGTGGGCTTCATCGTCGTTGTAGACCATCAAAATGTTACGGAAACGTTGCATGGCGTTTCACCTTTCTGCGCCGGCGTCGATCCGTCCAAGTCCCGGGTGCCTAAATCTCACGGGCGCGGCCGCGCGGATCTATCTCACGCGGGTAAAATATTCCCGGATATGCAGGTCAACGGCCTCACTGGCCGAAGGGACGTAGACCCACATCTGATCGGCCGATACGAAATGATAGACCATGAGCGTGGCCGCGCCGTCGGCGCCATGCAGTTTCAGCACGATGGTGTCCTCATCCTCACCCACGATGACATAGCGGCCCCTTTCCTCGAATCCGGCGAATTCCTTTACCTGGCCGTCCTTCTGGATGCGTATGGCCGGCATGGTCAATGTGGCGACCCCGTCCTCAAATTCGACGATCATATTGCCGAGCATCTGCGATATGTAATTCGCTTGCGGTGCGCTCAGAATGGCATGCTTCTGGTTGAACGCCATCGAGGCGGCTTTGTCCGACTTCCAGCGGCCCTCGATATCCGGTGCGGCATGGACGATGCCGACCAAAAAGAACAAAATAACGGGGTAGGCGGCGGTTTTCATATCGGGAATATCACTTGAGATGTTGCGGTCGCGGATTGAACGGCGCGGCGTAAGCACCCTTGGCGTCGACCCGGTAAAAGATAAGCAGTTCACCCAACTTGGAAACGGTCAGACGTGTATTTTTAGGTTTAAATGACGGTCCCCGGCCAGCCGTTGTAAATCCACGCGCAACCTCTGCCAGAAGACATGGTCGGCGGTAAAGGTGGCCGCCTCGATCTGGTCTTTGCGGCCGGGAAAATGTCGCGCCAGCAGCGCCTGGAGATTCTGCCAGTTGGGATCGGTCCGTTTTTCGATGCTGAGCGCATAGATCCAGATGGTGTCTGTATGGGGTGCCAGCATGTCGATGAGGGGGGTGGCATCCGTGATGTAGGGGATGACCGGACAGATCAGCGCGTTGGTACCGATGCCCGCGGCCTGTAAATGGCGAAGGGCCTCGATGCGGGCTTCGGTGTCGACCGTGTTGGCCTCGAACAGGCGGCGCGTAGCGTTGTCATTGAAAGCCACGGATACGCTGACCGATGCGTCCGGCATGGATGCCAGAATATCGAGGTCCCGGGTCACCAGGTCGGACTTGGTCAGGATGCCGGCGGAAAAGCCGCGGTCGCGAAGCAGCGTGAGGGCTTTCCGCGTCTGCTGATATTCCGCCTCGCAGGGCTGGTAGGGATCGGTGTGGTAGCCGAAGTAGATCTTTTGGGGTTCAATCCGCGCGAGCTCCTCCGCGAGCTGGCCTTCAAGGTCGCGGTGCATGAGGATTTCTTCACACCAGTCCGTCTCGGCCCGGTTGAGCACGTAGCAGTAGTGGCAGAGATGTGCGCACCCCACGTAGGCATCGATCTGGTAATCGTAATTCTCCAGCCGGCAGGAGGTCAGGATGGGGCGATGTGAGCAGAAATTGATGATCATGCGCGGAGATCCCGATGCATTTACATGCGGCAAGCAATCCAACCGGAGCCGGATGCATTTAAATTCCCAATCTTAACCCGCCGGCCGGATGGTTCGCAATCGTTTCTTGAATCCGCGGTGGGCCCCGGCGTCATAGCCCAGCGAGGCATAGAACCGGATCGAATCGGTGCGGTCGGCTTCCGTGACGAAAATGATCTGGCGGCATTGCCTTTGAATGGCCCGCTTTTCCATTTCCAGCATCAGCGCCCTTCCGGCGCCGCGCCGGCGAACATCCTTGGCCACAATCAAATCTTCGATGATCATAAATGGCCGGCCGTCACCGTAAAGCTCTTCGCAGATGATCCCCATGACAAATCCTATCAGCCGCCCATCCTGCTTGGCCGCCAACAGTATATAGGCGGAATTCTCGGCGAGCCGTGTAAACGTCGATCGCATCGTCTCGAGCGAGGACGCTTCCCCCCAGAAATGTTCAAACAGTTCCGCCAGATGCGGAAGGTCTGCGACCGCCAAGCGTTCGATTTTCAATTCGCACCTCCTGCTTGCACGGGGAATTCTCCGGTCCCGCGCACGATGCCTTCAGATGCGCAACGGCGGCACGGCGCCAGGCGGTCATGGCGAACAG
>JASJBO010000118.1 GCA_030066475.1 Myxococcota bacterium
GGTGCCCTCCTGGGGCTCGTTGCTGAGCGAAAGACGGCCTGATGGACTTCGCTCGCCTGCGGCTCGCTGCGCGCGCCCTGCGGGCGCTTGCGGGGTGCCCTCCTGGGGCTCGTTGCTGAGCGAAGACGGCCTGATGGACTTCGCTCGCCTGCGGCTCGCTGCGCGCGCCCTGCGGGCGCTTGCGGGGGCTTCTGCCGCGCGGACGCCTAGCCGCGGCTGCGGTCGAGTGCCGCGAAGAAGCTGCGGATCGCCTGCGCATCGCGCTCCGAGACGCCCGCCACGGCCGCGAGGCGCTCCGGGTCGGCCTCGCGCACGGCGCGCAGCGAGCCCAGCTCGCGCAGCAGCGCGCGCCGCTTGCCCGGTCCGATGCCGGGCACCTCTTCGAGGATCGAGGTGAGGTTCGCGCGCTGGCGCAGCCGGCGCTGGAACTCGATGGCGAAGCGGTGGGCCTCGTCGCGCACCCGCTGCAGCAGCAGCAGCGCGGGCGAGCTGGGCCGCAGCAGCACGGCGTCCTTGCGCCCCGGCAGGAAGATGCGCTCCGCCTTGAGGCCCCCGCTCCGCTTGACGCGCGGCCCGGGGCTCTCGTCGTCGCGCTCCTTCGCGATGCCGAGCAGGTCCACCTCGAGGCCCGCGTCGCCCAGCACCGCGCCGGCGACGCCGAGCTGGCCCTTGCCCCCGTCGACCATCAGCAGGTCGGGTAGCGGCTCGCTCGCGACGCGCGCCACGCGCCGCTGGATCACCTCGCGCAGGCACGCGTAGTCGTCGCCCGCGGGCGCCTCGCGGATCCGGTAGCGGCGGTAGGCGTTCTTGTCGGGGCGGCCGTCCTCGAACACCACCCGGCTGGCCACGGCGAAGGTGCCTGCCAGGGTCGAGACGTCGTAGCACTCGATGCGCCGCGGCACGCGCGCCAGGCCGAGCCGCTCGGCGAGCTCGCGGGCGGCGGCCTCGACGCTCTCGCGCGCCTCCAGGCGCTGGGCCAGTCGCAGCTCGGCGTTGGCCGTCGCCATCGCCACCAGCTCGCGCCCGGGCCCGCGCTGCGGCGTGCGCAGCTCGACGCGGCGGCCGGCGCGCTCCGCCAGCAGCTCGCACAGCGGGCCGGGATCGGCCGGGTCGCGGGGCGTCAGCACCTCGCGCGCAGGCGGCCGCTCCGGGGAGCCGTAGTACTGCCCGAGGAACGAGCCGAGCGCCTCGCCGTCGTCGAGCTGGACGTCGGAGAACGCCCACGCGGCGTGGCCGACCACCCGGCCGGCGCGCACGTGCAGCGCGTGCACCTCGAGCTCGCCCCCGCGCCGCGCCATGCCGAAGACGTCGCGGTCGATCGCGCGCTCGGCCACGATCTGCTGGCGCTCCACGGTCTTGTCGATGGCGCCGAGCTGGTCGCGCAGCCGGGCCGCGTCCTCGAAGCGCTCCTCGCGCGCCGCCGCCCCCATGCGCGCCTCGAGCTCGCGGCGCAGCTCGTCGGAGCGCCCGCGCAGGAACAGCGCCGTGCCGTGCACCAGCTCGGCGTAGGCCTCCGGCTCGATGCGCTCGCAACACGGCGCCGCGCAGCGCTTCATCTCGAACTCGATGCAGGGCCGGCCGCGCCGGGCGTAGTCGCGCAGCACCGCATCGCTGCACGAGCGGAGCGGAAAGATGCGGCGCAGATTCGAGACCGCGTCGCGCATCGCCACGCTCGAAGTGAAGGGGCCGAAGTACCAGGCGCCGTCCTCGCGGAAGCGCCGCACGCCCACCAGCCGCGGCCAGGTCTCGCGCGGGTCGAGGCGCAGGCCCAGGTACTGCTTGTCGTCGCGCAGGCGGACGTTGAAGACGGGCTTGTGGCGCTTGATCAGCTCGTTCTCGAGCAGCAGCGCGTCCTTCACGCTGGGGGTGACGACGACCTCGACGTCCGCCGCGCGCTCCACCAGCAGCGGCACCTGGTGGCGGCCATCGCCGCCGGCGCGGAAGTAGGAGCGCACGCGGGAGCGCAGGTTCTGCGCCTTCCCGACGTACAGCACCTTGCCGCGCGCGTTCCGGAACAGGTAGACGCCAGCGCTGGTGGGCAGCGCGTCGATGCGCTCCTCGAGCCCCACCGGGCGGGCTCAGCCGGCCCGCAGGCGCTCGGCCTCGAGCTCGCGCACGCGGTCGCGCAGCTCGGCGGCCCGCTCGAAGTCCAGCTCGCGCGCCGCCGCCTGCATCTCGGCGCGCAGGCCCTCGATCAGCGCCGGCAGCTCGTGGCCGGGCACCTCCGGCTCGGGCCGCTCGCGCGCGGTCTGGACCGTGACGTAGTCGGCCTCCCAGATCGAGTCGCGCAGGCTGGTGATGCGCTTCTTGACGGTCTGGGGCGTGATGCCGTGCTCGGCGTTGTAGGCCTCCTGGAGCTCGCGGCGCCGGTCGGTCTCCTCGAGCGTGGCGCGGATCGAGTCGGTCTCGGCGTCGGCGTAGAGCAGCACCGAGCCGTTCACGTTGCGCGCCGCGCGCCCGATCGTCTGGATCAGCGAGCGGGCCGAGCGCAGGAACCCCTCCTTGTCGGCGTCCAGGATCGCCACCAGCGACACCTCGGGAATGTCGAGCCCTTCGCGCAGCAGGTTGATCCCCACCAGCACGTCGAAGGCGCCCTCGCGCAGCTCGCGGATGATCTCGGTGCGCTCGATGGTCTGGATGTCGCTGTGGAGGTAGCGAACGCGCACGCCGTGCTCGGCGTAGTAGTCGGTGAGCTCCTCGGCCATGCGCTTGGTGAGGGTCGTGACCAGCACCCGCTCGTTGCGCTCCACCCGGGCGCGGATCTCGCCCAGCAGGTCGTCGACCTGCCCCGCCGCCGGCCGCCGCTCCACCCCGGGGTCGGTCAGGCCCGTCGGCCGGATGATCTGCTCGACCACCACGCCCTTCGACTGCTCCAGCTCCCACTCGCCGGGCGTGGCCGAGACGTAGATCGCCTGCCGCACCCGCGCGCTCCACTCGTCGAAGCGCAGCGGCCGGTTGTCGAGCGCCGAGGGCAGCCGCCAGCCGTACTCGACCAGGGTCTCCTTGCGCGCCCGGTCACCGCGGAACATCCCCCCGATCTGCGGCACCGAGATGTGGCTCTCGTCCAGGAACACGACCAGGTCGTCCGGGAAGTAGTCGTAGAGCGTGTAGGGCGTCTGGCCGGCATCGCGCCCGTCGAGCCAGCGCGAGTAGTTCTCGACGCCGTGGCAGAAGCCCATCTGCTCCAGCATCTCGAGGTCGTACATCGTGCGCTGCTCGAGCCGCTGCGCCTCGAGCAGCTTGTTCTCCTCGCGGAAGAGTGCCAGTCGCTCCTGCAGCTCGACGCGGATGCCGTCGACCGCCCGCTTCAGCACGCCTGCGGTCGCCACGTAGTGGCTGGCGGGGTAGATCAGCGCCCGCGCCGGCCGCGAGAGCACCTTCCCGCGCAGCGGGTCGATCTCGGCCAGGTTGTCGACCTCGTCGCCGAAGAACTCGACGCGGATCGCGCGCTCGTCCTCGTACTGCGGGAAGATCTCGACGACGTCCCCGCGCACGCGGAACGTCCCGCGATGGAAGTCGACGTCGTTGCGCTCGTAGAGCATGTCCACCAGCCGGCGCAGCAGCGCGTCGCGGTTCAGGCGGGCGCCCTTCTCGACGTAGGCGTGCATCTCGCCGTAGGTGGCGGGGGCGCCGAGCCCGTAGATCGAGGACACGCTCGCCACCACCAGCACGTCCCGCCGGGTGAGCAGCGCGTGCGTGGCGGAGTGGCGCAGCTTGTCGATCTCGTCGTTGATCGACGAGTCCTTCTCGATGTAGGTGTCGGTCGACGGGATGTACGCCTCGGGCTGGTAGTAGTCGTAGTACGAGACGAAGTACTCGACGGCGTTGTTCGGGAACAGCGACTGGAACTCGGCGTAGAGCTGGGCGGCGAGCGTCTTGTTCGGCGCCATCACCAGCGCGGGCCGGTTCACCCGCTCGACCACGCACGCCATCGTGAACGACTTGCCACTGCCGGTGACGCCCAGCAGCGTCTGGTGCGGATCGCCGCGCTCGAGCCCCTCCACGAGCGCGTCGATCGCCGCGGGCTGGTCACCCTGCGGCGAGAACTCGGAGACGAGCTCGAACTGGCTCACGAGGCGCGCCTCCAGCGCGGGCCCGCCGGCGTGTCCTCGATCGTCACGCCCTCGGCCGCGAGCTCGTCGCGAATCCGGTCGGCGGTGGCGAAGTCGCGGCTCTCGCGCGCCGCCTGGCGCGCGGCGACCAGGGCGTCGATGCGCGGATCCGCCTCGGTGGCCGCGTCGGCCCGCTCGGCCTCCGGCAGCCCCAGCGCCAGGACCGGCTCGAACTCGGCGAACAGCGCGCGGCGGTCGGCGGGCGTGAGCGACGCGCTGCGCGCCACCTCCCAGGTCACCGCCAGGGCGCGCGGGGTGTTGAGGTCGTCGCGCACGGCGTCGCGGAAGGCCCGCCGGAGGGGGTCGATGCGGGTCGGGTCGGGCTCGCCCGGCGCGTCGCGCACCTCCGCGGCGTGGCCGAGCAGGCGCTGGAAGGCGGTGACCGCCGCCTCGAGCGCCTCGTCGCTGAAGGTCTGCTGCGCGCGGTAGTGGGCCTGCAGGAAGAAGTAGCGGTAGGCGAGCGGCTCGCAGCCGCGCGCCACCAGGTCGTCGAGCACCAGCACGTTGCCGACCGACTTGGCCATCTTCTCGCGCTCGAACACCAGGAACTCGTTGTGGAGCCAGTACCGGACCCAGGGGTGCTGGTCGCAGGCGGCCTCGCTCTGGGCGATCTCGTTGGTGTGGTGCACGGCGATGTGGTCGATGCCACCCGTGTGCACGTCGAACTGCTCGCCCAGGTAGCGCATGCTCATCGCCGAGCACTCCAGGTGCCAGCCCGGGAAGCCGCGACCCCAGGGCGAGTCCCACTCCTGCTGGCGCTGGACCCCGGCCGCCGCGAACTTCCAGAGCGCGAAGTCGGCGGGATGGCGTTTGCCGGAGACCTCGCCGATCCGCGCCCCGCCGGCCTGGGCGTCGAGATCGAGGCGCGCGAAGTCGGCGTAGCGCGGGAAGCGCGCGGTGTCGAAGTAGATGCCGTCGTCGATCTGGTAGGTGAAGCCGCCCGCCTCGAGGCGCTCGACCAGCGCGATCTGATCCGCGATGTGCTCGCTCGCCTTGCACAGGACCTCGGGCTCCAGGCAGCCCACGCGGCGGCGGTCGCGCAGCCACTGGTCGGTGTACTCGCGGGCGATGTCGGCCGCGCTGCGGCCGCTGCGGCGCGCCGCCACCTCCATCTTGTCCTCGCCGTCGTCGACGTCCCCCGCCAGGTGGCCGACGTCTGTGATGTTCACGACGTGCGTGACGCGGTAGCCCTCGGCCAGGAACGTGCGCTTGAGCAGGTCGGCGAAGAGCTGCGAGCGGAGGTTCCCGATGTGCTGCGGGGCGTAGACCGTGGGCCCGCAGGTGTACATGCGCACGTGCCCCGGCTCGAGCGGCTCGAAGCGCCGCTTGCCGCGCGTGGCGGTGTCGAACAGCACGAGCTCGCTCATCCCGACGCCTCGTCCTCCGGGAGCAGCAGCACCACGGCCTGCGCGGCGATGCCCTCCTCGCGACCCAGCGCGCCGAGCCGGTCGGTGCTGGTGACCTTGACGTTGACCCGCGACCGGGGCGCCGCGAGCCGCTCCGCCAGGCGCTCCTCCATCGCCGCGCGGTGTGCCGCCAGGCGCGGCGCCTGGGCGATCACGGTAGCGTCGAGGTTGCCGATCGCGAGGCCGCCGGCGCGCATCCGCTCGGCGACGCGCGCCAGGATCTCGCCGCTGTCGATCCCTGCCAGGCCCGGGTCGGAGGACGGGAAGTGCGTGCCGAGGTCCCCCTCGCCCAATGCGCCGAGCAGCGCGCTGGCGACCGCGTGGGTCAGCACGTCGCCGTCCGAGTGCCCCTCCAGCCCGCGGTCGTGCGGCACGCGCACCCCGCCGAGCACGAGCGGCCGGCCGGTCACCAGTCGATGCGCGTCGAAGCCCTGCCCGATCCGCACGTCCGGTCAGACCCTCCCGCCGGCGCGCAGGCGGGCCTCGGCGGCCGCGAGGTCTTCGGGCCAGGTGATCTTCAGGTTGTTGCGGTCGCCCTCGACCACGTGGACCGGCACGCCGAGCCGCTCCACGAGCTGCGCGTCGTCGGTCCCGGCGAAGCCCTCGGCGGCGGCCTTGGCGAGCGCCTCGCCGAGCAGCTCGACGCGGAAGACCTGCGGCGTCTGGGCGGCCCAGCACTCGGCCCGTGCCGGCGTCTCGACCACCCGGCCGCCGCGCACCCGCTTGATCGTGTCGCGCACGGGCACCGCCAGGAGGGCGGCACCGTGACGCTCGGCCGCGGCGATCACGCGTTCGGCAGCGCCGGGTCGCAGCAGCGGGCGCGCGGCGTCGTGCACGGCCACCAGCTCCACCTCATCCGGGAGTGCCGCCAGCCCGGCGCTCATCGAGTCCTGGCGCTCGGCCCCGCCCGCCACCGCGGGCCGCAGCTTCTCCCGGCAGACGGGCCCGAGCGACAGCTCCGCGGCGCGCGCGAGGCAGTCGGGGGCGAGCACCGGAACCAGGGCGTCGACGTTCGGACAGTCCGCCAGCGCCTCCAGCGCCCACGCCAACACCGGCCGCCCGGCCAGTGGCAGGAACGCCTTGGGCTGGGACGTCCCCAACCGCTCGCCGCGCCCGGCGGCCAGAACCAGCGCTGCGACGCGCATCCGGGCAGGATAGCAACGGTTTCTGGCTCCGTTCGGCCGGGCTACCGTGCGCCGCGGGAGGGCTCTCGAATGCTGAACAGGTCGCTCACCGGAGCGGTCGCCTGCGCGACCGTGCTCCAGCTCGCCGTGTCCGCGGCCGCGCAGACCGCCCGCACGCCGGTCCTGCCGGAGCTCGACGGGACGCTCGAGCTCTCGCTGCGCGAGGCGATCCGCCTGTCGATCGAGAACAACCTCGACGTGCAGATCTCGCGCTACGGGCCGCTGCTCGCCTCCGAGGACGTGATGATCGCCTGGGGCGTGTACGACCCCGAGCTGTTCGGCGAGGGCGGCGTAAACGACACGCAGACGCCGTCCGCGTTCGGGCTCGAGGAGAGGGCCGCGGAGTCCCAGCGCGTCAACCGCGAGGAGTACTTCGGTGCGCTCGGGCTGCGGGGCCTGCTTCCCGCGCTCGGCGCCAGCTACGAGATCACCTACTCGGGCTCGGAGGTCAAGACGGACTCCGGGCTCTCCGTGCTGTCCCCCGAGTACACCCAGGACGTCCTGTTCACGGCCACCTTCCCGCTGATGCGCGGCCTGATCTGGAACGAGCCCTGGACGCGGGTGCGGGTGAGCGAGATCGGCGTCGACTCCTCGGTCGACGAGTTTCGCACCGAGCTGATGGACATCGTCGACCGCACCGAGCGGGCCTACTGGGACCTGGTCTCGAACCGCGACGCCGTCCGCGTGGCGCAGAAGAGCCTCGAGACCGCCCGGGCGCTGCTCGACCAGACCGAGGCCCAGTACGAGGTGGGCGTGGTGTCCCGGGTCGAGGTGGTCGAGGCGGCCGCCGGCGTGGCCGATCGCGAGTTCCGGCTGATCAGCGCGACCGCCCGGGAGGGCAACTCGCAGGACGTGCTGATCGACGAGGTGCTGGGACCCTTCCTGGCGCCGCGCGCGACGCTGCGCTTCGAGCTGACCGACAGCCCGGAGACCGTGACGATCTCGGGCGTCGACGTCGAGGCCGCCACCCACAAGGCCTTCGACCAGAGGCCCGAGCTGGCGGTGGCGGCGCACGTCATCGAGCAGCGCCAGGTGCAGCTCAAGCTCGCCAGCCACAACCGCCTGCCGGAGCTCAACATCGTCGGGAGCTACGGCTTCACCGGGCTGTCGGGCCAGGAGAATCCGGACCGATCGGATTTCAGGCCGGACCCGCCCCCCGGTGGTCCGCCGAACCCCCCTCTGCCCCCCCCGCGTACCAAGAACCGCTTCTGGAACGCCAACGACGACTTCTTCAGAGGCAAGGGCAACCGCAACTACACGGTGCAGGGCGTGCTCTCCTTCCCGCTCGGCAACGTCGAGGCGCGCCACGAGCACAGCCGCGCGAACCTCGAGCTGCGCCGAGCGCGCAGCCGGCTGCGGCGCCTGCAGCAGAGCATCGTGACCGAGGTCCGGCGCGCGGCCCGCGACCTCGAGGCCGCGCTCGAGGGCGTGGAGGCCGCCAACCGCCGCGAGGCCGCGGCGGCCGAGCAGCTGCGCGCCGAGCGCGTGCGGCTCGAGCACGGCGAGTCGACGCCGTTCGACGTGCTGCTGCGCGAAGAGGACCTGGTCGAGGCGGAGAACCAGAAGATCCTGGCGCAGAACGTCTACCAGACCTCGATCACCGGGCTCGAGCGCGCACAGGGCACGATTCTGAGCCGGCACAACGTCGTCATCGAAGACGCCGCGCGCCTGCGGTAGACTGCGCCGCTGATCGGAGGCAGACCGTGAGCTTGTTCGACCGACGGCGGCGCGAAGGCGCGGGGGGCAGAGCGGACGGCGCGACGGAGACCCGGCAGGGCTCCGCGAGCGCGGTTCGCGAGCCGGACGCGCGCGCGGCCGGCGGGGGAGGCGAGCACGGTGGGCCGAGCACTCCGTCGCCGCAAGCGTGCCCGAACGCGGCGTCGGTCACGGGGGGGAAGATGGCCAATATCGGGAAGTCGATCACCATCCAGGGCGACCTGCGGGGCGAGGAGGACCTGGTGATCGAGGGGCGCGTCGAGGGCAAGATCGAGCTGCCCAGCAATGAGCTCACGATCGGCGCCGACGGCAACGTCGCGGCCGAGCTCCACGCGAAGTCGGTGGTGATCATCGGCAAGGTGAAGGGCGACGTCAGCGCGTCCGAGCGCATCGAGATCCAGTCGAGCGGTCACGTCGACGGCGACGTCGTGGCGCCGCGCCTCGTCGTCCAGGAAGGCGCCGTGGTCAACGGCTCGATCCAGATGGGCGCCAAGGCGACCGCCAAGCCCACGAGCACCGCTCCCGCGCCGACCCCGGCCGCCTCGGTGGGCACCTCGGCGGCCGGCGAGCGCAAGGCCGGCTAGCGGCGCACGACTCGGCCTCCTCGGCAGCCGCTGGCTGCCCGAGGAGGCACCGAGGCCGCGGCCGCAAGCGCCGCCCCCGGTGCCCGCCCGCCGGGCTCGGCCCCGAGCGGCGCGCGCAGCGAGCCGCAGGCGAGCGAAGTCCACCGAGACGCGTCCGCGCCGGCGCCGAACTTCCTAAGCGGGCACCCGCAAGCGCCGCAGGCGCGCGCAGCGAGGCGAAGCCGAGCGAAGTCCACCAAGACGCGTCCGCGCCGGCACCTCAGACCGCCGCGGCTTTGGCCCGACGGCCCTTGCCCGACTTGCCCGCCGTCTTCTTGGCGGCCGGCTTGCGGCCCTCGCCGCGGCCCGAGCCCTCGCTCGGCGGCGCGTCGCCGTAGCGGCGCTCCAGCAGCATCAGCGTGGGCGCGGCGATGTAGACCGACGAGTACGTCCCGACGACGATGCCGATCGCCATGGTCAGGGCGAACGGGAAGATCACGGCGCCGCCCAGGGCGAGCAGCGTGCCCACGGTGAGCAGGGTGGTGCCCGAGGTGAGCACGGTGCGCGAGAGCGTCTGGTTCACGCTGCGGTTCAGCACCTCGGGCAGGTCGCGCGTGGTGCGCAGCTCCATGTTCTCGCGGATCCGGTCGTAGACGATGATGGTGTCGTTCAGGCTGTAGCCCACGATCGCGAGCAGCGCGGCGAGCACCTGGAGGTTGAACTCCTGGCCCAGCAACACCCAGATGCTCGACGTGATCAGCACGTCGTGCAGCAGCGCGACGATGGCGCCCGGCGCGAAGCGCAGCGTGAAGCGGAACCAGATGTAGGCGAGGATCAGGAGCCCGGCGATCCCGAGCGCCTTGAGGCCGGCCTGCCGCAGCTCGGCGCCGACCTTCGGGCCGACGTACTCCACGCGGTCCACCCGCAGGGCGCCGACCTGCTCCGCCAGCGCCGCCTGGATGCGGTCGACGACTTCACCCTGACTGTCGCCCTCGTCGCTCCCCTGGCTGCCGCCGAAGCGGATCAGGAACTCGCGCTCGCTGGGGTCGCCGAAGCGGATCACCGAGACGTCCTGCGCCACCAGCCCCCCGACCACGCCGCGCAGGGCGGCCTCGTCGGTCTCCGCGGCCTCGAAGTGGACCTGGATCTCGGTGCCGCCGGCGAAGTCGATGCCCCAGCGCAGCTGGCCGGTGGCGGCGGCGACCAGGCCCACGAGGATCAGCACCCCCGACGCGATCGCGCACGGCTTCCACCTGCCGATGAAGTCGATGCTGGTGCCGGACGGGACGATCTGGATCGGCACGGCCCCCTCCTAGATCGACACCGCGCTGGCCGCGCGGTTGCCCGGGTAGATCTCGAAGAGCAGCCGGGTGATCACCAGGGCGGCGAACACGCTCGTCACGATGCCGATCGAGAGCGTCACCGCGAAGCCCTTGATCGGGCCGGTGCCGTAGTTGAACAGCACGATCGCGGTGACGAGGGTGGTGATGTTGGCGTCGAGGATCGTCCATGTCGCCTTGTTGAAGCCGGTGCGGATCGCGGCGCGCGGCACCTTGCCGAGACGGAGCTCCTCGCGGATGCGCTCGAAGATGATCACATTGGCGTCGACCGCCATGCCGACCGTGAGCACCAGGCCGGCGATGCCCGGCAGGGTGAGCGTGGCGGTCGCCATGCTCATGATGCCCACCAGCAGCACCAGGTTCGCGAGCAGCGCCACGGCCGCATAGACGCCCGACAGCCGGTAGTAGACCGCGGCGAACACGATCACGAGCAGCAGACCCAGACCCGCGGCGCGCACGCCGCGCTCGATCGAGTCCTGGCCCAGCGCCGGGCCGACGGTGCGCTCCTCCTCGATCTGGATCGGGATCGGCAGCGAGCCGGCCCGCAGGATGATCGCCAGCTCCGAGGCCTCGTCGGCGGTGAAGCGGCCGCGCACGAAGCCGCGGCCGCCGCCGATGCGGTCCTCGAGCCGCGGCGCGCTGGCCACCTCGCCGTCGAGGACGATCGCGAGCTGCTCGCCGATGTTGTCGCCCGAGAGCTTCGCGAAGCGCCGCGCGCCCTCCGAGTTGAACTGGAAGTTGACGATCCAGCCGAAGCGGTTGTCGAGGCTCGAGAACGCGTTGGTGAGCTCCTGGCCGGTGAGCGCCGCGCTGGTGGGCACCAGGTACACGTTCAGGATGCGCTCGGTCTCGCTGTCCTTCTCGGGGACGACCTCGGTGCCCTCGGGCAGTCCGTCCGGGTACTTGGCGCGCAGCAGCTCCTCGGTGGGCGCCTGGTCGCGCACCAGCTTGAACTCCAGGTGGCCGGTCTTGCGCAGCAGGCCGCGCGCGCGCTCGCGGTCGACGTCCTTGCCGGGGATCTGCACCAGCACGCGGTCGGTGCCCTGCCGGGTCACCACCGACTCCGGCACGCCCTTGATCGGGTCGTCGATGCGGCGGCGCAGCACCTCGAGCACCTGGCGCATGCCGGCCTCGCGCACCGCCTGCGACGCCTCGGGCGTGAGCGCGAAGGCCAGCCGGTTGCCCTCCTCCCGCACCACCCGCAGCGAGCGGGTGTCGAGCCCAGCGCGGCGCAGCGCGTCGACGTCGCCCGAGGTGCCGGCCTCGAGCACCAGCTCCCGGTCCTGCACGAGGTTCTGGGAGAGCGCGACCCCGTCCTCCTCGAGGAAGGCGCCGAGCGAGGCGCTCAGCGAGTCCAGCTCGGCGTCGACCGCCGCGTCGAGCTGCGGGCCCAGCACCCAGTGGATGCCGCCGCGCAGGTCGAGGCCGAGGCGGATCTGCGAGTCGGGAATCCAGCCGCTGCCGGTGCGGGTCTCGTCGCTCACGAAGTTCGCCGCCGCGAACCAGCCCAGCAGCAGCAGCGTGCCGGCCACGGCCAGCACGCGCCAACGGGTCGAGGGGCTCACGGCTTCTCGCCTCCCTTCGCCCGCTCGAGCACCCGCTCGACGCGCGGGCGGTCCACCTTCACGCGCACCCGCTCGCCCTTGATGTTGGCGATCTCGAGCGTGAGCACGTCGTCCGCGATCCCTGCGACGGTGCCGTGCAGCCCGCCGCTGGTCGCGATGCGGTCGCCCTTCTCGAGGCCCTTCAGCATCTGCTCGTGCTCGCGCTGGCGCTTGTTCTGCGGGCGGATCAGCAGGAAGTAGAAGATCAGGAAGATCAGGGCCATGGGCAGCAGGAAGCCGAAGGGCGACTGCGGCGCCCCCTCGGCCTGCAGCAGCACGGCCCCCAGCATCGCGTTCATCGACTGCCTCCCACGGGCGTCTCGGCCAGGCTCGCAGCCAGCGGCTCGACCTCGGCGCGGGCCAGCCTGGCCCCCGGATAGAAGCGGCTCAGGATCTCGCGGTAGCCGAGGCCCCGCTCGGCCAGCGCCCACGCGCCCCATTGGCTCATGCCGACGCCGTGCCCGTGTCCGGAGCCCACGAACACCACGTCGCCGTCCGCGTCGCGGACTTCGAACAGGGTACTGCGCAGGGCGCCCGCACCGAGCGCGCGGCGCAGGTCCCGCGCGCTCAGCTCCGCGCGGCCGCCGCTGCCGCGGACGCGGACGGTGCGCACGCGCCCGCTGGGGGTGCGCTCCACGACCTCGATCCGCTCCAGGCGCCCGACCTCGGCGCCCTCGGCCGCCAGGGCGGCGGCCAGGTCGCGACGGGCGTAGCGCGCGCGCCAGTAGGTGTCCGGCGAGTCCTCCTCGCCTTCGACCTCGACGCTGCGCAGGTAGGGAACGCTGCGCCCCCAGACCTCGGCGGCGCTCGCCGTGCGCCCGCCCGATGCCGAGTGGAACACGGCCAGGATCGGCTCGCCCTCCCAGCTCAGATACTCACCGCGGGTGGCCGCGACGGCGGCTCCGGTGGCCTGCTGCTCGGCGTCCAGGCCTCCGTAGACCTGGCTGTGGGCGCTGGCGTCCACGTGCCAGGGGCCGGTCGCGCTCCGGGCGCGCCGGTGGAGCGCGTAGGTGCGCGTCGCCACGGCCTGGGCGCGCAATACCGCCTGGCTCCAGCCGGGGTAGACCTCGGCGGGCACGGTCCCGGCCACGTACGCCTCGAGCGGCACCTCGTTCACCACGAGCAGCCCATC
>JASJBO010000119.1 GCA_030066475.1 Myxococcota bacterium
ACCTCTGGTGTACCGGTTGTTCCGCCAGGAGCACCGCCGGGTAGCCATGTGCCGATGGGATAACCGCTGAAAGCATCTAAGTGGGAAGCCCACCCCAAGATGAGATCTCCCCGGGACTTCGGTCCCCTGAAGGGTCGTCCAAGACGAGGACGTCGATAGGCCGGAGGTGGAAGCACAGCAATGTGTGAAGCTGACCGGTACTAATCGCCCGTGAGGCTTGACCACGCCCACGCGCACTCAGCGGACTGAGTTGCCCGGAATCACTGTTCGATTGTCAGAGGGCGTCGATCGCTCTCGACGGTTTTCCCACTCTCCACAGAGCGGGGGCCACACCCGTTCCCATTCCGAACACGGAAGTTAAGCCCCGCATCGGCGATGGTACTGCCGGGTTTCCCGGTGGGAGAGTAGCTCGAGAGTGGGACCTCTTCGCGAAGCCCGTCGGCTCCACCGAGTCGGCGGGCTTCGCTCGTCGTGGAGCCGCTTCTGGCGCCTGGCCGACACCCTCCTCGCCCATACCGGGGTGGTTCGCCTCGCCCGTCGCGACCAATCGCCCCACCGGCCCGCGAGCGGCGCCTCGTCGCGCCTGCGCGACGTGGCACGCATGGTGCTTCGCTGTCTCGCATGAAGCGCGAAGCCTCCTTCGACACACGAAGCCTCCGGAGTCGGGCAGCTCGAGCCGTCCTGGGCACGGTGTTTGCTCTCTTCGCCGCCGCCAACGCGACGGCCGCGACCCGAGCGATCCGCATCGTCGAGATCGCTCCCCGGGCGGGCGAAGACGCCGAATGGCTCGAGCTCGAAGCCACGGAGGCGACCGAGCTCGCGGGCTGGCAGCTCGTTTCCGATGGCGGGGCGCCGTACGCGTTCCCGCCCGAGCTCCCGCCGCTGGAGCCGGGTGCGCGCGTGCTGGTCGTCTTCGATGGCCAGGGCTCCGACGCCGACGACACCGATCTCTCCGACGGTCTCGCGATCCTGCACGCCCCGCCGGGCGCCCTCGGCGACGAGGTGGGTCACGCGGCCCTGTACACCGGGCCGGCGTTCTCGGCCGAGACCATCCACGACTTCGTGGCGTGGGGGGCGCCTCCCGGTGAGCTCGGGCTGTTCGCCGCCCAGGCGGGCGTGTGGCCGGCCGAGGCCTGGGTGAGTCTCCACCCCGGCTCGGGCGTCGAGTTCGAGGGCGCCCCGCTCGCGCCGGACCTCTCGGCCGGCCTGCTGGCCGGTCGCGAGGCGGGCGTGGCCTCGAGCTGGACGGTGTATCTCGGCGAGGACCGCAGCCCGGGTGGCGCGAATCCCGTGCCGCGCCCGACCTTCTTCACGCCCGATCCCGACGCGGCGCTGGCGCAGGACGGCTTCGCGCTCGGCTGGTGGGGTCTGGCGGGCGCCGTCTACCGCTTCCAGCTGTCCGAGGAGCCGGGCTTCGGCGCGCCCTTCGTCGACCTCGAGCTGGCGGAGCCCGTCTACTCGCCGCCCTCCGGTCCGCCGCCGGGCGCCTACTTCTGGCGCGTGCTGACGATCCTGGACGGGATCGGCGAGAGCGCCTGGAGTGCGCCCCTGCCGATCGAGGTCGTTCCGGGAGGCGCCGGCCCCGAGTCGTCCGCCGGCCCCTCGCAGCCGGTCGCGCAGCGCATCCTCACCCCCCTCACCTGGCTGCGCCAGCGCAAGGACACCGATCTCCTGTGCCTCGACGGGGACGACGAGGCGCCCGCCGCCGGGAACGGCTGGGACGTCACCCATCCCGACGCGATCTACGCGCACGGGCGGAACAACTGCGTCCGGGCGTCGATCGCGATGGTCGTCACCCAGTACGGCGGCGACCTGAGCCAGGATCGGATCGCGTACGAGTACTTCGAGCGCAACGGCAATCCGATCCGCGACTTCTCGGGCGGCACCGCGGTCGGGAATCCGCACGCCGACCTCGGCCACGACCTCACGACGATCATGTGCGGCAATACGGGGGCTTCGGGCGGCATCCTGTTCGCCTGGGCGATGGGGCTGAGCCAGAGCAACATCGGCTACGGGTTCGGCAAGCCCAGCTTCGCCCAGGTCCGGGCCTGGCTCGACGCGGACCGGCCCATCATGGCCGCGAACGACCCGCCGCCGGGCTCGGTGGGCCACATGCGCGTGATCGCCGGCTACCGGATCCAGAGCAACGGAACGCAGCAGGTGCGTGTGTTCGACCCGGCGAGCGGCCAGACCTGGCAGAACTACGGGACCTTCCCGGTCGGATGTCGCTACGTGCCGCCCGCGAGCGCCCCGAGCGTCCGCTCCGACGAGGCCGGGATCGCCCTGGACACGGACGGAGACGGCATCACCGACTGGGACGAGCAGATGCGCTTCGGGACCTCTCCGACCGTGCGGGACAGCGACGGAGACCGGGTTCCGGACAAGGCCGACGTCCGCGAGTACGTGTTCGACGCCGCGGGGCGCTACTGGCTCCGCAGCGCCGATGTCGACGCGGACGGGCTCCGCAAGGAGCGCGACGCCGACAACGACGGCGACGGCTTCTTCGACGGCTGCGAGGACTGGGACGGCGACGGACGCCGCGACGTCGCCGACGGGGAGAGCTCGAACTTCGCGGGGACGAGCGACGGCTTCGAGCCGAACGACACGGCGTCGACGGCCGCGGCAGTCGCCGCGGGCAGCTTCGCGGGGCGCATCACGCCGGGCGACCTCGACTTCTTCCAGCTCACGCTCGACGACTTCTACGACGTGGAGCTCGAGCTCGACTACCCGCTGATCGGCGGTGCGCTCGAGGCGGAGTTCGATGAGGTGCCCGCCAGCACGCCGGCCTCGGGGCGGCTCGTGCTCGACCGCTCGCGCGTGCCGCCGGGAGCGCGGATCCTCGAGGTCGCGGGCGCGACCGGCAGCGCGGCGAACTGCTACGTCGGCGATCTCGCGCTGCAGGCCTCGACGCTCGCCGCCGACCGCTTCGACGACCAGCTGCCGATCGGCGAGCCGCGCAACGACACCTTCGCGAACCGCACGATGCTGCCGGACGGGACCATCTTCGAGAGCGTCCTGCTCTCGTCGTCGGTGGACGACCTCAACTTCGACGTCGCGAACGACGTCGACTGGTTCGACGCGCTGCTCCCGCCCCAGACGAACCCCCAGACGGGCCAGAGCGAGTGCCTCGCCTCGCCGCCGAGCGACCCCGCGTTCTACCAGGGCTACTTCGAGGTGCGCGCCCTGCCCAGCGCGGCGGGCACGGCCTGGCCCTTCGAGATCCGCGCCACCGACGCCTCCGGGGCCACGATCGCGAGCACGGCAGGCGGCAGCCTCGTGCTCGAGTGCCCGCAGGACAGCTCCGGCGATCGGGTGCGGCTCTCGGTCCGCGCCCAGGGCGGCCGGCGCAACTTCTACGACCTCGTCCTGTACTACACGCGCTGGAACGCACTGCTCGACGTGCCGCCCTGGCTGCTCGAGCTCGTGCGGCCGCCGCTCGTGCGCGAGCTGCCTCCGCTGCCGAACGAGATCATCCCGCCCGTGCCCTTCCCGAGGGATCCGGAGGACTACGCGCGGGCGCTCGCGGGCGAGCCCCCCGTCGACCCGCCGGTCGACTACGCCCTCCTGCGCTGGGAGGGCGGCACGCTCACGCTCCGCCTGCTGGCGCCGCTCGGCGCCTCCTTCCAGTTGACGGTCTTGAACGAGGAGCAGGAGATCGTCGGCGTCACCGGCTTCGGAGCGGCGCGAGCGGCGGGACCGGCCGGCGTCGAGACGCTCGTCCTGCCGGATCTGCCGCCGGGCGTCTACGTCCTGGCGGTCACGGGCGACCCGCTCTCCAGCTACTCCCTCGCCGCGGGGCCGCCCCCTGCCGACGACGCCGCCGACGCACCGCTGGTGGGACCGGGCCGCTACGCGCTCGATCTCGCCGAGTCCACACCGGACGGTGACACGTCGTGCCAGGCCGAGCCCGCGCCCGACGTATGGCTGCGCTACCGCGCCGAAGCGAGCGGCACGCTGGTCGTCCGCTCCTGCGGCACGCACGATCTCGGCGGCACCGACCTCGGCGTGGACGCGCTGCTCTCGGTCCACCGCGAGGTACCCGGGACGCCGGCGAACGAGCTCGCCTGCAACGACGACTGGCCGAGTGGCAGCGATCCGGGCGGCTGCGAGGGGCGCGACGCGGAGCTTCCCCTCGACGCTGCGCTGCGTGTCGCCGTCGAGCGGGAAGAGGAGGTCTGGATTCGCGCCTCGCGCTTCGCCGCCTCGAGCGACGGGCTGCTTCTGGTCGAGGTCCTGCTCGAGCTGGCCGACTCGGACGAAGACGGGATCCCGGACGAAGAGGACGTGTGCCCCTTCGCCCCCGACCCGGGCCAGGAGGACGTCGACGAGGACGGCGTCGGCGACGCGTGCGACGACTGCATCGAGCGGCCCGACCCGGAGCAGCTGGATACGGACGAGGACGGCTACGGCAACGCCTGTGATCCGGACTACAACAACGACGGCGCCGTCGGCATCCAGGACTTCAACCGGTTGCGCGCGCAGTTCAACAAGACGACGGACGATCCCGACTTCGATCCGGTCGTGGACAGCAACGGTGACGGCGCGATCGGCATTCCCGACTTCAATCTGCTTCGGGCGCTCTTCGGTGGCGCTCCCGGTCCCTCCGCGCTGCGGTGACGGGTGGCGCCGCCACAGAGACCTCGCGCCAGCAGCCCGCGTCGACCTCGGCGAGTGAATCGATCACCAGGTCGGCCACTTCGGCCAGCCGCGCGCGTTCTGCCGGCAGCTCGGCCGGCCCCAGCGTGCCCGCGTCCGGCACGGCGATGCAGCGCATCCCGGCGGCGCGAGCGGCTTCCACCCCGCCCGGTGAGTCCTCGAACACGAGGCAGCGCTCGGGCGCGACGCCGAGCTTGCGGGCGGCGCTCAGGAAGATGCCCGGGTCGGGCTTGCCGCGCGGCTCGTCCTGGGCCGAGTGGACCACACGGAACGCCTCGCGGATCTCGAGCCGATCGAGCACGGCGCCGATGATCCGATAGGGCGACGACGAGGCCAGCGCCAGCGGCAGGCCCCGGCGCTGCACGAACGCCAGCGCGTGCTCGACGCCCGGCTTCGCGGCGCCGCGCGTCTCGACGCGGGCGATCACGCCCTCCACGATCCGATCCCGCACCTCGGACTGCGACGGCCCCTGCCAGGGCGCCTCGCGGTACCAGTAGGCGACCACCTCGTCGAGCCGGCGGCCGCGGGTGCGCAGACAGTCGGCGCGCTCGAGGTGCAGGCCCAGCGCGCCGAACACCTCGATCTCGGCGGACTGCCAGAGCGGCTCCGAGTCGATCAACAGGCCGTCCATGTCGAAGAGGACCGCGTCGATCACGGGGCGGGGCTCGCCTCGATCACGACGCCCGACTCGAGGACGGCAGCGCGCGCGGGGTCGGGGCGGCCGGCGACGGGCGATTCGGCGTCGGCGGCGCCGAGTGCCACCCCGGCGCGCACGGCGGACTCGAAGTCGCGGCCGGCGGCCAGGGAGGCCAGGACTCCCGCCAGCATGGCGTCGCCGCAGCCGATCGCGTTGCGCGCCTCGACCGCGGGCGGCTGCAGGGTCCAGCGCGCGCCGTCGGCGCTCCAAGCGATCACGGGGCCCGCTCCGTCCGACACGATCCCGCGTTCGCAGCGGCCCGGCCCGGCCTCCGCCGGGAGCGCGAGCGCCGCTCGCTCCACGCCCAGCGCCTCCGCGGCCTCGTCGCGGTTGATGCGCAGCAGGTCGGGATGCGCCGCCCAGCCGAGGCGCAGTGCCTCGCCGCTGGCATCGAGGGCGCACGGCACGCCGCAGTCGCGTGCACACGCGATCAGGCGCGCGTAGAGGTCGTCGGGCATCCCGGGCGGCAGGCTGCCGCACAGGGCCAGCCAGCGCGCCCCGCGGAGCCGCTCCGCGACGGTCTCGAGCAACGCGACTGCGGACGACTCGTCGGCCTCGACGCCCGGTCCGTGAAGCTGCGTGGCGCGGCCCGACGCCTCCACCAGCTCGAGGCACACCCGGGACTCGCCCGGCGCCTCGACGCAGGTGGCGGGCAGCCCGGCAGCCTCCAGGTCCGCGCCGATCTCGGCTCCGATGGCGCCACCGACCAGCGCCACGACATGGGTCTCGATCCCCAGGCCGCGCAGCACCCGCGCCACGTTGACGCCCTTGCCGCCCGCCTGCGACCGCTCGGGCGCGGCACACCGGCGCGTGCCGGGGCGCAGCGCGTCGATCGCCACGGTTCGATCCAGCGCGGCATTCGGCGTCACCGTCACGATCAAGGCCTCGGCACTCCCTCCGGTGAGCAGGGTGGCGAACGGCCCCTGTGGGCGCATCTGGGGCCTAAAGCCCTCGCGAAGACAGGCCGATGTTCCCACGGCACCCGGCTCCGGCCGGGGCGCCACCCTAGCAAGCCGCCCGGGAGGGAGTGAGCATGCGCACGCTCGCCGTCTGCCTCGTCGCCGTGTTCGTCCTCGCCGGCTGCGCCGGCAACCGCTGGGAGCGCACTCGCGCCGAGGACAGCCTGGCCGGCTACCGGCGCTTCCTGAAGGACGCGCCGCGCTCGCCCCACGCCGACGCGGCACGCGAGCGGATTGCCTACCACGAGCTCAAGCGGCGCCCGACGCTGGAGGGCTACGAGCAGTTCCGAGCCGCGCACCCGGACAGCCCGAGCCTCGCCGAGCTCGACGCCCTGTTCGAGGCGCGCACGTTCGAATCCGCGCGCGCGTCCGGCAGCGCAGCCGCGTACGCCTCCTTCCTGGAGCACTTTCCGAACGGCAGCTTCGCCGCCCGCGCCCGCGGCAACGCGGAGTACCTGCGCGAGCGGGCCTTCGCCGGGCACCCGCCCGAGGCGCTGGCCGAGTTCGCCGAGCGCCACCCCGCGAGCGACTATGCCGGCGAGGCGCAGCGCACGCTGCGCGCCCTCGACGCCCGGCAGCAGGCGCGCTTCGCGACGATCGGCTTCCACGTCGAGCTCGAGACGCCCGTGGCCGACGCCGACCGGCTGGTGCGCACGTTCCGCGAGCGCGCGCAGCAGGCCTACGCCGCGGCCGGCGTGCGCCTCGTCACGGGCGAGCCAGGCGCCCGGCGCGTCGACGGCTGGATCACCGTGCGGCACCGCGAGCGCGCGGTCAGCACCGAGGTCGACGCGGGACGCATGACCGGCCCCGGCGTGCTCGCCGAGACGCAGGTGACACTGCACCGCACGGGCGACGACGAGCCGGTGTGGAGCGAGACCTTCACCATGCGCTTCGCCGACTCGGAGCGCCGCTCCGCCGGCTCGGTGCTGTTCTCCGCGCGCGCCCGCGCCTTCTGGAGCGCGTTCTTCGTACCCGTCGCGACCTGGCCCACGCAGATCGCGCGCCGGCCGGTGTTCTCGCTGCGCGAGGGCCTGGCGGGCGTCGGCGGCGGCCTCGACCGCGCCGTGACGGTGTTCGCCGACGGCAGCTTCCGCGTGGTGGACCTCTCCGATCCGAGCCAGCCCGCGCTGCTGACCGACTACTCGCGGCCGCCCGACCTGTCGCGCTTCCGCGGCGTGCGGCCGGCGCCCGGCCGCGTCGTGCTGTTCGGCGAGGACGGCATCGAGATCGTGTCGCTCACCGGCGCGCGGCCGCAGCGGCAGCTCGCGATCGACCGGCCGCGGGCCGGGGCCGTGGCCGACGTGGCGGTCGTCGGCGACCAGCTCGCGATCGCCGGGAGCAAGGGACTGCTGCGCGTCTCGCTCGACGGCTCCGGGCTCGAGGCGGTCTCCGACCGGCCCGCGCGGGGGCTGGCCCGCGACGGCAACACGCTCTTCGTGTTCGACGCCGCGGCGCTCTATGTGGTGCCGGCGGACGACCTGCGCGGCGGGCAGATGCGCCCGGTGGCGCGCCTGCCGCGCGGGCTCGATCCGAGCGGTCTGCGCGTGAGCGGCGGCATCGCGGTCGTGCTCGCCGAGCGCGCGCTGCTGATCTTCGACGTGCGCAACCCGGTGGCGCCCCGACAGCTCGCGCGTCTGAAGCCCAGCGAGGTGGGCAGCGTGCACGACGCTGCGGTGGTGGCCGGCCGGGTGTTCCTGGTGGGCGACCGCGGCCTGCAGGTGGTCGACCCGGCGCGTGGCCGCGTGGTCGACTCGGTCGACGTCGAGGGCCGTGCCGCCCTCGACGTGGCGGGCCGGCACCTGGTGCTGATCGGCTCCGACCGGCTGCAGGTGGTGGACGCGACCCCCTGGACGCTGGCGCGGCGCGTGCGCCGGACGGGCGCGCCCGCGTCGCTCAGCGGTCGTTGAAGCGCGGCCGTCGCTTCTCGAGGAAGGCGCGCAGGCCCTCCTGCGCGTCCTCCGTCTGCGACGCCGAGGCCATCACCTCGCTCGCGTAGGCGTAGGCGGCGGGCAGGTCGAGATCGATCTGCTTGTAGAAGGACTGCTTGCCCAGCGCCTTGGCGAGCGCACTGCCGCGCGTGGCGCGCGACAGCAGCTCGCGCGTCGCGGTCGGCACGTCGGCGTCGGGCACGACGCGGTTCACCAGGCCCCAGGCGTGCGCGGTGGTGGCGTCGATGGGGTCGCCCGTCAGCAGCATCTCGAGCGCGTGACGGCGCGGCACGGCGCGCGCCAGCGCGACGCCGGGCGTGATGCAGAACCAGCCGCCGCGCCCGCCGGGCACCTGGAAGCGCGCCGACTCGCCGCAGACCGCCAGGTCGCACGAGGCGACGAGCTGACAGCCGGCCGCGGTCGCCAGGCCCTCTACCTGCGCGATCACGGGCTGCGGGATGCGCTGCAGCGTCTGCATGACGTCCGCGCACACGGTCAGCAGACGCCGCATGGCGTCGAGCCCGCGCCCGTCCATGTCGCCGAAGTCGTGCCCCGCCGAGAACACCGGCCCTTCGGCCGCCAGGATGGCGCCGCGCGTCTTGCCGGCGCCCACGCGCTGGAAGGCGTGGAGCAGCTCGCGCAGGTGCGCCTCGGAGAGCGCGTTGCGGTGCGCCGGGCGCCGCATGGTGACCACGGCCCAGGCGTCCTCCTCGACCAGCGAGACGTGTTCGTAGTCCATGCGGGCAGGGTATCCGATCGAGGCGCGGCTCGATGGACTTCGCTCGCCTTTGGCTCGCTGCGCGCGCCTTCGGCGCTTGCGGGGTGCTTCGGACGGGGCGGTTTGCTGGGCGAAGACGGCTCGATGGACTTCGCTCGCCTTTGGCTCGCTGCGCGCGCCTTCGGCGCTTGCAAGGGGCTTCTACCGCGCAGGCTGCTAGGTTGCGGCGATGTCGGCCCGGTCCGGACCGGTATTGCGGCGCTCTCCCGTTCTGGCGCTCCCGCGCCTGCACCAGCTCGTGCTGCCCACGCCGTGGGAGGTGGGCCCGGTCCAGATCTACGCGGTCGAGGGCGATCCGCTCACGCTGATCGACACCGGCGTGATGACCCCCCCGTCCTGGGCCGCCCTCGGGGCGGGGCTCGAGGCGATCGGCGCGTCGCCCGGCGAGGTGAAGCGGGTCGTGCTGACCCACTACCACACCGATCACATGGGCCAGGTGCAGTCGCTGCGCGACGCCGGCGCCGACCTCGAGCTCGCCGTGCACGAGGACGACGCCGACGCGGTCGAGGGCTACACGCCCGCGCGCGACGAGCGCATCGACACGACCAACGCCCTGTTCCGAGAGCACGGTGTCCCCGATGCGCTGCTGGCCCGACAGGGCGAGCGGCTGCGCCGCATGGTGGCCGACGAGCCGCCGCTGGCGTGTGCCACGCGTGTCGACCGCCGCCTGCGCGACGGCGACCGCGTCTCGTTCAAGGACTTCGAGCTCGAGGTGATCCACGGGGCTGGCCACACCGCCGGCCACCTGCTGCTGCACGAGGAGGCCAGCGGCGCGCTGCTCACGGGCGACCACCTGATGGGACACTCGGTGCCGTTCACCGAGAGCTACTACCTGGAGGGCGCCCCCGATCCCGCCGACCCGCTGGCGCGCCGGCCGCGATTCCGCGGTCTGCCCGCCTACCTGCGCAGCCTGCGCCGGCTGCGCGGCGGCAGCTTCCGCACCATCCTGCCCGCCCACGGCGGCATCGTCGCGCGCCCCGCACGCGCGATCGACGAGGCGCTGCTGTTCTACGAGGTGCGCGTGCAGCGCGTGGAGCGCGCCGCGCGAAAGCTCGCGGCCGCGCGCGGCGCGGCGACGGCCTGGGAGATCTGGCAGGCGGTCTTCCCGAAGGCCGACCCGCTCACGCAGATGCGCACGCGCATGCTGATGGTGATCGGTGCCCTCGACGTGCTCGAGGAAGCGGGCGTCTTCGAGATGCGCCGGCGCGAGGATGAGGTGCTCGAGGCCCGGCCTCAGTCCTCCGCGTCGAGCAGGTAGACCGCCAGGTCCGCACGCTCCGGGTCCGACAGCGGAAAGGCCGGCATCGGCGGGGTGGGCGCGGCCAGGAACGCGCTCAGCGCGGGCAGGTCGTAGCGCGCCGCGAGCTGCTCCAGCGGCACCGGCACCACTCCTGCGGCGGCGCGCTCGGGCTCGTGGCACGAGGCGCAGTCGTGTCTCTCGTAGAGGACGCGGCCCGTGCGGGCGCGATCTCGTCGGATCGCGGGCGCGAGCGCGGCCAGCGGGTCGCGGGTGGCCCGCCCGGTCGCGGCGTGCGCGATCGCGCTTCTCCCGGTGCCGGCGGCCACGCGGTAGATGGCGCCCGCGAAGTCGTCCGAGACGAACCACTCGCCGTCGGGACCCTCGGCCACGTCGACCGGCCGGCCGATCACGTTGCCGTCGCGCTCGAAGCCGGTCAGGAACGGCCGCTCCGCGATGCGTCCCTCGGCGTCCCAGTGCAGCGACACCACCTCGTAGCCGTCCTTCTCGGTGCGGTTCCAGGAGCCGTGGAGCGCCACCAGCGCGGCGCCGCGCAGCCATGCGGGCGCGTCGGGGTGGCGCACGAAGGTGATGCCCAGCGGCGCCGTGTGGGCGCGGAACCCGTGCACCGGTGGGATCGACGCGTTGATCTTGGCGCGCCGGCCCTTGCCGAGGTCCGGGTCCGGCACGCGGTCGCCGTTCGCGAACGGCCAGCCGTAGAAGCCGCCGCGCACCAGCTGGTTGAGCTCGCACGGCGGGAAGTCGTCGCCCAGCAGGTCGCGGCCGTTGTCGGTCGCGTACAGCGCGCCGCTCACCGGGTGCCAGTCGAAGCCCACGGAGTTGCGGAGCCCACGGGCGTAGATCTCCTCGGAGGAGCCGTCCGGCCGATAGCGCACGACGCTGGCGCGGCGCGGATCGTCCTCGATGCAGACGTTGCAGCTCGAGCCGATCGCGACGTACATCCAGCCGTCCGGACCGAAGCGCACGGTGCGCGTCCAGTGATTGCCGCCCGCCGGCAGCCCCGTCACGACGCGCTCGAACCCGCCCTGCACGAGGCCCGTCGCGGCGTCGAAGCGCGCGCGTCCGACGGCGCCCGTCTCGCCCACGTAGAGCCAGCCGTCGTGGAGGTCCAGGCCGTGGGGACGGTCGAGCCCCTCCAGCACCACGCTGCGCGCGTCGGGCCGCCCGTCGCGGTCGCGGTCGCGCCGGAGCAGGGTGATCCGGCCGCGGCGGGGCTGGCTGACGAGCAGGTCGCCGACCTCGGTGAGCCGCAGGAAGCGGGCGTTGGGGAGGCCGTCCGCGTAGAGCGACACCGAGAGGCCGTCCGGGACCGTCAGGCGCTGGCGCAGCTCGTCCTCCGGGAGCGCCGCGACCCCGCTCCCGAACAGCATGTGCCCGAGCGGCGCGTTGACCGCGAAGCGCTCGGGGAGCAGCGAGCAGGCCCCCGCTCCGAGCGCGATCGCCCCCGCCACGACGGCGGCCAGTCGGGCTCCCCACCTTCTCATGCGGCTCAGACTAGCCTCGGCGCCGGCGCTCGCCGCGCACCGTACGCCGCGGATCCGACCTCTCCCCGCGGGGTGGCCCTTGCGGGGAAGCGGCCGGAGCGCGACGGTATGGCCCCTTACCGATTCGGGAGTCACGCATGGCGCTGCGCATTCGAAAAGGCGACGTGGTCCAGATCCTCAAGGGGACCGACCGCGGCAAGCAGGGCAAGGTGCTCGCGGTGGACGCCGAGCGCGGGCGCCTGCGCGTCGAGAAGGTGCGGATGCAGAAGCGCCACCTGAAGGCCGGCAGCCGGCGGGCGCGCACGGGCGGCATCATCGAGCAGGAGGGCTACGTCGACGCCTCCAACGTGATGCTCGTCGACCCCTCCACGGGCAAGCCGTCGCGCGTGCGCATCGACGAGATCGACGGGCGGCGCGCGCGGGTCTTCGCGGGCAGCGGCGAGCGGGTCCCGGACCCCGCGGTGGGATGACGAGGAAGCCATGGCCAAGAAGGGCAAGCGCGAGAACATCAAGCTCGAGTCGAGTGCGGGCACCGGTCACTTCTACACCACGCGGAAGAACCGGCAGAACACCCCGCACAAGATCGAGCTCAAGAAGTACGATCCCGTGGTGCGCAAGCACGTCGTCTACAAGGAGACGAAGCTGCGCTGACTGTGCTATGCCGACCCTGCCGTTTTGGGAAGGGCGCTGCAGCCAACGGAGAGAGATCGAATGGCCTGGGTGATCACGAGGCTCTGCCGCGAGTGCGTCGATATGGCCTGCGTCGAGGTATGCCCCGTCGACTGCATCTACCAGTACACGGGCGACGACGCGAGCACGTTCCCCAACCAGCTCTACATCGAGCCGGAGGAGTGCATCAACTGCGGCGTCTGTGAGCCGGAGTGCCCGTGGGAGGCGATCTTCGAGGACGAGCAGGTGCCCGACGTCTTCCAGGAAGACATCGCCCTGAACGCGAGCATCGCCGAGTCCAAGGACGCCTTCGAGGTGCCCGAGGTCACGGAGAAGCCCAAGCCGACGCCGGAAGAGATCGAGGAGAACAAGAAGAAGTGGGGCTACGGCGGCTAGGGATGTGACCGGCAGAAGTCCCCTGCAAGCGCCCGGAGGGCGCGCGCAGTGAGGCGAAGCCGAACGAAGTCCACCGCAAGCGCCCGGAGGGCGCGCGCAGTGAGGCGAAGCCGAACGAAGTCCACCGCAAGCGCCCGGAGGGCGCGCGCAGTGAGGCGAAGCCGAACGAAGTCCA
>JASJBO010000115.1 GCA_030066475.1 Myxococcota bacterium
CTGCGCGGCTCCTTCGCCCGCTTCGGTGAGCAGGCCCAGGTAGTGCGAGACGCTGCCGAGCGTCGCCGCGGTCGGGCCGACCGGGATCCACGAATCCGCGTAGGGCTCGAGCGCATGGCGCAGCGCGGCGCACAGCTCACGCTCTCGCAGTGCCGCCGCCACCTCGGCCAGCAGGCCGAGCGTGAGCAGGTAGTTCGTGTTCTTCGGGATCTCGGCGAAGGGGCGCGCCGCCATGGCGTAGAGCCGCTCGCGGGCGTCGTCCGGCCGACCGATCTCGAGCTGGAGGAACGCCCACGCTGCAGCCCACGGCGCGACCTCCGGCAGGCGCCGCTGCATGTCGCTCACCGAGGTCTCGAGCTCGCCCAGCCGGTCCTGCTCGCGCCGGATCGAGTAGAGCTGAACGCCCGTCCACGAGAGGGCGGCGTCCTCCTGGAAGCCGAGACCCAGCTCGAGCGCCGCCATGCTGTCCGTCTCCGCACGTGCCAGGTCGCCGTCCATCCAGTGCGAGAGCGATCGCAGCAGCGTCGCCTGCCAGTGCAGATAGGGATGCCGCGTCTCGTCGGCGAGCGTGCCGAGGCTGCGCACGCCCCGTTCGAAGGCCTCGCGGTCGCCGACCCCGTGCGCGGTCTCGATCTCGGTGCGGAACGCGTGCCCCAGGAGCTCGGTCGAACCGCTCCGGCGCGCGTGTCGCAGGATCTCGACCGCGCGGGCTCGTCGCTCGGCCGCGCCGTCCGGACCCATCGAGGCGAGGTGGCGGAAGCGAAGTCCCCGGACGAGCCCCTCGAGGTCGCCGAGTCGGCGGCACATCTCCACCGACCGGGCGGCGCCCTCGCGACCGCGCTCGAGATCTTCGGAGAAGTGGAGCGCCATGCCGAGCCGCGCGAGCACCTCGGCGCGCACGCTGCTGTCGTCCGCGGGCAGGCGCTCGAGCGCCTCCTCGAGCGCCAGCACACGCGCGTGGTGCACCTGACCGACCTCGTCGTCCGGAAACGGCCCCAGCGCGGCGCGCGCGAAGAGCTCGGGCGAGTCGAGTCGGCGGGCCAGCAGTTGCGCCTCGTCGCGGCGGCGGCGCGCTCCCTCGTAGTGGCCGGCGAGCGCGTGGCAACGCGAGGCGTCGAGCAGCACCGCCGTGCGCGACTCCGGGTCGATCCGAAGCGAAGGCGCGCCCAGCACGCGCTCGAGCAGCGCGGCCGCGTCTTCGTAGGCGAGCTGCGTCTCGGCCTGCTCTGCCGCGCGGCGCGCGATCTCGAATGCGCGCTCCGACACCGGCAGCGGCGCCGCTTCGAGCAGGTGGTGCGCGACAGCGGCGTAGGGTGCATCCGGCGCGTCGCCGTGGCGATCGAGCAACGCCTCGGCGAGCGCGGCGTGATGGTCGAGCCGCTCGGCCGGTCCCAGCGACGCGGCCAGCACCTCGGGGAGGAGCGCGTGCACGAAGCGGAACAGGCCGGCGTGCTTCGGATGCTCCTCGACCAGCGGCACGCGGCTCGCCTCGCCGAGCGCCGTCACCAGGCTCGCCAGCTCGGTGTCGAGCGAAGCCGCCACGAGCTCCGGCCGGAAGTCGCGGCCCAGGAACGCCGCGCGCGTGAGCACCCGGCGGCACTCGGGTGAGACCTCGTCGAAGTGGTGCCGGATCGCGTCGCGCAGCCCGCGCGGCGGAGCGCCAGTCGCGTCGCGCTGGCGTGCGAGCAGCTCTCCCAGGAACATCGGGTTGCCCGCGCTCAGCTCGTGGAGCTCGGCGACCCGGTCCGCGGGCGCGTCCCCGCCGCGCGCGCGCAGCATCTCCGCGATCTCGCTCGGATCGAGGCCCTCGAGCTCGATCCCCACGGCGCAGGCGTCGCGCAGCCGGCCCAGGCTCTCGGCGCAGGCGCCCTGCGCGCGATCGCGGTACGCCCCCAGGATCACGAGGCGCGCGCGCGAGACCGCACGCGACACGAACTCGAGCAGGGCCAGCGAGGGCAGGTCGGCGGCGTGGAGGTCGTCGATCACGATCTGGACCGGCGCGTCGGCCGCCCAGCGTTCGATCGCACGCGCCACGCTCTCGTGCAGCCGGCGCCGCGCGGCCGTCCCCTCGATCGCGGGAGGCGGCTCCTGCGCGCCGATGCGATCGGCCAGACCGGGCATCGCCTGGAGCAGGTCCGGCGCCCCGGGACCGAGGAGCGCACGCAGGGCCTCGGGCGAACGGATCGCCGCGCACTCGGTGAAGAGCTGGGTCCACGGCCAGAGTGGCGGTGCCACCGGGCCCTCGAAGCAACGGACGTAGGCGGTCTCCCATCCTTCGTCCGCGGCCGCGCGCAACGCCGCTTCGGCCAGGCGCGACTTCCCGATCCCGGGCGGGCCGCTCACGCACGCGAAGCGCGCCGCGCCGCCGGCTGCCGCGCGCCGTGCGGACGCGAGCTCTGCGAGCGCCGCGCGCCGTCCGACGAAGGGCAGCGCCTGGCGCGGCGTCGCGGGCACGAGCGGCTGCGCCGCGGCTGCGGTCTCCACGTCGGCTGCAAAGCGGTAGCCGCGTCCCCGGCTGGTTCGTACGGCGTCGTGCCCGGCCTCGCCCAGGGCCTGCCGGACCTGCTTCACCGCACTGGTGAGCGCGGCCTCGCTGACCGAAGCGTCGCGCCAGATCTGGTCGAGCAGCTCCCGCTTGCTGACGGTGCGGTCGCGGTGGCGCACCAGGTAGAGGAGCAGGGCGGTAGGCCTGGGAAGCAGCTCGACCCGCGCGTCGCCCCGCCACAGCTCGCCGCGGGCCGGGTCGAGGCGGTAGCCCGCGAAGCACAGCTGCGGGCCGGTGCTGTGGCTCGTCTCGTCCAAGTGCGCGACCTCGCCGCAACCCTAGCCGAACGGCGATCCCGCGGGGATCCCGACGATTCCAAGTCGATTCCAAGTCGGTTCCAAGATCGGCCGCGCGCGCGGCAGTAGTCTGCGCGCGCCGTGGGAGGGGCGAAGCGCAGGAGGCCGAGCACCCATGACCCGTTGCCAATCGCTCGCCGGCGCGGCGATCGTCGGCACCCTGCTGGGCACGGCGAGCGCCGGCGCGTTCGAGTACGGCACCGATCCCGACCCGCGGCTCGAGATCGACTCCAGCGAGTCGGGCGCGCGCACGGGCCATCGTCTCCGGTTCCGCGTCCGGGCGGGCGAGCTGGAGACGTACCGCGCGCGCATCCGCTATCCGGGCGCGTTCCGCTTCCGGGGCTTCAGCGGGCACTCCTCGGACGACGCCGTCGTCGGCCGCTACGCCGTCGACCGGGACCTCGACGACGCCCCGGACGTCGAGGCCGACGTCCGCTCGCTCAGCGCAACCCGGGCGTACGTCGACCTCGACGGCGATGGGCGCTTTGCCCTCGGCCTCGAGCCCGCGCTCGACGTCCTGCTCGACGAGATCCGGATCACGCTGCCCTTCGGCGGCGACGTCGATCCGACCACGCTGCTGGCGCCCGCGGACGCCGCCGTCACGGTCACGCTGGCGGCCGGCGTGCTCGAGAACCCCGATGAGCCCGGGACGTACACGGTGGCCGGCGAGCTGGTCTCGGTCGATCCCGATACCGACGACTTCGACGACGGCCAGCGCGAGCCGCCGCTCGTGTTCGAGGTCGAGCTCCCGGTGGAGATCGAAGCGGGCGCCCACCCCGGGTCCGTCCCGTTCGAGGACTTCGGCGTGCGGAAGGCCTGGGTGCGCACCGGCCCGCGGAAGCCGGGCCCTTGGGCTCGCAAGGTGCAGAAGGCCTGGGTGCTCCAGGGCCAGGGGAAGCCGCGACCTTCGGCCCACGAGGGCGGAGCGGCCGCCGGGCGCGGCAGCTTCGGCGTGTCCGGGTGGCAGCTCCCCGGCCGCGACTCGGACGGCATCGACCCGGGCCGCGAGGGCGTCGTCGTCCGCTTCGGAGAGTTCGAGCAGCACCTTCCCGCCAGCGGGTTCCGACGCCGCCCCAAGGCCTGGGTCTACGAGACGCGCGAGCCGGGTGTCCGGCTCGCGCTGCGCGACGACGGTCGCTTCTTCCTCCGGGCCTGGCGAGCCGACCTCGGAGCCATCGACCTGCGCGCGCCCGTCGCGTTCGGCCTGCGCGTGGGAGACGACTTCGGCGAGGCGTCGATCCTCTTCGATGCCCGGGGGAGCTACCACCGTGACTGAGCCGATCGTCCGGCGGGCCGCCTGCCGGCTGCTCGCGCTGCTCGCGCTCGCGGCCCCGGGAGCCTGCACGTTCCCGGAGGCGCAGGTCTTCATCACGCCCGAGTGGATCGCGCTCGTGCAGGGCGGCAGCCAGCGCGCCGACCTGCGCCTGGGCGCGATCGGCTGCTCGGACGAGCCCGAGTGCGTCGACGTCTCGGGGCTGCTCGTCGACTACGGCTTCGTCGCCCTGCCGCCGGGGGTCCACGCGAGCCTCGACCGCAGTCTCCAGACGACCGACACGCCGGATCTCGTGTTCGCGACCTTCCACGCCGCGGCCGACGCCGTCCCCGGTCTGTACGACGTCTCGGTCCACGCCATGGCGGGAGGCGGGACGATCGGTACCCGGAGCTTCCGGCTCGCGATCCAGCCGAGCGGCCCGCACACGGGCGACGGGCTCGTCGCGGTGACGGTCGCGGCGGAGGGGACGAACGGGGCCGTGGTGATGTCGGACGGCTCGGTTCGCGAATGGGGCCCGAGCCCGTTCCGCGAGCTGCGCGACGGCGAGCTGCGCTACGTCTACGTGGAGGAGCCGACGCCCGTCCGGGGCCTGCCGGGACCGGCTTCGAGCGTCGTCCTCACCTACGACTCGACCTCGGCGCTGCTCGAGGACGGCACGGTCTGGTCCTGGGGCTCGAACGAGTACGGGCAGCTCGGCAACGGCTCCTCCACGAGCAGCCGCTTCCCCGTCCGGGCGCAGGGCCTGCCGCCGATCGCGGCGATCCGCGGCGGCTCCTGGCACGTGCTGGCGCTCGCGGTCGACGGAACCGTCTGGGCCTGGGGCAACGGCAACATCGGACAGCTGGGACAGGGTGTGGAGGAGAGCCGATCGACCCCGGTTCGCGTGCCCGGTCTGGCCGGCGTCCGCTCGATCGCCGCCGGCTACGGCGCCTCGCTGGCGATCCTGGACGACGGCTCGGTCTGGGCCTGGGGAAGCAACGCCGAAGGCGAGCTGGGAACGGGCGCGCGCTCGGAGCGGAGCGACCAGGGCGACTACGAGGAGCTCTCGCCCGTGCCGACGCTGCTCACGGACGTGGTCGACGCCGCGATCGGCTTTGACCACACGCTCGTGCTGCGCACGGACGGCACGGTGTGGGCCGTCGGCGCGAACACCTTCGGTGCGCTCGGCGACGGGACCCGCGACGACCGCCTCGTGCCCGTGCCCGTGGCGGGCCTCGCGAACATCGTGGAGCTCGAGGTCGGGTCGCGCTCCTCGTACGCACGCGCGGCGGACGGGGCGCTCTGGGCCTGGGGGCGGGGCCAGTCGGGTGAGCTCGGCAACGGCGCCACCGACGCGCAAGCGTCGCCGTCTCGCGTCTCGCAGCTGGGAGGCCCGGCCGCGGCGATCGCAGCCGGCGAAAGCTTCGCGCTGGCGCTCCTCGAGTGCAGCGAGGTTCGGGCCTGGGGGAGCGGTTACCACGGGGAGCTAGGCAACCCCGGGGAGCGGGCCGACCAGCCGACGCCGGTCGCAGTCCAGGGGCTCGGTGACGGATCGGATTGCGATGACGCGACGCTCGCCTACGGCGTGTCGGGCGTGGTAGCCGCGGGCGCGGTCGGGATCGACCGCCCCGGCGCGCCGATCTGCACCGGCGTCGACTGTGACTGCCACCAGCCGTTCTGTCGCGAGGTGGTCGCCGCGGGCGCGCTCGTCGAGCTGACGGCGGCCGTCGCACCCCCGGGCGCAGCGGGCCCCGATCCGGGTTACCGGTTCGAGCGCTGGCACGGCGACTGCCAGGGAACCGACCCGCGCACGAGTGTGCGGCTCGACGGCGACCGCCGGTGCTTCGCGGAGTTCAGCCGGGCCCCGGCCGAGGGCGAGCTCCTCACGATCGCGTCGCCCGTCGGAGGCCACGTGCTCGGCACGGGCGGGGAAGCGCGGTTCGGGACCCGCGGAATCGACTGCCCCGAGCTCTGCAACGCGATCTACGCGCCGGGCGCCGAGGTCTCGCTCTCGGCGGCACCCGACCCCGGCTTCGACTTCGCCGGGTGGTCGCTCGACTGTGCCGGCGCCGAGCCGGCGACGACGGTCGCGATGGACGGGCGCCGGACTTGCGGCGCGGTCTTCCGCGCTTTCCGCCTCGAAGTCGCCGTCGCGGGAGCGGGGCGGGTCACGAGCGACCCGGCTGGCATCGACTGCGGCGCGGCGTGCCGCACCGAGCCCGCAGCCGCCAGCGTCGACCTCGTCGCCACGCCCGATCCGGGCTGGATCTTCGCGGGCTGGGGCGGCGACTGCCTGGGCCTCTCGCCGGCGACGGCCGTGGCGATGGACGCCGACCGCAGCTGCACCGCGAGCTTCATCGAGGACGAGAACCAGGTCGAGCTCACGATCGCGGTCGAGCGCGAGGGTCGCGTGACGAGCAGCCCCGCGGGCATCGACTGCGGTGCGTCGTGCGGCGCGTTCTTCGCGCGCGGCAGCACGGTCGACCTCACGGCGCTGGCCGGCCCGGACTACCAGGTGCTGGGCTGGTTCGGGGACTGCGCCGCGGCCAGGGGCGCGACCTACGCGCTGCTGATGGACGACGACAAGGCGTGCACCGTGTCGTTCGTCCGCATCGAGACCTGGCTGCCGGCGGCGTTCTTCGGCGCGGCGCCCTCCGCGCCGGATGTGGGCGAGCCCGTCGTGCTCGATGCGACGGCCAGCACGACCGTGGACGGTGCTGGGGGCTCGGACCCGACGCTCATCGTGTCCTTCGCCTGGGACTTCGAGGACGACGGCGTGGTCGACGTGGTCGGCAACCGGACCACGGCAGCCGTGGTGCAGCACGCGTATCCGGCGCCGGGCACCTACACCGCCCGCCTCGTCGTCACGGGCGGCTTCGACGCCGCCGGGCTGCCGCAGAGCGACGACGAGGTCCAGGAGATCGAGGTCGGTCCGCCGGCTGGTCTCGTGTACGCGCTGTCGGTGGTGAAGTCCGGCTCGGGCTCCGGATCGGTGGAGTCGGTTCCGCCGGGCCTGGTCGACTGCGACGAGTCCTGCGACCAGGCCTCCGCGCCGTCGCTGGCCGCGGGCACCAGCCTCACCCTGCGGGCCCGGCCCGGAGTCGGGCAGCGCTTCACGGGGTGGTCCGGCCACTGCGTCGGCACGACGGCCGAGATCCCGGTGACGATGGACGCCGGACGCCTGTGCGTTGCGAGCTTCGAGCCGCTCCCGCGCCGGCTCGACGTGACGGTCGATGGCAGCGGGCGCGTGACCGGTGGGTTCGGCGGGATCGACTGCCCGGGCGACTGCTCCGAGAGCTACTCGCACGGTGCGGTGGTGCCACTCACGGCCCTTCCCGAACCGGGCTTCGTCTTCGACGGCTGGAGCGGCGACTGCTCCGGCGCCGACGCCGTGCTCTCCGTGACCCTCGACGCCGACCGCACCTGCACGGCCCGCTTCGCCTCGCAGCCCGGCTTCCGGCTCACCGTGAGCCGCGTGGGCGGTGGAGCCGGGCGGATCCTCGCGCTGGCACCGGCGACGAGCTCGATCGACTGCGGCGACGTGTGCAGCGAGGTCTTCCCGGCGGGGACCCGGGTCGAGCTCGCGCCCGAGTCGATCGACAACTTCGAGGGTTGGGTCGGCTGCGACCAGATCGTCTTCCCGAGCTGCCTGGTCGACATGGACGGGACGCGCAGCGTGATGGGGATCTTCTTCGGTTCCGGACCCTAGCTTGGTGGACTTCGCTCGCCTACGGCTCGCTGCGCGCGCCCTCCGGGCGCTTGCACGGGTCTTCTGCCGCGCACGCTCCTAGCGGCAACACACTGTTGCTCTTCGTCTACCACGGGTTTCGGGGGCGGCTCGAAGCGATCCCGTAAGTAACCGGAATATTTGAGAATCACTCCTGGTACGCCGGCTGCAACGCAGCGTGGCCATCGGCCATCGCGTTGGTGGCCGCAACAACGACCAGGAGCAACCTGATGCGATCTCTGGCGCGACCTCAGCGCACCTCCGAGCTGTCCACCCTGATCCTCGCCGCAGCCCTCTTCCTCGCTCCGCCCGCCGCCGCCAGCTCGGGGCAGTTCGCCTGGGTGCATTCGGCGGTCGCAGACTACGGCTCCCACGGGGTGGGCGAGATCGAGCACACCTTCACCAGCCTGGGGGTCTCGCTGAACGACATCCGCGGCCTCGCCTTCCAGGAGGACGCGAGCGGCAGCTTCCTCTACGTGCTCAACCGACCCGCAGGGGACATTCACTGCTACGAGGTGTCGCCCGGCGGCTCCGAGCTCACCTGGCAGTACGAGCGGTCGATGACGGGAGTCGAGTCGGCGCGCGGGCTCGCCTACTCCCGTGAGGGCGGACAGGACGTCCTCTACTTCAACGACTGGAAGAGCGACCCGCCCTTGCCCGGGAGCTACGGAGCCGCCCCGCCGAGCCACGGGGTCGGGCCCGGGAGAGGTGCGCTGGTCTCGCGGCTCTACCGCTACGAGATCGACACGGGCCTGCTCGAGTTCGCGGACCTCTCCGTCCCCGCCTACGAGATCGAAGACCGCGAGCTCCACGGCGTGGAGCGCGTCGGGGCGGAGCTGTACGTGAGCTTCGATCCCAGCAGCTATCCCGGCCACCGGAAGAAGGTGCGGCGAGGGATCGCCCGCTTCCCCATCGCGACGACGGGCTGGCTCGGGTCCGCCGCCCCGCCCTCGCCGATCCAGGCCTCGGGCGTCGCCGACGACCGGGCCCAGCCGTTCACCGGCTGGGCCAAGCTCGTCGCGGGCACGGCCGACGTGCGGCACATGCCGTCGGCCAACAAGGCGAAGACCGACGACGACGGCGAGATCGAGAGCGTCGATCCCTCCCACGCACTCGCGGCCATGAGCGTGGACGGAGTGGACTACCTGTGGGGCAGCGTCGACTCGCACTCGATCTACCTGGCCGACGCCGAGACGGGCCGGGGCATCTTCGCCTTCGATCGCCCCTTCGAGACGAAGCGGAACCTCTGGCCCATGGCGGCAGGGCTCGACCACCTCTGGGTGGCCGAGCGCCTGGGCGGTGCCCCGGACGTGATCCACCGGATCTCGATCCTGGACGACGTGACCCGGCCGCTCGCCGGGCCGAAGCGCCTGCGGCGCTACCGCATGAAGCTGACCTCGGACCGGGAAGCGCCTCATCTCGGATACGTGCAGCACACCTTCGGGCGGCCGTATCCGAACACGCGGGCGCAGAACCAGGGAATCTTCGCCGGCACGCACGAGATGCACGATCTGTCCGGGGGCGCGGTGAGCCAGCGGGTGCTGAGCTACGACCCGGCGGGCGATCCCGACGCGAAGCAGAAGTACACCCACTTCGTCTACATGACCACGGGGCAACCGTCGGACCCCGACCGCTTCCAGTCCGAGATCCAGATCGACGGCTGGTCCGCTTCGTATCGCCGCTTCGTGTATCCGCACCTGACCGAGCTCGACTCCGGTCCGCCCGGCACGCACTACCTCGACGACGACGAGACGCTCTACGACGTGGCCGGCGCCTCGGGCACCTGGTCCGACCTGATCGAACGCGTCGAGGAGTGGATCGAGTCGGAGTACGGCGCCCCCGTTCGCCGCGACAACGCCTACTGGCGAGCGCGCGACGTGATGGACTACGTGCTCGAGAGCTACCACTACCCCGACGATGGCGACGAGACGCCCGAAGAAGATCGGGTGCCCGCGACGGTCGACTACGCCCGCGGCCACTTCGACGCGAACCCGGGCGACGAGAAGGCGGCCCTCTCGGCCGACTCGAACTGGTCGGACAACGTGATCGCCTGCTCCGGCACCACGATGCTCCAGAACGGCGCCATGCGGCACCTCGGCATCCCGGCCCGCTGGGTCGGGACCTCGAGCGAGAGGGGCTCCGGCGACTGGGTGGCCGACGACGGCGACGAGTTCCTCGAAGCGGGCGAGCAGGCGAAGGCCACCAACGGCCATCGCTACGCCGAGGTGTGGATGGGCGAGGCCTACGGCTGGGTGCGCTTCGACGGGACGCCCGAGAGGCCGGCCACGCGCGAGGGCTTCGACCGCAGGCCCAAGAGGAAGACGCAGTGGACCCTGATGAGCGAGGCGGGCGCGGGCATCGAGGACAAGCGCGTCATCCACAACATCGGGGCGCACGCCTGGAGCCTGATGCTGGTGCCGTTCGAGAGCATCGAAGACTGCGAGGACGGAAACCGGCAGTGCGGGAGCGTCCGCTACAACCTGCGGGGCACCTACACCGACCCCACGGCCTTCGAGCCGTCCAGCCAGTCGATCCGCTACGAGCCGCTCCTGTTCGTGGAGGACGTGAGCGTGGAGCGCCCCCGCTACCGCTCCTACGAGATCGAGTGGACGCTCGCCGGCGACTGGAGCCTCGACCCCGATGCCACCCTCGACATCGAGCTCCAGATCTTCGACTCCGACGACGGATGGACGAAGGTGACGTCGCTCGCCGCGGGGCACCCCGCCGAGAGCGGCTCGCTCGAGGTGGAGATCGACGATCTCGCGGCCGGCACCTATCGCGTGCGGGTCACGAAGACGGGTGATGTCCCGACGGGCAACGCGTCGGCTTCCTTCGAGATCCTGCGCCTCTGGCCCTGAGTGGTTCCGAGCGGGCCGTCTTCGGCGTGTCGACCGGGGCGATTGCGAAGTTATTTTCGACTGCTCGACCATTCAAGCTGAATGATGGCTTCGCGTCCGGAGCGTCGTGTTGATCCCCTCCGGGGGCGCTCTGGGCGGCTCTCAACGAACTGGATGTTGCACCAGCATTGGAGGCACCGTGCTCTTTTCCTGTGTTCGCAAGCTGATCTTCCTGGTCGCCTGGGGCCTCGCTCTCGCCCTGCCGGGGCACGCCGAGCCTCCGGCGTGCGCGCCGCCGGAGTTCGTGGCACTGGATGCGGCCTCGACCAGTGCCCTCGTGGAGGTGGATGCGGACGACCCCGCGTTTCCGGAGCTGCGCTTCGAGCCGAAGACGCCGCAGCTCCTGAGCCTGCGCTCTGGCGACCTGGTGTCCATCGATCCGACACCGCTGCTGCCGACGGGTTATCAGTCGCAGGTGTTGACCGTGATCGAAGGGGCGAACGACGTCGTCGTGACCCTCCGGCAGAGCAGCCGGTGGGGTCAGGTGCTGGGCCCCGCCGAGGCGCTGGTGGAGCGGATCGTGCAGGCCTCCGAGTTCCTGGACCCGGGGAAGGTCTGCTCCGAGGTCGATCCGGGCACCGATACGGACTTCGACGGCCAGGCGGACTCTGGAGATGTCGATCTGGCCTGCACCGCGACCAACGGCGGCGAGCAGGGCTTCCGCTTCCAGATCGCTCCCGGGGTCGAGATCAACGGGCTGCTCTCCGTCACGCCCTTCGACATCGAGGGCACGATCGACATCGAGCAGCTGGCGCTGGAAGAAGCGCGCTTCACCAACACCGGGCGGATCTCCTTCACCGGCGAGATCAGCGCCACCGCCGATGCGGTGTTGCCTGCCGGGCAGACCTACTCGATGGGCACCTATCCCGTTGCTTCCTACTTCATCCAGGTGCTGAACCTGGGCTCCGTGGCCGTCAGTCTGAGCGCCGAGGTCTTCGTCGGCGCCTGCGGCAGCATCTCGGCGGGGACCCGCGCAGGCGTGACGAGCACCGGGGTGGCAACCCTCGGTGTGCTGGTGGAGGGGCCCACCGACATCCGCCTCCTCGCCAGCACGGCGGACAGCGACCTCGCGGTGAGCCCGCCCCAGCTCGAAACCGATGTCGGCGCCGGCGTGACGCTGTACGGCGGTGCCACGCTGCGCATGACCGCTACGTACGTGGGGCCCGTGCCGCTCACCAGTGCCCAGCTCGATCTCACGGTGCGTGGCAGCGTGAGCAGCGAGGTGGACCCGATCGAGGACCCGTGGTGGCGCATCACGGGCCGGCCCGAGATCTTCGTCGACGCCTCGACGGGTCTCTGGGGCGCCGACCTGGCGGAGTTCGACTTCCGGATCGTGAACCCGCCCCCGCGGACGTTCTTCGACTCGAACGACGAGTTCCCCTTCACGCCCCCCACGCCACCGGGCGGGGCGGCGCGCGGTCCCGCGGGCGGCGGAAGCACCGAGCGCGTCGCCGGCGAGGCGCTGCGCTGGTCGCGCGCCTACCAGACCGAGGACGTGTACGAGACCGCCGACGTCGCCGCGACGGCCGACGGCGGTGCCTACCTGGCCGCGCGCAGCGCCCAGTTCGGCCTGGTGCTGCGCACCGACTACCGCGGCGACCGCCTCTGGCAGCGCCGCTTCGATGGCGGCTACCTCGTCGAGACCGTCGCCGAGCGACCCGACGGCAGCGTGCTGGTCGGCGGGGTCCGCGGGACCGGGCTGTGGCTGGCGCACCTGAGTGCCGGGGGCGACCTGCTGTGGGCGCGCGAGTTCGAGCCCGACACGGGCTCGGTGGAGTCGCTTCGCTTCGCCCGGGTCGGCAGCGACGACGTCACGCTGGGCGGCCAGTACATCGTCACGGGCTCCGAGCTGTCGCCCTTCGCGGCCAAGATTCGCGACGACGGCACGGTCTCGTGGGCGAACCGATACGGCCAGCCCGGCTTCGACGAGGACGTGAACGGCGTGACGGGCACGTCCGACGAGGGCCTGATGCTGGTCGGGCAGACCGGCTACACGCCGGTCGGGCCGCTGCTGCCTGGAAGCAACGCCTACACGCTCCGGCTGAACGCGGACGGCAGCCGGCGCTGGTCGCACGTGTGGGCCTCCTCGGTGTTCGAGCGCCTGCTGGCCGCCGCGCAGGCGCCCGACGGATCCTTCGTCTCCGTCGGGGAGATCAGCGGCACGCCCCAGAACACGGCGCCGCGCGCTCTCGTGCTGCGCTTCGACGCCGACGAGGGCGGGCCGCCGTCGGGCATCCGCTGGGTGCGCAGCGTCGGCGGCAGCCTCGTCGTGGCGGAGACCGAGTACGACGTGTTGACGGCGGTCACCGCCGACGACGAGGGCTTCTTCGTGGCCGGCACCTCGCGCCCGGGCTCCGAGACGACGGGATGGCTGGCGAGGATCGCCGAGTCCAACGACAAGCCGGATCTGGTGTGGTCGGCGTTCCACGACGGCGTCGCCGAAGACCGGCTCGTCGGCCTCGTCGACATCGGCGACGGGCTGCTGGCGGGCGGGCACAGCGCCTCGTTCCCGGACGGGGATCTGACGAACGCGCT
>JASJBO010000116.1 GCA_030066475.1 Myxococcota bacterium
GCGGCGCGGATCTCCCCGGCGCCGGCGTCGTGGAGCGAGAGCGTCTCGACCATCACGAGCTGGCTGCCGTGCAGCGCCAGCGCGCCGTGAGGCAGGCTCATGTTGATCCGAAGCGCCGCCTCGAGGCGCGCCGCGTCGAGCCGGTCGGCGTTGCCGATGATGGTCCACAGCCGCACGAACTCCTCGCCGTCCTGGTCGGCGAACTCGAGCGAGACGAGCTGGTGTCGATCGGCCTCGGTGGGGATGCGCACGCCGCTCGGCAGCAGCTCCCAGCCCTGCTCCTCGCATACGCGCCGGCACAGGCCGCCGAAGGTCTCCGAGGAGGGCACGCCCGCCCGTCCGCTACTCGAGGTCCGGCGGGGTCACGCGCTCGATCCAGGCGCGGTAGTCGCCGTCGAAGCCCACCGCGCGCTGCCGCTCGCGCACGCGTTCGAGCAGCGCCTCGCGCTCCGGCTCGCCGTGCGGCGGCTGCCCGTGCAGGTGCGCCACCACCCGCTGCAGGTCGATGCTGGCGCGCACGCCCTCGAGCAGCGCCTCCTCGCCGGCGTGCGCCTCGTCGCCCACGCCCAGGAAGGCCTCGATCACCTCCTCGGCCACGTGCGCGGCGTGCTTGCGCGAGGCCACCACGTTGCCCTTGCCCGTCACCACGTTGCCGGCCGAGAAGACGCTCGGGTGGTCGGGCAACAGGCCCAGGTCCCAGTCGGCGAAGTCGTACAGCTCGCCCCGCATCGGGATGCCCGGGATCGGCTCGGGAATGCTCCCGATCGAGCTGATCACGTAGCGGCCGCGTCGCTCGTAGGTCTCGTCGGTCGGGACGACGCGGCCGTCCTCGATCCGAGTGCGCCGGAAGCGCAGGCCCACCAGGCGCCCGTCCTCCACCAGCAGTCCATCGGGCGCCGACAGCGGCTCGAAGCGGAAGCGGTACTTCTCCATCGCCTTCTCGAGCAGCTTGCGGCGCGCGCCCCTGACCTTCTCGGTGCGCGCCGCGTCGGCGCCCTCGGGAATCTCGACCAGCGGCATGTCCTCGACGCGGCGCCGGTAGAAGAGCGTGCAGCCCACCAGCCCCAGGTCCTCGAAGGCCAGGCCGTGGCGCGCCAGCACCTTGGGGATGCCCTTCACCTCGAGCTCCAGCATCGGCTCCTCGATGCCGCGCTCGGCGAGCGCGGCGCGCACCGTCTCGAGCATCAGCGCCTTGGCGACGTCGATCGAGGCGAGGCCGCCGCCCACCACCATCACGTCGTCCTCGGGCACGAAGCGGGGTCCGTCGTAGCCCTTCTCGGGCGAGTGGTTGAACCAGATCACGAACGTGTTCTGGTAGACCAGGCCCCGGCCGACGTAGTCGTCGACGCCCTCCACCGGCAGCGGGCGGTCGCGCCAGGCGCCGTTGGCCAGCACCACGGCGTGGAAGCCCCACTCGCGGGTCAGCGCCTCGAACGCCACGTCGCTGCCGACCTTGGTGAGCGGCACGTAGAGCACCTCGGGCCGCTCGAGCTTGGCCGAGATCGTCTCGTACTCCTTGCGCCGTAGCGCCAGGTGCCAGCGCGGCAGCCCGTCCTCGATCTTGCCGTAGGGGCGCGGGTTCTGCTCGAACACCACGACCAGCGCGCCGCGGTCGGCCAGGTGGGCCGCCACCTCCGCGCCCGCCGTGGCGCCACCCACGACCGCGACCGCGCGGCCCGCGAGGGATTGATCGTCCATCGCCCGATGATCGCATCCCGCGCCACCCGACTTCAACCGAGTCCTCCCGGGTCGACCGAATCGTCGTCAGGGGAGAAAGGCGGCGCGCGCCAGCAGGATCCAGATCACGGTGGCCAGCATGGTCTTGCCCAGGGTGCCGGCGAGCCGGCCCACGGTGGCCGCGGCCGCGGCCCGCGCCGTCTCGGTGTGGGCCTTCTTCGCCTCCCCGGTGGTCTCGGCCACGAAGGCGCCCACGAAGGTGCCGACCAGCGCCCCCACGAGCGTGCCGATCAGCGGGATCGGAATCACCGGGGTGAACACGATGGCGCCGACGATGCCGCCCACGATGGCGCCGACCATGCCGCGCCGCGTGCCCCCGCCCAGCTTGGTGCCGGCGGCCCCGGCGCCCGCCTCGAGCACCTCGCCCACCACGCCCAGGCCCGCGCACAGGGCCAGCAGCGGCCAGCCGAACGTGATCGGGTCGCTGGCCGAGAGCGGCACGGAGTCGAACAGCTCGACCAGTGCGGCGAAGCCGAGCAGCATCCAGGTGCCGGGCAGGCCGACCGGGATCACCAGCACGCACAGGAGCCCGAGCAGCGAGAAGAGCCCGGCGACCAGGTAGGCCTGCCACTCCATCGGTCCCCTCCGCGGCGCGAGCCCGTGCAGGCTAGCACCCGGGCGCGGGCGCATCGCGCCGCGCCGCCGGTGGCATGGAAGTTGCTCTCTTCTCGTGCCTGCGCGGAAGAAGCGCCGCCCTCCGGGCGCGGCGCGAGGAGACTCCGATGAGACGGCTTCTCGAGCTCCGGTTCCTGCTGGCTCTGGGGTCGATCGTCCTAGCGGGTGTGGCGGCGACTCCCACCGGCGCGGCCCGGGCGGCCGTCGGCGATCTGGTCGCCACGGCGGCGCTGCCGGTTCCCGGGGGAGACGTCGGGATCGCCTTCGACGGCACGCGCCTCTACTACAACGACGCGCCCGGGACCAACCTGCTGGTGAGCTTCGAGCCCGGCAACCCCTTCGGCACGCGCATGGCGGTCGTCGTCACCGTGGGGGGCGACATCCCGATCGACCTCGACGCGATGGCCTACGACGCGACCCGCGACCTGCTGTGGGCGGTGCGCTACCAGACCGAGGAGATCTACCGGGTCGACAAGGCCTCGGGGCTCGCGACCTTCGCGTTCGATCTGAGCGGTCTGTGCGCGCGCTGCACTGGCAGCTTCAAGGACGGACTGGCCTTCGACGCGGGCGATCCGCGCGACCCGGCCGACGACACGCTCTGGTGGAGCTACGACCTCGACTGGGAGGTGTACCAGGTCGATCTGGCCGGCAAGGTCCTCGACGTCTTCGACGTCCGCGGACCCGACGCCGTGGCTGGCACCAGCGACGACATCCACCCCTCGCTCAGCGAGTGCGGCAACAGCGGCATCGCGGTCGGTGGCCGCAACCTCTACCTCGGCACCGACGGCTGCGACACGATCGTGCGGGTGGACGTCGCGACGAAGCAGTTCGTCGACGTGCTCGCCCGGCCGCAGAGCCGGCCCGAAGACCTCGAGTGCGATCCGGTCAGCTTCGCGCCCCGCGAGGTGATGTGGGTGCGGCAGTTCGAGGACAGCGCGCGGGTGGCCGCCTACGAGATCGAGCCGGCTACCTGCGGACTGGGCGGCGGCGAGGTCGAGGTGGACCACTTCCCGCGCTCGCGGGCGCTGGTGGCGGTGCGCACCCCGCTCGGGCTCGAGTCGCTGGTCCTGACCGGTCCCACCACGGTGCTGGTCGACATCAACGACGTGCGCGACAGCGACCGCGACGGCCGCGAGCAGGTCCAGACCGAGATGACCGAGCTCGAGCTGCGCGGCGTCGGCACGCTGGTCGGTCCCGTCGTGCTGCGGCTGCGCGACCCCGCCCAGGCGCCCTTCATGCGCTCGACGGGCGAGATCGAGGAGACCGAGAACACGCAAGAGGGTCGCCTGGATCTGCCGCCGTTCGCGCCCGAGGGCAGCGCCGACAGCTTCTTCGACGTGTTCTTCGAGGTCGAGGTGGGAGGTCAGGTCTTCCACACCGAGCAGGCGACGCGGATGGAGTCGGTGATCCACCACAAGCCGCCGGGACCGGGGACCGCCTACCGGAAGGTCGAAGGCGAGATCCCCCTGTTCGACGAGAACGGGCGACCCGCGGACGTGACGCTCGTCGCCGCGAGCCACGTCCCCCGCCCGATCGAGGTGGACTTCTTCCCGGACACGCGCGCCTCCATCGAGCTCGTCAGCCCGAGCGGGGCCTCCGAGCTGGTCGAGCTGCGCGGCCCCACCACGGTCGAGGTCGATCTCGCGGCGCTCGGCGACCCCGACCGCGACGAGCGGGAGCAGGTGCCCACCGAGATCGTCGCGATGGAGCTGAGCGGCGAGAGCCGCTTCGGCCCGATCGTGATGCGCCAGTCGACCCGGATCCCGTCGCGCGGCGAGATCGAGGAGACCGTCAACACCCAGGAGGGCCGGCTCGACCTGCCGCCGTTCGCGCCCGAGGGCACGGCGGACAGCTTCTTCGACGTGTTCTTCGAGATCGAGGTGCAGGCCCTCGGCGGCCTGCGGCTCCACAACCGCGAGCCGAAGCAGCTGTCGACGCTCATCACCCACAAGCCACCCGCCGACGGCGAGGCGTACGAGACGGTCAACCCGATCGAGCTGTTCGACGAGAACGGAAATCCGAGCGGCTTCGTGATCGGGGCAGGTCGGCACATGCCGGACCCGATCGAGGTGGACCACTTCGACGACACCCACGCCGTGCTCGAGGTCACCACGCCGGACGGCACCACGGACGTGGTGACGGTCCGCGGCCCCACCACGGTCGAGGTCGACCTGTGGAGCCTGGGCGATCCCGACGGCAACGGCCGCGAGCAGGTGCCCACCGAGATCGTCGCCATGGAGCTGCGCGGCGAGAGCGACGCCTTCGGCTCCGTCGTGATGCGGCAGTCCGCGCAGATTCCGTCGCGCGGCGAGATCGAGGAGACCGTCAACACGCAGAGCGGCCGGCTCGACCTGCCGCCGTTCGCGCCCGAGGGCAGCGCCGACAGCTTCTTCGACGTGTTCTTCGACCTCGAGATCCTGGGCGGCCTGGTGCTCCACAACGAGGACCCCAAGGTGCTGCGCACGCGGATCACGCACAAGCCGCCCGCCGGCGGGGAGGCCTACGAGACGATCGAGAAGATCGAGCTGTTCTTCGAGAACGGCGAGCCGAGCGGGATCGTGATCGGCGCCGGTCGCCACATGCCGGACCCGATCGAGGTGGACGAGTTCCCCACGACGCTGGGCGTGGCCGAGGTGATCTGCCCCAACTTCGAGGAGGTCGTGGCGCTGAGCGGTCCGACCACGGTGCACGTCGATCTCGGCGCCATCGGGGACCCCGACGGCAACACCCGCGAGCAGGTGCCGACCGAGATCGTCGCGCTCCAGCTCACGGGGGTGGGCCCGACGATCGGCGCGGTCACCATGCGACAGTCCCCGACGCGCCCTTCGCTCGGCGAGATCGAGGAGACCACCAACACGCAGACCGGTCGGCTCGATCTGCCGCCATTTGCGCCCAGCGGCACGGCGGACAGCTTCTTCGACGTGTTCTTCGAGATCGAGATCCTGGGCGGCCTGGTGCTGCACAACGAGACACCGAAGCGGCTGCGCACGCGCATCAGCCACAAGCCGCCGCTCGAGGGCGACGTCTACGAGGACCTGGCCGAGATCGCGCTGTTCGACGAGAACGGCAACGCCACCGGGTGCGTGCTCGGCGCCAGCCGCCACGCGCCGGCCTGCCCGGACGACCGCGACACCGACCAGGACGAGGTGCCCGACGCCTGCGACAACTGCACGCTGGTGCCCAACACCGACCAGCGCGACACCAACGGCGACGGCTACGGCAACATCTGCGACCCGGACCTGAACGACGACGGGCTGGTCGGCATTCCCGACTTCAACATGCTGCGCTCCGTGTTCGGCCAGGTGGTGGGAGATCCCCTCTTCGATCCCGATGCCGACTTCAACGGCGACGGCGGGGTCGGGATCCCGGACTTCAACGTCCTGCGCAGCTTCTTCGGACTGCCGCCGGGACCGTCCGGCCTGGCGCCGTAGGGCGATCTACACTCCCGCGCGGAGGAGGTCCGCGTGAAGTCGATCGCCGCCCTGCTGCTCGCCGGGCTCGTCGCCTGCGGAGGCGGCGGCGAGCCGGGCGAGATCGTCCGCACGCCGGACGAGCAGTTCGCCGATCTGCCCGACTTCCCGTTCGAGCCGCACTACCTCGAGATCCGCGGCCTGCGCATCCATTATCTGGATGAGGGACCGGCCGACGAGGGACCGGCCGACGAGGGGCCGGCCGACGCGCGGCCGGTCCTGCTGCTGCACGGCGAGCCGAGCTGGAGCTTCCTGTACCGGACCATGATCCCGGTGCTCACGGCGGCGGGCTACCGCGTGGTGGCGCCCGACATGGTGGGCTTCGGCCGCTCCGACAAGTACGTGCGCCTCGACGACTACTCCTTCCAGCTCCACGTGGACCTGATGGCCGAGCTGGTGCGGCGGCTCGACCTGCGCGACGCCGTCTTCTTCGGGCAGGACTGGGGCGGACTGGTCGGCCTGCGCGTGGTGGCCGACGACCCCGACCGCTTCGCGGCGGTGGTGGTGGGCAACACGGGTCTGCCGGCGCCCGAGCCGGGCGACTCGGCGCCGCTGCCGTTCCGCTTCTGGCAGCTGTTCGCGCGCTGGTCGCCGGTCTTCCCGGCCGGGCGCATCGTTCAGGCCGCCACCACCAGCGACCTGCCGCCGGCGGTGCGCGCGGCCTACGACGCGCCGTTTCCCACGCGCCGCCACCAGGCGGGCGCGCGCATCTTCCCGTCGCTGGTGCCGCTCACGGCCGACGATCCCGCGGTGCCGGCGATGCGCGCGGCCTGGGAGGTGCTGGAGCGCTGGGAGAAGCCGTTCGTGACGGCGTTCAGCGACGGCGACCCCATCACCCGCGGGCTCGACGCCAGCTTCCGCGAGCGCGTCCCGGGCGCACGCGGGCAGCCGCACGTCACGATCGAGGGCGCGGGCCACTTCCTCCAGGAGGACCGCGGTCCCGAGCTGGCCGAGGTGATCGTCGGCGTGGCGCGCCGCCTCGACCTCGAGGGTGCGGTGGCCGACCGCATCTACCTGGGCGAGATCATCACGGTCGACGCGGCCGACCGCGTGGCCGAGGCCGTGGCCGTGAAGGACGGCCGGATCCTGGCGGTGGGCACCCGCGCCGAGGTGATGGAGCGTCGCGGCGACGGCACGCGCGTGGTGAGCCTGGCGGGCCGCGCGCTGCTGCCAGGGTTCATCGACTCGCACAGCCACCTGATGCTGGTGGCGCAGAAGCTCGAGGCCGCGGACGTGAGCCCCCAGGCGCCCGCCGCCGCCACCAGCTTCGCCGACCTGCGCCGCATGCTGCTGGCGCACGAGGACCGCAGCGACCTGGCCTCGGGCGACTGGCTGATCGGCTGGGGCTACGACCACTCGAAGCTGGCCGAAGGGCGCCACCCCACGCGCGACGACCTCGACGCGATCTCGACCGAGCGCCCGATCGCGCTGCTCCACTTCTCCGGCCACCAGGCCGTGCTCAACTCGAAGGCGCTCGAGATCGCGGGCTACTCGGCCGACACGCCCGATCCCCCCGGCGGCGCGATCGGGCGCCGGCCCGGTTCGCTCGAGCCCGACGGCATGGTGCAGGAGCAGGCCTGGCTGCCGGTGTTCGTGAAGCTCTTGCAGGCGCCCTTCGACGAGCGGGTGGAGCGGGTGGCGCGCGCGCTCGAGCTGTACGCGTCGCACGGCTTCACCACCGTGCAGGAGGGCGCGCTCCAGGACCCCGACGCGCTGCAGATCTTCCGCGCGCTCGCCGAGTCCGGGCGGCTCGAGCAGGACGTGATCGCCTTCCCGTACCACGCCTTCCTCGGGCAGTACGAAGGTGACTTCGAGGCGCTGCGCGCCGTCGGCGAGCGCTTTCGCTTCGGCGGCGTGAAGCTCGTGCTCGACGGCGGCTCGCCCGGCCGCACCGCCTGGCTGCGCGAGCCCTACCACGTGCAGCTCGAGGGTGAGGACGAGTTCCGCGGCTTCCCGCACCACGCCGAGCAGGGCGAGGTGGACGCGCTCCTGATCGAGCTGTACGGGCGCGGGCTTCCCGTCAACATCCACGCGCTCGGCGACGCCGCGGTCGACCAGGCGATCGACGCGATCCGCGCCGCCGAGCGCGCCGTGCCGGGGCGCGACCGGCGCACCAACCTGATCCATCTGCAGGTGCTGGGCGAGGACCAGCTCGACGCGCTCGCCATGCTCGACGTGACGCTCACCTTCCAGGTGGCGCACAACTACTACTTCGGCGAGCTGCACCGCGAGCACACGCTCGGCCCCGAGCGCGCCGCGCGCCTGAACCCGGCGCGCTCCGCGCTCGAGCGCGGCTTCCACTTCACCATCCACCACGACGCACCCGTCCACCCCGTCGACCAGATGCTGCTGATCTGGGCCGCGGTGAACCGCGTGACCGACGCCGGCGCCGTGCTGGGTCCCGCGCAGCGCATCCCCGTGGAGGCCGCGCTGCGCGCCAGCACCTGGGACGCCGCCTACCAGTACTTCGAGGAGGACCGCAAGGGCTCGATCGAGCCCGGCAAGCTGGCCGACTTCGTGATCCTCTCCGAGAGCCCGCTGCGCGCCGACCCGATGCGGCTGCGCGAGATCCGCGTGCTCGAGACCATCAAGGAAGGCGAGACGATCTACCGCGCCCCGCCTGGCCAGCGGGGCGGCTGAGGGGCGCGCCGCCCCCGGGTGGCGGGAGCGGGCCGCAGATTCGATACTGGAAGGCGTGGTCACGCTGGATCTCGATGCCGCGAGCTTCGACGCGCTCGGGGCGTGGGTGGTCGTCCTGGACGCCGAGGGCACGCTCCTCCACGCGAATTCCGTGTTCTGCGCGGCGCTCGGCGTGCAGCCGCAGGCCTGCGCGGGGCGGCCGGTCTGGGAGCTGTTCGACCTGGGCCTCGAGTCGCGGGCGGTGCAGCAGATCTTCGCCGACCTGCGCGAGAGCAACTTCCCGAACCGCTATCCGTGGATCGGCCGACGGGCCGACGGCGGGCTGCTGCACGCCACCTGGATCAACAGCGCGGTGGTCGACGCCGAAGGGCGGATCGCCCGGATCGTGGGCGTGGGCTTCCCGGCCGATCCCGCGCAGACCGAGTCGCTGGCGCTGCTGCACGAGAGCGAGGAGCGGTTCCGGGCGCTCGCCAACAACGCCACCGAGCCCATCACCGAGATCGACGCGCTGGGGCGCATCGTCTACGCGAGCCCGAGCCACGCGACGGTCCTCGGCTACGAGCCGCAGCAGCAGATCGGCCGCAGCGCGCTCGACCTGGTGCACCCCGACGACCGGGCCATGGTATCGGAGCGCCTCGTCGCGCTCTCCAACGGGGAGCCGGTGCAGTTCCCCGCCTACCGCATGCGCCACGCCGACGGGAGCTGGCGCTGGCTCGAGAGCTCGGCGATCGCGTACCTCACGGCGGAGGGCAAGTCGCGCGCGCTCACCATCACGCGCGACGTCACCGCTCGGCGTCGCGCCGAGGAGGCGCGCGCGAGCTTCGGCGCCATCCTCGACCAGTCGCTGAACGAGATCTACGTCTTCGACGCCGAGACGCTGCGCTTCGTGCGGGTGAACCGCGGTGCGCGCGAGAACGTGGGCTACTCCGCCGAGGAGCTGGCCGCCCTCACGCCGTTCGACCTCAAGCCGGAGTTCAGCGCCGAGCGCTTCGCCGAGCTGATCGAGCCGCTGCGCTCGGGCGAGCAGGAGCAGATCGTCTTCGAGACCGTCCACCAGCGCAAGGACGGCTCGCACTACCCGGTCGAGGTGCACCTGCAGCGCGGCAACCTGAACGATCGCCCCTGCTTCGTCGCCATCATCCTCGACCAGACCGAGCGCGAGCGCGCCGCCGCCGCCGTGCGCGCCAGCGAGCAGCGGGCCCGCGACGCCGAGCAGCTCGCCTCGATCGGCACGCTCGCCACCGGGCTGGCGCACGACATCGGCACGCCGATGAACGTGATCCTCGGCTACGCCGACATGATGCGCGACTCGCTCGCCGACGAGACCCAGCGCAAGCGCGCGCAGATCATCGGCGAGCAGGTGTCGCGGGTCGCCCAGCTCGTCCAGACGCTGATGAACGTGGCGCGGCCCGGCTCGTGGGAGCGGGTGCCGGTGGACCTGGCCAAGATCATCGACCAGTCGCTCGAGTTCGTGGCCGAGAAGCTGCGCAAGCGCTCGATCGCGGTTGAACGCTCGTTCAGTGACGTGGCCGCGATCTGGGGCGACGCCAACCAGCTCCAGCAGGTCTTCCTGAACCTGTTCGTCAACGCGGCCGATGCGATGCAGTCGGGGGGCACCTTGCGCGTGCGCGTGCGCGACGACGGCCCCGAGCAGGTGGAGGTGTGCGTGCGCGACACCGGCTGCGGCATCGCGCCGCAGCAGCTCGGCCGCATCTTCGAGCCGTTCTACTCCACCAAGGCGCCCGGCAAGGGCACCGGGCTGGGGCTGCTCGTCAGCAAGCGCATCGTGTTCGACCACGGCGGGGACATCTCGGTGACGAGCGAGGAGGGCCGGGGCACCGCGTTCCGCATCGTGCTGCCGCGCGGCGGCCCGAGCGCGGCCGGCGCGGACGAATTGGGACCGCCCCCGACCCGTTGAGGTGAACTGCCACCCCGGCCCACGGTGGAGTGGGGAGGAGCGACCCACGCCGCCCGGTGTCGGGCGCCCGGATGCATCCGCGCGCGCCGCCGGCTTGGCACGCGTGGTGCAACTCCCGTCAGCCATGGATTCCCGCGCTGCCATCCTCGTCGTCGACGACGACCGCGCCATGTGCGAGATGCTGGTCGACCAGCTCGCGATGGCCGGCTTCGAGGCGGCGGCGGCCACCGCGCTGGACGAAGCGCTGGCGCTGATCGGCGAGGGGGTCTTCTCGCTGGTGGTGAGCGACGTCGACCTGCGCGCCGGCGACGGCTTCGAGCTGCTCCAGCGCATCCGGGCGCTCGGCCGGGAAGTGCCGGTGGTGCTGATGACTTCGTTCGGCTCCGAACGGGTCGCCCGCCGGGCCCTCGAGGCCGGCGCCGCCGCCTTCCTCGACAAGCCCTTCGGGCGCGACGACCTGCTGACGGCCGTGGCGCAGGGCCTGGGTGCCGTCGACGCCTTGAACGGGTCCGCGGGCTAGCCTCCACCTCGGAGGTGCAGCCATGTCCAGAGTCCTGATCACCGGCGCCACCGCCGGCATCGGCCGCGTCGCGGCGCTCCATCTGGCGCGGGCGGGCCACGAGGTGTTCGCCTCGGGCCGCCGCCGCGAGGCGCTCGAGTCGCTCGAGCGCGAGAGCGGCGGCAAGGTGCGGGGCATTCCCTTCGACGTCACCGACGAGGCCGCCATCGGCGCCGCCGCCAAGGAGATCGACGAGCACACGGGCGGATACGGACTGGACGCCCTGGTCAACAACGCCGGCTACGGCCAGGGCGGCCCGCTCGAGCTGATCTCCGACACCGAGCTGCGCGCCCAGTACGACACCAACGTGTTCGGGCTGATGGCCGTGACGCGCGCCTTCCTGCCGCGGATGCGCGAGCGCCGCGCGGGTCGCATCGTCAACGTGGGCAGCGTGGCCGGCTCGATCGCCCTGCCGTTCCTGGGCGCCTACGCCTCGACCAAGCACGCCGTGCAGGGTCTCTCCGAGAGCCTGCGCAAGGAGCTCCGCCCGCACGGCGTCCACGTCGTGGTGATCCGCCCGGGGGCGATCCGCACCGAGTTCGGCGTGACCGAGGCCGAGGGGCTGCGCCAGCTGGCCGGCCCCGAGTCGCCCTACCGGCGGCAGCTCGAGATCTTCATCCCGTGGCACGCGCGGCTCCACCCCCGGGCGCCCGACCCGATGACGGTGGCCCGCGCGATCGAGGCGGCCGTCGCCGCCCCGCGTCCGCGGCCCTACTACGTGGTGCCGGCCTACAACACGGGCGCGCTCTGGCTCCAGAAGCTGCTGCCGGCGCGGGCGTTCGACTGGGTGCTCGAGCGCGCTACCGGTCTGGCTCGCGTGGATCGCGCGGGCTGACCGACTCGCCGCGCGGCCGGCAGATCGCCTCGAGCGTGCGGGCCAGCTCCGCCTCGCGCACGTCGAGGCCGGCGGCCGCCTCCGCCAGGTCGGCCAGCGACAGCATGCCCTGGAGGCGCCCCGCCTCGTCCACGACCGGCAGGCGGCGCACCTGCGCCGAGCGCATGCGCTCCTCGGCGACCGACACGCGGTCCTCGGCGCGGCAGGTGTACACGCGGGTCGCCATGGCCTCGCGCACCGGCGTCTCCGCCAGCCGTCCCCCGCCGGTGTAGGCGGCCATGCAGACGTCGCGGTCGGTGATCATGCCCACCACGCGGCCGCTCCCGTCGAGCGCGATCACCGGCACGCAGCCGCAGTCGCCCTCCCACATGCTGCGCGCCGCCTCGCGCAGGCTGTCGTCCGGCGTGCAGCTGCGCACGTCGGTCCGCATCAGGTCGGCCACGCGCGCCTCGCCGGTCCCGGTGGCGCCCTCGCGCGCCGCGCGCAGCGACTGCACCACGCGGTCGACCACCTGCTCGACCTCGCCGCCCAGGCTGCGCAGGGTCTGCTCGCCGAACTCGCGGAGCTGCGTGGCGGCCTCGTCGAGGCGCTCCTCGAGCTCGCGACGCAGCCGCGCCGGGTAGGACTGGGTGCGCGCCGCCCGGATGCCGGCCGAGACGCCGGCCGCGAGCTGCTCGAGCTCGCCGGCGAAGGCCACCAGCAGGTCGTCGAAGCTCACCAGCCCCACCGGGCGGCCGTCCTCGAGCACCGGGATGCGCCGCACGCCCGTGATGCGCATGCGCTCCACCAGCGCCTCGAGCGGATCGGTGGGCGCCGCCGCGAGCAGCGGGGCGCTCATGACGGCCGCGGCCTCGGTCTTCTCCGGATCGAGCCCGGCGGCCACCACCCGGAGTGCCAGGTCGCGGTCGGTCACGATGCCGGCCGCCCGCCCCTCGTCGTCGAGCACCACCACGCTGCCGACGGCCCGCTCCTGCATCGCGCGCGCCAGCTCGGCCGCGGTCGCCGTCTCGGGCGTGGCGACCACCTGGCTCGAGTAGTGCGCGGAGGTCCGGCGCGGCAGGGGCTCCGGGGCCGCCTCGGTGCCCGCCGGGAGCTGCGCGGCCAGCACCTCGGCCAGGCCGCCGATCTCGGCGGCCAGCAGGCGCACCAGGTCGTCGGCCGCCAACAACCCGAGGACTCGGTCCTCGGCGTCCAGCACCGGCAGCCGGCGCACGCGGTGGCTGCGCAGCAGCCTCAGGGCCTCCTGCACCGAGGCCTCGGCGCCCACCGAGACCGGCGACTGGCTCATCGCGTCTGCGACCCGGGCCTTCGAGGCGGCGCGCCCGCCCCGGGCCCCGTGGAGCGCCAGGTCGCGATCGGTCAGGACGCCAGCGAGCCGGTCGTTCTCGACCACCACCAGCAGGCCGGCGCCCTCCTTCTCCATGCGCCGGGCGGCGTCGCGCAGGCGCTCCTCCGGGGCGGCGGTGCACACCGG
>JASJBO010000117.1 GCA_030066475.1 Myxococcota bacterium
CGCTTCCCCCCTGCGCGGGGCGCGGCGGCGGCTGAGCCGCGGGCAGTCCGCGCCCGCCCGAGACCGCCAGCAGGGCGGCCAGCCCCGCCGCCACGCCACCCAGCGCGAGCCACGCCGCTCCCGGCGCCAGGAACGGCAGCCACAGCGCCACGAGCGCGCAGAGCGCGCTCGCCGCCCAGACCACCGCCACCGCGCTCGCGGGTCGCAGGCCGCGCGACACCAGGCGGTGACTGAGGTGACGGCGGTCGCCCCGCCAGGGAGCGTGTCCGGCGCGCAGGCGCAGCCCCAGCACGAAGGCGGCGTCCACCACGGGCACCGCGAGCACCAGCAGCGGCGTCAGGACGGCGAGCCCCGGCGCCTCGGCGCCGCGCGTGTAGACACCCATCACCGCCAGCGCCGCCAGCGAGAAGCCGATCCACATCGAGCCGGCGTCGCCCAGGAAGATGCGGGCGCGCGGCCAGCTCCAGGGGAGGAATCCCAGGCACGCGCCGGCCAGCGCGCTCGCGCACAGCGCCACCTCCCACTCGCCCGAGCGCGCGTTGGTGAGCGCGAGCGCGAGCGCGGCGATCGCCCCGGTGCCCGCGCACAGGCCATCCATGTTGTCGAAGAAGTTGACGGCGTTCGTGATGCCGACGATCCAGAGCGCGGTGAGCAGGCCGATCGGAAGCGCGGACCAGCCCAGGTAGAGCTCGAGCCGCACGCCGAGCGCGGCGAGCAGCAGCCCCGCGCCGGCGGCAGCGCCGAGCTGCCAGGCGAACTTGCGGGGCGCCGAGAGGTGCCGGACGTCGTCGAGCAGGCCGGCGATCAGGATGACGCCGGCTCCCGCCCCGAGCGCCAGCAGGGCCGCCCGCGCGGCGGGCGCCGCCGCGGCGATCGCCGACACGCTGCCCGCGAGCGCACCGGCCGCGACGGCCAGGCCGCCGAGCAGGGGCGTCGGCGCGCCGTGCGCCTTGTAGCCGCCCGGCCGGTCGAGCACGTCGAGCCGCCGCGCGGCGAGGATCGCCAGCGGGGTCGCGAGCCCAGCGACGAGCCCGCCGATCCCCGCCGCCATGAGTCCGTCGAGCGCGCCCAATCAGTCGACTTGGATGCACGCGATCGAGGCGCTCACGGTGTTGAGCAGCGCGCCGGTGACCTGGATGCTGCACTCGAAGCCGGCCGTCGAGTCGGAGCTCCAGTCCGAAGGCCGGCTCCCGACCACGAAGCCCTCCCCGTCGACGACCGAGCAGAAGCCCTGCAGCGGCAGGTCGTCGTCGTCCTCGCACCAGGCCCGCAGGGTCGTGAGGCCGGGGCCGCGCGCGTTCGCGGTCTCTTCGTTGACGTAGAGGTCGGCGCGCGAGGCGTAGATGCCGCCGCCCGGCTTCACGTTCGCCGCAGTCACCACGCCCGTCGCGAGCGCCTTGCTGCCGACGGCGCCGTCCGCCAGCGCCGCGCGTTCGACCGCCCCGGGCGCGAGCTGCTGCGCGGTGACCGAGTCGCCGGCGAGGGGGATCGTGAACACGCCCGGTCCGATCGCGCCCGGGTACACCGACCCGGGGGCGAGCTGCTGCGCGGTGACCGAACGGGGCGCGAGCGTCATCGAGTACGGCTCGTCGGACCGGAGCGCTCCGGGATACACCGAGCCCGGAGCGAGCTCTCGCCGGGTGATCGCGGCCGGCGGGAGCGTGATCGTGTAGATCTGGCTCATCTGCAACGCCCCGGGATAGACCGAGCCCCGCGCCAGGTGGGTCGGGGTGATCGCGGCGTGCTGGATCGCACCTCCGTATACCGCCCCCCGCGCCAGGGCGCGCGCGTCCACCGCGTTCGGCATCAGGTTCACGGTGCTGATCACGCCGAGCTGGAGGGCACCGGCGTAGACCGACCCCGGCGCCAGCTGCTCGGGGCCGATCGCGTCGGGCGGTACCGAATCGGCCGTCGCCGCGCGCTCCGAGAGCAGCGCGTAGGCAACCGACGAGAACGGCATGCGGGGCGCGAGCCGCTCGCCGTCGACGTCGACGGCCAGCCAGCGGTTCATGCCGACCAGCAGCTCGGGATCGAACGCGGACCCTTCAGGGGACATCCCCGTGCCGATCAGGATCGAGAGCAGACCGCCCCGGAGATCGACCTGATGCACCTCCTCGTAGAGGGGCTCGCCACCTTCCGCGCCCTCGTAGATGCCGATGCCCACGGCGACTGCTCCCTCGAGCGGAGCACCGGTCTCGTCGAGCAGCAGTCCCTGGAAGGCCAGATCCGGGGGCACCAGCAGCGTGCCCGCGTGGGCGGGCGCGGCGCCGAGCACGAGCGGCGGGAGCGCAGCGAGCAGAGCCAGCCGGCGGCAGGTGGATGAGGACATGCCGTCCCCCTGGGGTGTCGATCCGGTTCCGACCCCACCCTTCTATCACAAGCGATCCCGGATTCGGAGCCCTCGTGCTCAGGCCGCGCGCGCGCGTCGCGACACGGACTGACAGGCCCGCACCAGGGTCGCGGGGAACGCGCGCGAGCCGACGGCCGCGCCGTGGTCGCCGTCGACCTCGAACACCTCCGCACCCGGGATCGAGGCGGCCAGCTTGCGCTGGCGCACCGGCGGGACCAGCTCGTCGCGCGTCGTGACGACGACCGCCGCCGGCACGTCCACCGCGCCGATCCAGTCGTGGGACGAGAAGCGCGTGAGCGACTCGGCGGCCTGGATCACGGTCGCGGGCTCGTGACCGAGGAACTCGGCGCTGATGCGGTCGCGCAGCTCGGGGTGCTCGACGCGCGACAGCATGCGCTCCACCATGCGACGCTGCGCCACGCCAGGCACCAGGCGCGCCGCGGCCGAGGCGAACGGAAGCGTCGCGCGCGCCCAGACGGCGGCCGTCCGCGGGACGAAGTGGCGCGCCGTGGCACACAGCACCAGTCCGGTCACGCGGTCGGGATGGCGGCGCCAGGTGAGCGACGCGATCGGACCGCCCATCGAGTAGCCGACCACCAGGAAGCGCTCGACGCCGAGCGTCCGGGCCACGGCGGCGGCGTCGTCGGCGCACTGCTCCAGCCGGAAGCGCCGCGTGCGCAGGCCGCGGCCGTGGCCGCGGTGGTCGAGCGCCAGCACGCGGAAGTGCTGCGACAGCGGCCGGAAGCAGGCCCCCCAGTTCAGGCGCGCCGTCGCACCGAGTCCGTGCAGCAGCATCACCGCCGGTGCCGCTGCGGGTCCGGGGATGTCCCGCACCACCGTCCGCCCCCGGCCCGGCAGCTCGACGGGGTGATCGATGGTGGTCGTCGCGGATCGGGTGCTCACGAGCGGCGGCACGAGGGTAGCGGACAGAGCCCGCGCCCCGTGGGCGTGGCCTCTCGGCAGCGGAGAGAGAAGTCCTGCACCCGCGCTAGCGGAGCCCGAGGGCGCAGCTACACATCACCGCGAGACTGCGCTCCACGTCCTCGACGGTCGTCGCCCACGACGACACGCTGATTCGCATGGCGGTGCGGCCGTGCCAGCGCGTGGTGCCACACCAGCAGGTGCCCTCGTCCTGGATGGCGCGCACCACGCGCTCGGTGGTCGCGTCGTCGCCGAAGGCGACGAGCACCTGGTTCAGCACCACGTCGTTCAGGATCTCGAAGCCCGCGTCCGCGAGGCCCCCCGCGAAGCGCTGCGCGTGGGCGCAGCTGCGCTCGACCAGGTCGGCGGCTCCTGCGCGACCGAGCGAGCGGAGCGCGGCCCAGACCTCGACGCCGCGGGCGCGGCGCGAGAACTCGGGCGTGGTGTCGCCGGGCTCGCGGGCCGCGTCGCGCGGCAGATAGGGTGCCTCGAACGAGAACGCGGCGCGCAGCGGCGCGGCGTCGCGCACCAGGGCGACACCGCTGTCGTAGGGCACGTTGAGCCACTTGTGCGCATCGGTCGCCCAGGAGTCGGCGCCCTCGATGCCGGCCAGCAGCGCGCGATGGCGCGGCGAGGCGGCGGCCCACAGCCCGAAGGCGCCGTCCACGTGGAGCCAGCCGCCGGTGCGCCGCACGACGTCGGCCAGCGCCTCGAAGGGATCACATGCGCCGGAGTTGACGTTGCCGGCCTGCGCGCACACCAGAGCGGGCGCGTCGATCGCGCCCAGCCCGTCGGGGCGGATGCGTCCCTGGTCGTCGACCGGGAGCGTGCGGACGCGCTCGCGGCCGAGACCGAGCATGCCCAGCGCCTTGTGCACGCTCGGGTGGCTCTCGGCGCTGACGAAGACGTCGAAGGGCGGTGCGCCGAACAGGCCGCGCGCCTCCACGTCCCAGCCGCTGCGCGCGAGCAGCGCGTGGCGCGCGGCGGCCAACGCCGCGAGGTTCGCGGTGGTGGCGCCCGTCACGAACGCGCCCTCGCACGCCGCGGGCAGACGCAGCACCGCGAGCAGGTCGCGCAGCGCGGCGGACTCGATCGCCGCGCTGGCCGGCGACACCACGCGCCGGTTCGCGTTCTGGTCCCAGGCCGTCGCGAGCCAGGCGGCGGCCACCGTGGCGGGAAGCGACCCGCCCACGACGAATCCGAAGTAGCGTCCTGCGGCGGTGGCCACCGTGGCGGGCGAGCCCAGCTCGTCGAGGCGGGCGAGGATCGTCGCATCGGGGATCCCCTTCTCGGGCAACGGCGCCTCGAGGAACGCCTCGAGGCGCCGGACGCGATCCGGCTCGGGCAGCACCCGGCGGTCGCCCAGGCCCGCGAGATAGCGCTCGGCCCGCTCGGCGGCCTCTCTCAGCAGAGACATGGCGCGATTGTCCCTTGATCTTGACAGGGTGACAATTCGATAATCGTCGACGGCGTCTGGAGCTCGATCTGGACGGTGTCGCCGCTCACGGCCGCGCTCGCCACCCTCTGGATTCGCGACGGCACGCTCGACGCGGTGGTCGCCCGCAAGCGCGAGGAGGCCGCCGCCCGCCAGGTGATCGCGCGCCGGATCCTCGCCGGTGCCACCGCGCGCGAGCCCTCGACCGCCTACCACCTGTGGCTCGAGCTCGGCGACGCGACGGATGCGCTCGCCTTCGCGGCGGCCGCTGCAGCGCGCGGGGTGCGCGTCGCCCCGGCCCACGCCTTCGTCGTGGGGCGCGAGCCCGCGCCGCACGCGGTGCGTCTCGGGCTCGGGGCCGCTCCCGACCGGGAGCGCCTGACGCGCGGCCTCGAGACCCTGGCAGAGGTGCTCCGGGGCGAAGCCCCACGCGTGAGCGTACGCGTCTAGCACGAGATCGGCGATCGAGGTCCGGGGTTGCACCCGAGGCGGCCCCGATGGATCTTCCGGTGCGGCGGGGAGCAGGACGCCACCGACTACGCGCGGATCGAGGCGGTCTTCTCCTCCGACGGACCGACGTCGCGCCCGGCCTCTCGAGGGGATTGTCACTGCCCCGGTTCCGCGTCACCCTCCGCGACCGCGCCGGACCCGTTCCCACCCTCCGGTCGCGCGAGGACCCCGAGTCGTGGCGAGGATCGACATCTTCAACGGAGACGCGGACGGGATCTGCGCCCTGACCCAGCTCCGCAACCACCACCCCGGCGAGACGCAACTCGTCACCGGGGTGAAGCGCGACATCGCGCTGGTCGCGAAGGCGGGCATCGCGGCCGGCGACGAAGTCACGGTGCTCGACGTCTCCCTCGACAAGAACCGGGACGCAGTCCTGGAGGCCCTCGAGGTCGGGGCGTCGATCCGCTACTTCGACCACCACTTCGCGGGCGAGATCCCCGAGTCGGACCAGCTCGAGACGCACATCGACACGGCGCCGGACGTCTGCACCTCGATCCTCGTCAACCGGCACCTCGAAGGCGCCTTCGCGGAGTGGGCGGTCACGGGGGCGTTCGGGGACAACCTGAAGGCCAGCGCGGAGCAGCTGGCGCGCCCCCTCGCCCTGCCGGAGTCGGAGCTGCGGCAGCTCGAGAACCTCGGCATCTACATCAACTACAACGGCTACGGCGCGGCGATCGAGGATCTCCACTTCCCCCCCGCCGAGCTCTTTTCGCTGGTCGCGCCCTTCGCAAGCCCCTTCGACTTCATGAAGACCGCGAGCGACACCTTCGGGAGGCTCGAGTCCGGCTATCACGACGACATGGCGAGCGCGCGGGCCCTCGTGCCCCTGCGCGAGTCCGACGCGACCGCGGTCTACCTGCTGCCCGACGAGGCCTGGGCGCGGCGGGTGAGCGGCGTCTTCAGCAACGAGCTCGCGAACGGCGCGCCGGCGCGCGGCCACGCGGTGGTGACCGAGCGGGCCGACGGCACCTACCTGGTGAGCGTGCGCGCCCCGCTCGAGAACAAGACCGGTGCGGACGAGCTGTGCCGGCAGTTCCCGACCGGCGGTGGCCGCAAGGCGGCGGCGGGCATCAACCACCTGCCGAGCGGCCAGCTCGACGCGTTCATCGACGCGTTCTGCGCCTTCTACGCCTGAGCTCCGGCGTCGAAGATCATGGGTGCGCAGTGGCGCCCGATGTCGGCGTAGCCGTAGCCCGCCAGGTAGAGCAGCGTCGAGAACAGCTCATAGGCGCTCACCCGGTCGCGCGGAGTCCGTTATGGTCGCGCCGTGCGACCGAGCGCGTCCGCCAGAGCCCTGCTCACGGCCGCGGCCCTCGCGGCTGCCGCCCCTCCCCTGTCGGCCGACGACGCCCCGGTGCGCGGGCCGACGGTGGAGGCGCGCCTCGCCGAGATCCAGCGCCTCGTGCAACGGGCGCTCGTCTATCCGCCGATCGCCCGTCGGCGCGGCGTCGAGGGCGAGACCCTGGTGGCGTTCGAGGTCGGTGCCGACGGGACGGCCGAGGACGTGGAGATCGCCCGCAGCTCCGGCTACGCATCGCTCGACCGCGCGGCGAAGCGCGCCGTGGGCGAGGCCGGCCGACTGCCCTACGTCTACGGCCGTCTCGAGATCCCGGTGCGCTTCATCCTCGACGAGGCGCCCTGAGCCGGCTCACTCCACGGCGTCGGGAATCCCGTTGCCGTCGTCGTCGGTCGCCGGCGCCGAGTGCACCGCGGCCGCCGCGTCGAGGTCGAAGCCGGCGTTGGTCGCGCCGAAGGGATCCCCGGTGTCGTAGTCGGGGTCGACGATGCGCACGTAGCGCGCCCAGGCGAGCCCCAGGTCGGCCAGGTCGTAGCGGTCGCCGCCGGCACCGCCCGGCTCGGGAAGCGGCAGGCTCGACACACCGATCAGGTCGAGGATGCTGCCCTGGGTCGGGATCGAGGCGTGTGGCGTCGTGGGGTCGTCCGCGTCGGAGAGCACTGGATACACGCCGGCGCAACCCGGGTGGACGATGCCCTGCGGGATGTCGAGCTCGAGCTGACACGGGAACCACCACCAGCTCGTCCCGTCCTGGCTCACGCCGACCCGCCCGGGATCGGCGAAGGGCCGCTCGAGCACGAGCGTCGCGCCGTTCTCGGCCATGAACGCGTTCTCGAACACGGTCAGGTCGACGCCCGGACCGTCCACGATCACGTTGTCGGTGAAGACGAGCGTGATCTCGCCGCCGAAGCCCAGCGAGAACACGTCGAAGCCGCCGGCCAGGATGCCCTCGCCGCGCGGCGGCCCGGTCACGATGCCGGGCAGGAAGCTCGGGTTCGGAAAGCCGCCGAACTCGCCGACCGTGTAGGCGTCGACGTCGTCGGCATAGGGATCCCCGACCGCGTCGAAGCTCGCGCTGCGCGACCGGGTCGTGCCCGTCACGTCCACGCGTACCTGGAGCTGGTTCGCACCCGGGAGCACGACGCCGTCCCAGACCTCGGTCGCGACCGCCGCGACCCGGCCGCCCGCGGGCGGATCGAACGCGAAGGACGCGGTGATGTCGTGGCCGTTGAGCTCGACCACCAGCGTCGGAAGGTCGGCGTACGCCGTCAGGTCCAGCTCGATCGTGAGCGGCATCCAGGTGACCTCACCGCCTTCCGCCGGCTGCGCGAACACGATCGCGGGCGTGCGGCGACGCGCGGCCTCCGCCGGCGCGGCGAGACCCGCCCCCGCGAGAGCCAGCAGCGCGACCGCGATCGCCCGGCGACTCATCGGGCTCCCGCCCTGTGGCGCCGCAGGGCGGCCAGAGCCGCGACGAAGGCCGTGCCCAGCGTGACGGCCGTGCCGGGCTCGGGCACCGGCACGAGCTCGTAGACCACGTCCACGCCGGGGAAGCCACCGTCCAGCGCCCAGATCGTCCCATCCCGCTCGAACAGCCCCGTGGCGAAGCCGAACTCGGTGGCGAGCGTGGTGACGTTGCCCGAGGCCAGATCGATCGCCAGCAGCGAGTCGCCGGAGGTGGAGAGCAGCGAGCCGTCGGTCGCCAGCTCCAGGTCGTACTGGCCGGGCAGGCCCGTCGTCACGAGGGCCGCGTTGCCGGTGCCGGGCAGCGCCACCGACGACACGGCTCCGTCCGGCACGAAGTTCGCGCCCACGAACTGCACCTCGCCGAAGAACAGGTCGGCTGCGTCCACCGCCAGGCCCGCCGCGAAGCCGGTCGTGCCCTGGATCGAGGTGGTGGTGCCGGCGACCAGGTCGACGCGACGCACGTCGAAGGTCGTCGAGTCCGTCACCAGCAGGGTCTGTCCCGTTGCATCGTCTGGATCCAGCACGATGTCGGCGACGCCGGGCAGCGTTCCGGACGCCAGCAGCTCGATGTCGTTGGCCACGAGCGGCGTGGCGAAGGTGCCGAGCGGGTCCAGGATCTCGTAGACCGTGTCGCCGGTAGTCGCACCGGGGGCCTCGGCGGCGTTGTCCCCGACCACCAGTCGGTCGTTGGCCGCGTCGTAGGCGAAGCCCGACAGGCCCGCGAAGCCCTCGGCCACCACGGTGGTGCCGTCTCCGTCGATCCGCACCACCGACTGGCTCCCGCCCACGAAGGCCGGGCCGATGCCGACGAACAGCGCGCCGCCCACGACGACCACGTCGCCCGCGGCGACGTCCGAGAGCGGGATCTCGGTGACGGTGAAGCCGGGCGCGCTGATCGCGCGCGCGGGCCCCGACAGGGCCAGGGCGGCGGCGACCGCGAGCGCGGCCTGCGAGAACGTGAGCTTCCGAATCATGGGGTTCCTCCTTCAGCTGGGGATTCGAGCGGAGAGCGGCGCCGGGCCGCGAGGGCGGCCAGCGCGGTGAGTGCGGCGACGCAAAGCGCGCCGCCGGATGGCTCGGGAGCGGGAACCGTGATGCCGCACAGCAGGCCTTCGGGCAGGCCGACCAGGAACGCCACCTCGGGTCCGTCGAAGTCGACACCGGGCGTCCCCGGACGAACGCGCAGCGCGCCGGGCGCGCGCGGCTTGCCCAGCGCGGCGGCGCCGGCCGGCGCGACCAGCTCGATGGTGTCCTGCACCGAGAGACGCGTCGGCGAGAGCGGCGCCGGCGGCGAGCCGCGCAGCTGCAGGCCGATCACGGTGAGCGTGCCGTCGCAGAAGTCGGTGGCGTAGGCGCGCCGGCCGTCGTCCGCGAAGTCGATGCCGACGACGAAGCCGGGGCAAGCCTCGGGCGGCGCGCCGTTCGGCAGCGCCGGCAGCTCGAGCGGCGCCTCGGCATCGAGGATCACCGCGTCGGGCCCGTCGTCGCCGTCGAGCACGACGTAGGGATCGCCGGGCTCCAGCGCGTCGAGCGGCGCCAGGTCGACCGCGTACACGCGGCGCGCGATGGCAGAGCCGGCCAGCGCCACGCGACCGGTCGGATCGATCGCCAGCCGCTCGAACGAGAGCGCCGCGAAGCCGAGCGGGATGCTCGCCACGAGCCGGAGCTGCTCGGGGTCGATCACGTCGATCGCCGCCTCGCTGCGGGCGACGCCGCCCGACTCGCGCTCCGGCGTGCGGGGGTCGTCGGTCACGAGCCCCGCGGCGCCGCTCACGGTCACCAGCAGCAGGTCGCGTCCACCCGCCGTGCGATGGGCGGTGACATGCGTCGGGTTGAAGCCCGACGTGAAGATCACGTCGCCGGCGGCGGCGGGCGCCAGCTCGACCCCGGGCCCGCCCAGGTCGAGGTCGAAGGCCAGCACGGTGCCCGGCAGGTACTGGGTCTCGAGCGTGCCGACACCGGCGCCGAGGTTCGAGGTCGTGACGAACAGCCGGTCGCCCACGCGCGCGGCGCCCGAGGTGAAGCTGGTGAAGAAGCTGGGGTCGGGCGAGGCGCAGCCCGCGTCGATCGGCTCGCCGAAGGAGTCGAGCGCGTCCTCCGGCGCCACGACACAGCGCCGCGTCGAGACGGCCGCGCGCAGCGCTCGGCTGCCCGGGCTCGGCGCGAACGGGTAGGTGCCCGCGGGCAGGCCCGCGGGCACGCCCACGTCGAGGTCGACGAGGGCGCCGTCCGCCGGGTCGAGGAACGCCACCGACTCGCAGGCACTGCTCGTCAGGAACGCCAGGCTCCCGTCGGGCACCACGAGGCCGTCGAACGCGGGGTCGGTGCGTTCGGCACACGCGTCGCGGCTGATGTCGCCGCGCAGCTCCCGGACCGGCGGGCGGCCCGATGCCTCGGGCGGAACGCTCCGCATGTCGATGGGCACGACGAAGCCCGGACTGAAGCCCGCCGCCAGCACGACGCCGGGATCACCGGGCACGGAGTCGAGCCCGGGCGGGAAGGAGCCCGGGATCGCGATGCAGCGCGGGTCGTCCGTGCCGACCTGGACGCCCGCCCCCGCGGCGCCGGCCGCGAGCCCCCAGGCGACCCCGAGCGCCCCTGCGCGAAGCCGCGCGCTCACCATGCCGTCGCCAGGCGCACCGCCCAGCTACGGCCGGGCTGGGGCAGGTACAGGGCACTGCGCACGTACTCGTCGGTCAAGTTGAAGCCCTCCACGGTCAGGCGCAGCTCCTTGAACGGCAGCCGCTCGCGCACCACATCGAGCTTGGCCAGGTCCACCGACACCGCCGCGTCCCAGGTGGTGCGCGAGGGCAGCGTGGTGTTTCCGGTGTCGGTCACGGGGATCTTGTCCGTCGCCTGCATCTCGACCACGAGCTGCGCGAGGCGCGACGGCGGCCCCAGCTCGATGCGCAGGTTGGTCTCGTTGTCGGCGCGGCCCGGGAGCGGGGTTCCGGTGGCGTCGACCTCGGTGTCCAGGTAGGTGTGGTTGGCGGACACGCGCAGCCAGCCGAGCAGGTCGAGCGACGCGCCGATCTCGAAGCCCTCGATCGTGGCCGAGCCGGTGTTCTCGGGCTGCACCAGCGAGGGGCTCACCTGCAGGAACACGATCGACTCGTCGATCTCGCGCCGGAAGTACGCTCCCTCCAGGCTCACGTTGCGCAGCGGCCCCAGCCGCGCGAACGCGAGCTGGAAGCCGACGTCGCCGTCGGTCGACTCCTCCGAGCGCAGGTTCGGGTTGCCGCGGATGAAGCCCAGATCGGGCAGGTAGAGCTCCTGGAAGTTCGGCACCCGGTACGACTTCTCGAGGTTCGCCTTGAGGCGCAGGCCGGGCAGCACCTCGGCGACCAGCCCGATGCGCGGCAGCCACTCGGTGCCGAAGCCCTCGGTGTCGTCGTGGCGCAGCGCCGGCAGCAGGCGCAGGCGCCCCTCCCACAGCGAGATGTCGTCCTGGAGCACCAGGCCCCACGTGTTGCGCGAGACGTTGCCGAAGCTGTTGGAGTCGAGCGTGTCGCGCCGGACCTCGAACTCGCTCGAGATGCCGTGCTGGGTGAAGGCCACGGGCAGCCCGATGTCGCCCCGCAGGCGACCCGTCCAGGTGCCGTTGCGGTCGCTGGTGTCGATCTGCGGAACCTCGTCCGGATCGCGGAACTTGGCCTTCTCGTGCAGGTAGGCGAGGTCGAGCGCCGCCCCGAGGCCCTCCACGCCGAGGTCGGCCCCCTCGATGCGCAGGTGGCTCAGGTTGCGCAGCAGCCGCTGGCGCGCGTTGGGCTGCTGACCGGCCTTCGGGCCACTGCCGTCGTCGAAGCCGGGCACCCCCTCCGACTCGCGGAAGAAGCTGTCGGTGAACGACACGTGGACGTGGTCGCCCAGGTCCCGCCCCAGACCGAGCAGCACCGCGTGGCTCTCGCTGTCGTTGTTGATGCGCTTGGCGCGGTCCGGATCCTGCTTGATCTTGCCGAAGGCGGTCTGGATCGGCTTGCGGTCGAACTTCCAGTCGCCGTCGGTGCTGAAGACGTCGTAGCCGGCCACGTACTCGATGCCGCGCAGGGTGCCGGCGCGCGCGATCGATCCCTCCCAGGTCCCGTACTCGCCCGCCGTGCCGACCAGCCGGGTGGTCGTCTCACCGCCCGGGCTGAGCGTGACCAGGTTCACCACGCCGCCCACGGCGTCGCTGCCCGCCTGCACCGAGCCACCGCCGCGCGTCACCTCGATGCGATCGAGCATCGCGAGCGGGATCGTCGAGAGGTCGACGCGGCCCGACTGCGCCGTGTTGAGCCGGATGCCGTTGAGCTGCACCACGACCTGCGAGGAGGTCGAGCCGCGGATCGAGATCTCGGCCGGATCCCCCGGTCCGCCGAAGCTGCGCACCTGCACACCGACGGTGCGGCCCAGCAGCTCCTCGGTGGTGTCGATCTCGCCCACGTGGTCCTTGACGTCGATGACGGTGGTGAAGGCCGAGGGGTCCTCGGGCAGCTCGCCCGCCTCGACCCCGCGGACGACGGTGCCCGGCACCCGCCGCGTGATGGACGGCGCGCTGGCGGTGGCGGCGGGCTGCGGCGCCTGCGCCGGGGCGTCCGGCGGCGCGCCGAGCGCCAGGCCCACCGCCAGCCGGGCGATGCACCCACGTCGGGTCGCGCGATCCGTTGCGCCGCCTCGCAATCCCTCACTCCGCGCTGCTGCCGAGCGCTCGGGGGCATTCCTCGACGCGCCGTCGCTCTCGGCGGCGCGCGGACGGGCGGCAATCGATGGTCGGATCTTCGGACCGGTTGGTCGGGGATCGGATCGGGCCCACCCGGATGACGCAGGGACTCCCGAAGCGCTGGCAGGCCGGGCTGCGTCGATGACGAGGGTGGACGACCGCCCCCTTCGTCACCGGAAGAGGATCGCGCCTCGACGGAAGGCCGGTCTTCTGGCTTCCGGATCATCCTCTCGCGGAGCCTTCCCAGCACTCGGCTCCCGGGCCTCCATCCCGGGAGATTCGTGCCAGTGGCATCGTTCCGCGATCGTCCCCGGTCACAGCGACGGGCTCGCGCCGGACTCTCACCGGCTTCCCGAAACCTTCCACCGCTCTGTCCACGGCAACCAATACCAGACTGAAATGGACTCCGCTCGCCTACGGCTCGCTGCGCGCTCCGGCTTCGCCTCCGGTCTTGGTGGACTCCGCTCGCCT
>JASJBO010000109.1 GCA_030066475.1 Myxococcota bacterium
CCCTAGCTGATGGACTTCGTTCGGCTGCGCCTCACTGCGCGCGCCCTCCGGGCGCTTGCGGGGGGCTTCTGCCGCGCACGCTCCTAGCCGGTCGTCCTCAGCCGGATCGGGTGGAGACGCGCACGTCCGTGTCGGCTGGCCGACGGCTCGAGCGTGGGTGTGAGTCGGAATGCCCGCCTCGCGGGATCGGGCGCCTCGCGCGGCGGGGCCGAGCGCCCCGCTCCTGCCACCGGAGCGCTGGCACACGGGTTGCTTCGCCGGGGTGCATGACGAGAGCCATCCCCCTCCTCAGCGTCCTGCTGTTCGTGTTCGGCTTCGCTCGCGAAACGCTCGGCGACTACGCCTACACCTACGAGGCGATCGACGTCCCGGGGGCCGAGGAGACCTTCCCCGCCGGGATCAACGACGCGGGCGAGATCGTCGGCGCCTACACGGACGCGTCCGGCACGCACGGCTTCCACTTCGACGGCCTCCAGGGCTACACGTCCCTCGACTACCCGGGCGCCAGACGCACGGTGGCGCAGGGCATCAACAACCTCGGTCAGGTCGTGGGGTACTGGGACGTCACCTCGGGTCTCGACCGCTCGTTCCTCCTCTCCGACGGGCAGTGGGTTCCCCTCGACTACCCCGACCCGACGCACACCTACACGAGGGCGACTGACATCAACGATGCCGGGCAGGTGGTCGGGTACTACTTCACCGGCCCCGACCACCTCTACACGGACATCTACACGTTCGTGTGGGAGGACGGGAGCTGGACCTCGCTGCAGTACCCCGACGCCCTCTACACCTGGGGCGAGGGCATCAACAACGCGGGCGAGATCGTCGGCCGCTACCAGACCGAGACGGGCGAGCGCCACGGCTTCCTGTACGACCCGGGGTCGGACACCTTCACGCAGCTCGAGTTCCCGGGTGCCGAGTGGACCTATGCGATGGGGATCTCGGAGTCCGGCACGATCGTCGGGGTCTACCGGGCCGGGCGCGACTACCACGGCTTCGTCTACGACGGCACCACCTGGGCGACCGTGGACTACGACGGCCCCGGCACGACGGCCACCTGGGCGATCGCCATCAACGAGCCGGGCCGCATCGTGGGCTACTACCAGGTCGACGCGGTCTGGCACGGCTTCCTCAACTGTCCGTCGCCCTCGAACCCGGGCCAGACGGACGCCGACGGCGACGGCCTCGCGGACGCCTGCGACAACTGCCCGGACGACCCGAACCCCGGACAGGCGGACGTCGACGTGGACGGCGTCGGGGATGCCTGCGACAACTGCCCGGAGTCGGCCAATGCGGACCAGGCGGATGGCGACGCGGACGACTTCGGCGACGTCTGCGACAACTGCCCCGACATCCCCAACTCGTCCCAGGTCGATACCGACCGCGACGAGGTCGGCGACCCCTGTGACAACTGCGACAGCGACCCGAACCCCGACCAGTCGAACGGCGACGGCGACGCCCTCGGCAACGCCTGCGACAACTGCCCCTTCGCGGACAACCCCCGGCAGGAGGACCTCGACCTCGACGGCGAGGGCGACCACTGCGACTGCGACGACGAGACCTGGGGGCCCGAGGAGGACGGCATCGACTGCGGGGGCTCCTCCTGCGACGCGTGCCCGGGCTGCGTGCCGATGGTCGTCAACGGCGACCCCGCCGAGAAGATCGACATCGTGTTCGTCCCCGACGAGGACTACTCGGGCGATCCGACGCGGATGGCGGACATGATCGACGACTTCGTCTGGCTGATCGAGGAGGGCTACTACCTCCCCGCGGACTGGTGGGGCGATCGCTGCAAGTTCAACTTCTACTACTACGACGCCAGCTTCGCCGACTACGAGTCCGTCTGTGAGCGGTTCGCCGTGCCCTTCCCGCTGCGTCTCGCGTGCCCCTTCGCCGACTCGGTCGCGATCGTCTTCCACAAGGAGGCGGGAGACCGGGCCTGCTCCCAGGGGTCCAGCAACACGTTCTCGGCCCCGGTCGGCTCGGCGAGGACCGTCGTGCACGAGACCGGGCACAACATCTTCGGGATGCGGGACGAGTACTGCTGCGACGGGGGCTACGGCGAGCTGTCGAGCCGTTCGAACATCTTCGCCAGCCTCGCGAGCTGTCAGACGCACTCGTGGCGGTCGGGCGCCTGCCGTGAGTTCTGTCCCACCGTCAAGTGCTGGCCCGGGGACGACACGGAGATCGCGAACTGCGAGGCGTTCTACGACGCCGCGGGCAAGCCCGAGAAGAAGATCTTCTGCAGCTGCAGCGCCTACGCGGAGGAACACGGGCTCGACGCGGACCTGTGCACGGAGATCGACGCCGGCGACTGCCCCTCGATCTGGGCGCCCATCTACCAGGGTCGCGGCGTCGTCGACACCTCGAAGCTCACGATCCAGTCTCCGATGTGGTGCAACTACCGCGGCACCGGCCAGACGGTGTGCTGCGGCGACGGCTGGTGGAAGGGAGACGAGGACAGCTGCTTCATGAAGAGCGGCAACACGGCGTTCAGCGACGACTGCGGGCAGCGGGTGAGAGCGCTGCTCGCAGACTACCCGGCCTGCGTGTCGAGACAGGCGAGCGTGCTGGCCCTCGACGGGGAGCCCAAGTCGCTGATCCTCCAGCTCCGTCTCGAGAGCGGGCAGGTGGTGGTCGACGACGTCCAGCTCGTGTACGGAGCCTCGCCCGACCACCGGGGCGTGGACGAGGAGTTCGTGGTCGACCTGGTCGCGGGCGACCAGGTGCTGCGCCGCTTCACGATCGAGGATCCGCGGGCGGATCACATCTTCGAGCACGAAGACGAGGAGCAGGGGGTCTTCTGGCGGGAGGACGTCGATTTCCTCTGGGTCCTGCCGTTCGTCTACGGGATGGACGCCATCACCCTCGAGGCCCGCGACGGGGGAGTGTCCGGCAGGGTCGAGGTCGGCGGGGCGCTCGGGCGCTTCTGCGGCGACCATCCGGACGACGCCATCTGCGGGGGCATCGGATACGTGCCCGGGGACGCGAACGGCGACGGCGTCGTGGACGAGGCCGACTACGCCATCTGGGCCGCGCACGCGGGCAGCAGCACGGCGGCCGGCCCGTCCGACGGCGACTTCAACAGCGACGGCGTCGTCGACGGCGCCGACTACACGATCTGGGCGGACCACTTCGGCGCCGGAACCGAGCCGCAGGAGGACGCGGCCGAGCCCGGGCCCGTCAGGACCGCTTGTGGCGTGGGACCCGAGCTGCTCCTCGGGCTTCCGGTGTGGATCGCCGTGCGACGACGGCGAGGACTACGACGGGCGCCGTAGCAGGCGCCGGGCCGAGGCCAGGGCGAGCGCGAGCAGCGGCAGCGTCCCCGGCTCGGGGAGCGGGATGGTGCCCTCGACGTCGTAGTTGAGGCCGCCCCGGGAGATGGTTCCCGAGTAGCGGATCGCGTCCCCGGGCGCGCCGCGCGTGGGAACCACGAGCTGCGCGAGCGGGAAGCGGAGCAGCTCGCTGCCGGCGCCCGACCCGGCGAGGATGTCGTAGGCGTCGGCCGTGTGGGTGATGTCGAAGAACTGGCCGACGAGGCCCGTGTCGAAGCGGTCCTCGACGAAGAAGAACGTGTCCTGCCCCTGGCGAGCCGCGTACTCGGGGTCGGTCAGCCAGACGGGGTCGTCGTCCACGACGTCCGTCGTCTCCTCGAACGGGATCTCGTTGAAGGGGCCCGTGAAGGAGAGGTCGAGGAAGATCGAGCGCAGCAGGCCGTCGTCGGCGTCGACGAACGCCGTGAACCGCGTCAGGCCGTCGCCTGCGTCCTCCTCGCTGAAGTCGAGCATCGGCACCGCCCGGGCCGCCGACGTGCCGAGCAGAACGAGTCCAGCGCCGATGGCGCTCACGATCCTCTGGGACATGTCTCCTCTCCGCGCGCGAGCAGGGGCCCGAGTTCGCCCCCCCCGGCTGACTGCTAGGAGCTAGGTGGCCGCGCGAAGGCGCCTGTGGCGAATCCAGGCGCTCTTTCCGAACGAGGCGGCGTCGGCGTGGCGCGAAGTCACAGGTCGCGCCGCGCAAGCGGCCGCGCCGAGGATCTGCGACGGGGCGATCGGGCTGCCGGCGCGCAGACGCGCAGCCAGCGAGGCGGCCAGCAACGCGGCCAGCGCAGCCGCAAGGAGGCCGGCAGCGGACGGCTCGGGGACTAGCTCGATGCGAGCGGTCGGGTCGCGGACGAACGCGGTGTCGATCGGCTCCGAGCTGTCGAGCTCGCCGGTGAGCACGCCGGAGAGGGCCGCGATCTCGCCCGGTTCCACCGGGGTGCCATCGATGCGGAAGTCGAGCCCGAAGACGGTGATCGAGCCGGTGTCGAACGCCTCGAGGTCCGCCTCGATCGTCCCGCCGTGGACCGCGATGCTGGAGGATTCGTTGGCCACCAGCACCGTCGAGACCGTGCCGCCGAAGACGCGGATCTCGCCGTTCTCGAGCCCGACGAGGCCGGAGACCGTGGTGGGTTTGTTGACGCCGATCAGCGCCTCGTCGCGCGAGGCCGCCGAGGTCACGGTGCCGCCGGCGAGCACGATGTTCGCCGAGAAGATGCCGGTGAGGGCGTCGATCGCCCCGCCGGTCGTCAGCACCGCCGCTCCGTCGGTTGCCAGCACGGTGCCGACCGAGCCCCCGCTCACCGTGAGCCCCGATCCCTCGCGGATCGTCACGGACCCGACCTCGCCGCCGGCCACGACCTCCACCCGGGTCGAGCTGCCGGGGAAGTCGCAGAACGCGTGCGGGTCTTCGGGCGTCCCGCAGCCGGCATTGCGCACGATCACCTCGTCGCTCGCCCACGGGTCGGAGGCGTCGATCACGTTGAGCGGCTCGGGCGGCTCGTCCCCGTTGTTGATCAGGATGACGCCGGGGACGGTGGCGAGTGACGCCGCCGAGATACCGATCGCGAGGACCCAGACGACTCCGCATCTCGATCGCATCTCCGCTCCCTGGCGAGCTCCCCGTGCGGGGCTCGTTTCCAGTCGCTTCGGCTGGCGTCGCTGCGAGGCGCGGGCTCAGGGCGCCAGGGCCGACGGTCCGGGCGGGCCTCCGAAGTAGCTGCGGAACGTGCTGAAGTCGGGGATGCCGATCGCTCCGTCTCCGTTGTGATCGACCGCGGGGTCGAAGCCCGGGTCGCCCGCCTGCCTGCCGAAGCGCTCGCGCAGGTGGGCGAAGTCCGGGATGCCGACGGCCCCGTCTCCGTTGTAGTCGGGGTCGCAGACGTCTCCGTATCCGTCCCCGGCGCTGTCGCGCTGGTCGGGGTTCGGGACCTCGAGGCAGTTGTCCAGGCGGTCGTGGACGCCGTCCCGGTCGCCGTCGGGGACGACCTCGATCCCGATCGACGCGCGGCCGGCCAGGCCGTCCGAGTCGCGCACCTCGAGCTGGATCGTGTGGACACCCTGGGGAAGCACGGCCTCGACCTCGCGCCCGCTCCCGAACACGGTGTCGTCGAAGCGCCAGACGAAGGCGTCGTCGGGGATCGACTCGTCCTCGGCGTCGGTCGCCGCACCGCGGAAGCCGATCGGCGCGCCGGCCGCGAACTCGGAGCCGTCGGCGGGGCTGCCGATCCGGACCTGCGGCGCAGCGGGCGCGACGCGGAAGAACTCGTCCGAGCCGTCCCCCCTGGTGTTGAAGCCGTCCGAGGCGATCACGCGGACCCGCGCCTCGTCTCCGCCCGGCAGCGTCGAGACGTCGACGTCGAAGCGCGTGTCGACCAGCCCGTTGGCGACGGGCACCCAGGTCGCGCCGGCGTCGGGCGTGTACAGGATCGAGAACGTGAGCGGGTCGCCGTCCTCGTCGCGCGCCTCCCAGGCGATGGTCTCGACCCCGCCGTCCCAACGCTCGCCTCCGTTGGGCGTGAGCACCCGGACCGTGGGGGCATTCGGCGACACCCGGATCTCGTCCAGCACCCGCTTCTCGAGCAGCAGCCGGACCGACGCGACCGGGGTCTCGCCGGCGGGCAGCCGGTAGCTGAACGGCACGACGTCCCGGCGCTCACCTTCCACGTCGACGAACGAAGCCAGGAAGGGCAGCTCCTCGATCGGGGCGCCGGTCGGGTCGATCAGGGCGATGGCGTAGGGACCCGGGGCAGGGGGGGCGGTCGGAATGCCGGGGAGCACCTGCACGGGCGCCAGCGCGCCGCTGCCGTCTGCGCGGACCTCGCCGCTCACGTAGTAGACGGTCTCGATCGGGGCACCGGGTCCCGCCGGGGCCGCGCCGGCCGCGACGGTGTCGAAGTGGGCGAACAGCCGCTGCCAGCGATACGGCGAGATCCACTTGGTGGGGAGCTGCCCGAACGGGTTGCCGGGCAGGTCGTCGGATTGACAGTACGACATGAAGTCGGGGTAGTCGTCGGCAATCACCGTGTCGCGGGTCCCGCTGCCGTCGACCCAGGGCGTGCGCGTGTCGAATCCGACCTGCTGGACGTCGTCGTTCGTGTAGGGCCAGCTGGGATCGGGGCCGGTGGCGCCGCAGCCGAAGGGCGTGTGCCGTCCCCAGGTTCCGGCCGGGTCGGCGTCGAGGTTGTGGTTGATCTCGTGGGCCATGGTGCCCTCGCGCGAGGAGCCGCGATAGCCGCGCGCCACCTTGCCGAGATTGCCCAGCCAGACCGGGTCGGAGCTGCCGCCACCCGACGGCGTGAAGCCGTAGATCTGGTCGGGCAGCGTGAAGGGCGCCTCGCCCGTGAAGAGCAGCCCGAAGATCCAGGCCAGGAAGACCTGTCCGTAGTAGTCGTTGAGGGCGGCGATCGTATTCCCCACCGACGTGGGACCGATCGCCTGCCACGGCTTGCGCACGAAGTCCACGTTCGGCACCGGGAAGACCGTCTCGAGGTAGCTCTCCTGGTCGCTGATCTCGGCGTCGCTCGGCAGGTTCGGCGCGGTCGCCGTGCCCGTGTTGACCGGGACGATCCAGTAGGTGGGCGTCTCCTTGCGCGTGAAGCTGCGCGCCAGCAGCGCCGAGTCGTCCTGGTTGCCGAACAGGTCCCGCACCACCGCGCGGAACTCGACGCTCCCCTCGTCCCAGCTGGGCGGCAGCGCGAAGTTGGCGGTGTCCTCGATCTCGTCGCGGTCGATCGAGAGCGGCGCCAGGTGCAGCTGCGCGAGCGGGGAGCCCGGCAGATCGACGCCGTTCCGACTGCCGTAGAGCGAGACGATGGCAGGCTGGTCGGGAAGCGCGAAGACACTCGAGACGTCCACGTACACCCGCGCGGTGGTGGCCTTGTTCGCCACCAGCGGCAGCGTGTTGGCCCGATCCTGGACCGCCTGGGTGATCTCGATCGGGTCGGCTTCGAGATGCACCGAGGCCAGGACGCTCGGGGCGGGCGTCGCCAGGATCGGCGCGCCCAGCGACACCTCGATCAGGTCGGAGAAGTCCCGGTAGAACTGCGGGGGGATCTCGACATCGAGCTCCGGCGTCGCCGACCCGATGCGGACGCCCATCCGCGTGCTGCCGCCCGCCTCCGCCCCGATCTCGGCGAGATCGATCCCGAGCTCCCAGACCAGGTGCCGGTTGCAGGAGCCCGGGTTGGGGAAGATCCCGAAGGTCAGGCTGCCGTCGCCGAGGAAGCAGCCGAAGCCCTGCCCTCGCGCGGAGAAGGTTCCGGACACCCCCGTCCAGCGGCCCGGGCCGAGGTAGCGCTGGATGCGAACCTGGTTCGAGCGCGGGATCGTGGTGTAGTTGACGTCGACCTCGGGCGTGATCGCGCCGTCGCGATCGACGTCGAAGCTCAGCCAGAAGAAGTCGCCCGCCACCACCTCCTCGACGTCGTCGGCCAGCACGTCGAGCAGCACGTAGAGCCGAGTCTGGTCGTTGCGGACGGACAGGAAGCCACCCTCGAAGCCGAGCTGGTCGAGCGGCCACTCGCCCCAGCCGACCACGCCGTCGAGGCGCGGCGGCTCCGAGCTGAACGCGGAGACGAGCTCGAGGCGCGGCGACCCGAGCACCCGGAATCCGGCGGGGTCGCCCCGCACCGTGGGCGCGGCCACGTCGTTCTCCTCGGTCTCCTGGACGTCGTCGCAGCGCTCGTTGCCGATCCCGAAGACCTCGAAGAGCAGCGCGTCGGTCCCGACCGGACCGGACACGTTGACGAAGCGGAGCGTGAAGGTCTCGCGGCCCGAGACCGGCACGCGATCGAACGCGAAGCGATGCGAGGGGTAGGGCGTGGACAGGAACTGGCCCGGGACCCGGATCGGGACGCTCGTGACCGCCACCTCCGGGTCGCCGACGAAGCCGCGGGAGCGGCGCAGCTCCAGGTCGAACAGGTAGACACCCGGGCTCGTGCCGTCCATGCGGACGTCGACCGCCGAGAAGTCGCGATCCACGGTGAAGCGGATGCCCCGCGCGTCGGCGAGGTCGCCCCCATTCCCGATCCCGTCGCACTCGAGGATCGGCTCCAGCTGTGCGGCTGCAGCCAGCGGCAGCGCCGCGACGCCCGCCAGCGCCAGCAGCAGCGCGCGGAATCCAGCCCGGGTGCGCTTCGACATCCTTCGCTCCTCCTCCGAATCGCTCCGTCGGACCCGAGCAATCGCAAACGGCGTGCCAGCGTTGCGCCGCTCCACGGCAGCTCTGGCGCGGGGCTCACGGCTCGACTGTCGGCGCCCCGACACCGCGTCCGCGCGCCGGGTGTCACGTCGTCTCGCCCGGTGGGGCCGACAGTGCCGATCCGCGCGCCCTCGAGGCGCGCCCGGGCCGTCGCCAATCGACCACCGCGGAACCGGCCGGCCCGGCCCGCGCCCGGATCGGCACGGCGCTTGCTTTCTCGAGCAGGTGCTGGTCGTCCCACCACGAGGTGCGCGATCCCCGCAGTTGGAGGAGACCCCGATGTGCCGCCCGCCCCGTACACCCTGGATGATCCTCGCCCTGCTGGTTCCGGCTCTCGCAACGGCCCAGGTGCCGAGCCGCACCCAGTACCAGGGCGTGTTGCTCGATTCGGACGGCGTCCCGCTCGGCGGAAGCATCGACATCACGGTCCGGATCTACGACCACCCGACGTCCGCCGACGCGGCCTCGCTCGTATTCGAGGAGACCCACCCCGACGTCCCGGTCCGGGAGGGCGTGTTCGACCTCGAGATCGGACGCTACGCCTCGCCTCCGGACTCGCTCGACGCGTCGGTCTTCGCAGGTCCGGATCGCTGGCTCGAGGTCGAGGCCGACGGAGAGATCCTCCTGCCCCGCCAGCGCTTCGTCGCCGTGCCCTACTCCTTCCACGCCGAGCGCGCCCGGAGCTCGGAATCGCTCGGCGTGCTGGCGCCCGAGGACGTGGTCACGAGCATCACCGCGGAGACCGGGCTCCGCGGAGGCGGGAGCGGCGGTGACCTCTCGCTCGCCGTCGACCCCGGCGCGGTGCAGTCCCGCATCGCCACGGGCTGTCCGTCGGGAAGCTCGATCCGCTCCGTGGCCGAGAGTGGTGTCGTCACCTGCGAGCCCGACGACGGCGGCACGCCCTACTTCGCTGGGAGGGGCCTCCTGCAGCTGGGGACCACCTTCAGCGTGGACACGAAGATGATCCAGACCCGGGTGTCGGGGACCTGCGCACTGGGCAGCGCCATCCGACGCATCGCCGAGGACGGGAGGGTGACGTGCGAGCCGGACGACGACACCACCTACAGCGCCGGAACCGGGCTCCTGATCGACGGTGCCAACCGCCTCGAGATCGACCCCTCCGAGGTGCCCCTCAAGACCGGCACGACGACGCAGTGCTTCGACGGGGACACCTTCTGCGTCCGCTTCGCCGGCAATCGCGTCGGCGTCCGGACCAGCGAGCCCGCCTACCCGCTCGACGTCGCAGGTACCGTGAGTGCGGACGACTTCCGCTACAGCCAGCCCCAGACCCGGTACCACGCCGTCTTCGGGCCCATGTTCTCGAGCGCGCGAGAGGGCTTCCTCATCGAGGGTCCCTCGTTCAGCTACGAATTCACGGGTCCGGAGGGATCGCTGGGGCTGGCCTACGCGAGCGTCCAGCTGCCCGACGAGGCCACGATCGAGAAGCTGCGCTGCTACGGCTACGACAACGATCCCGACAACAGCGTCGTCTTCATCTGGAACCTGCGGCGCCGCCTGTACACCAACACGGGCGAGGGATCGGCGATCGCAAGGGTCGAGGTGGACACGAGCGGAGCCAGCGACGTCATGCAGGAGGCGGTGGACGCCGATCTCGTCATCCCCATCGACAACGAGAGGTACACCTATCACATCAGCGCCTCCATGGTGCGGGACTTCGGAGAGGCCCACACGCGAGAGCTTCGGAACTTCGGCTGCCGTCTCGGCTACACGATTGCGTCGCCGGGCGCGTAGGCGTGGGCCACCGGCTCGGGGTCTCGATCCGGTTGGACCACCGCCTTGCCAGCGGCGGCCGAGGCCCGAGCGGGGCCGCTCAGCCCCCGCCGATCTCGATCCGGCCGTGCAGCACGATCGCGTAGACCAGCGGGCGCTCACCGACGGAGCGGAACGAGTGGACCGAGCCCGGCCGCTGGTGCAGCAGGTCACCCGGCCGCATCCACGCGCCACTGTCGGCGCGGGCCACACCGTCCAGGATCAGTGCCCACTCGTCGCCGCTGTGCCCGTGGCGCGGGAACTCGAGGTCGGGGGCCTGGTGGACCAGCCCGCAGTCGGCATCGGCCACGCCCGGCCCCCCATCGAGATGGTAGAGCGCGAGTCCCGGCATCCCGCCCCGCTCCCACTGCGCGCCGTCCGGCGCCGCGTCGAGCTGGGCCAGGTGCTCACGCACGCGCGCGGCGTCGAGATCGAACAGCGCGCACAGCCGCCCGACGAAGCCCTCGTAGCGGCCCGCACCGTCGTCCGTGGCGGCGAGCAGGTTCGCTCGGAGCGCCGGCGAAGGCGTCGCGTCGTCGCCTGCGAGCGCCAGGGCCTCCAGCGCAGCCTCGGTCGCCCCCAGCGCGCTGGCCGCTTCGGGCGAGGCGCGCAGCTCACGCTCGAGCTCCGCGCGCTGCGCTTCGGGCAAGACGCCCAGCGCGTACTCGAGCAGCTCTGCATCACGCCGTGTCGTCAATCGTCCGCCTCCGCCAAGCTGCCGTCGGCCCCGAGCTCCTTGCGCAGGGTGGCGATCCCCGCCGCGAGCCGCGACTTCACCGTACCGTGCGGGACGCCGCAGCGCTCGGCGGCCTCGGCGGCGCTGAGACCTTCGAAGTAGAGCAGCTCGATCGCCGTGCGCTGCACCTCCGACAGCGTCGCCAGCGCCCGCCGGGCGCGCAGCCGGTCGCCTTCGCGAGCGGGGTCGTCCGCCGTGCCCGTGGCGGGCGGCTGCTCCGCCCCGCGCTGCAGCTCCAGGCCGTGGGCGCGCGCCCGGGCGCGCTGGCGATGGCGGTCGATCGCGCGGCTGCGCACGCGCGCGGCCAGCCACGCCCGCAGCGTGCCGCGCGCCGGATCGAAGCTCTCGATGCGACGCCAGGCCTCGAGGAACACGTCGTGCAGCAGATCCTCGGCGTCGCGACGGCTCTCGAGCACGCGCGTGGCGACTCCGAGCAGGTAGGCCGCGTGACGGTCGTAGAGCGCCGCGAGCGCCTCGCGGTCGCCGCTGGCGAGCGCCGCCGCGAGAGCCGCGTCCGACTGCTCTGCCGCCGACGTCCAGGATCTCGCCACCTCGCCGATTATACGGCCGATCGCCGCCTGGTGGCGCGGGCCCAACGCATCCATGGCGTCGATGGCGAGCGACCTCGTCGCAGGCAGGGCTGCGGGGGCTGCGATCGCGTCCCGGGCGCGCGGATCGCCTGCCGGACCGCCGCCTTCCTCTATACGACGCTGCGGCATGCTCGGGTCGCCACGCCGGCTGCGTGGGCAGAGTCCGCGGGGGCGGACGTGGAGCACAGCCCCGGGGCGATACGGAGGTGGGCGCGCTCCGCTAGCCCCGCCTCGAGCGTCGCCGCGGCGCTCTCCGCCACCCGCGCGCCGCGCGCGGCCGGCGGAACCGCCTTCGCGGCGGTGCGATTCCAGACGCTGACCGCGTGTCCCTTCTCGAGCAGAACGCGCGCCAGCGCGGACCCTATCGCTCCGAGACCGAGCGCCGACACGTCCGTCATGGCGACCTCCTTCCTCTTCCGATTGACGCTAGAGCGCTGCGAGGACGTCCGAGAGCAGGCGAGCGATCGCGTCGCTGTCGCCGTCGGGCCCGTGCGAGGCACCGAGGCGCACCACCACCAGCGTCGATGTGGCCGATTTCACCATCGACGGAGTGCGGTGGTGCATTCGGACCAGAGTGCGGTGATTCATTCGGACCCGTCGTGTGTAACGATTCTGCTTGTCAAGCGTCCCGCGTTCATGGATCCTCGCGGAGCCGAGCGGAGAGGGGTGCGAGTTGCGTTCCGATTTCATTCTTCCGGTCGCGCTGGGCGCGCTCGCGGCAGGGATCCAGCCAGCTCCTCGCGCCGCCGCGCAGGGCGAGGTCCTCGCGGACTGCCGCGCCGTTCTCCTGCGCTTCGTCGACGAAGACTGCGGTCCGTCGAACCAGTGCCCGCAGCCCGACCTCGTCGCCGCCGACGACGCCTGCCGCCAGGCGGTGGAGGCCGATCCCTCGGACGGGGAGGCGCGCTTGCTCCGCGCCTACACCCGACTGCTTCGCCTGGGCGAAGAGGACAATCCGGGACCCGACTTCCGGACGAACCTCCAGGGGCTCCTCGACCAGCTCGACTTCAGCACGGACGGCCAGCCCGACCAGTACGGATTGACCGCGGACGGGCGCAGCCTGCTCGGCTTTACCTCCACGCCGCCCGAGACGACCGACCCGGCCGCCTTCGGGCGCGCCGACGGCTCGATCTCGGAGCGGGATCCCTTCCACGGCACCTACCTCGAGGCGGGTGCATACATCCTCGCGATCGCGCCGCGCTTCACCTGGGTCGGCGACGTGATCCTCGGCGTCTCGCCCTTCGCTGCGACCTACACGGTCATCGGGAACGAGATCGACGGCTACGAGCGCGCCCGCTCGGACCACGGGGACTACCGCATCGACGTGACCGGCGCCGTGGACGTCTCGTTCTTCGAGGGGTCGCTGCTGTACGACTCGGAGGCCGAGTCCGTGTCGGTGGATCTGCTCGATCTGACCGTGCTCTCGGACGGCGAGCTCGTCTTCGACGTGCTCTCCTGGGAGCAGGACGACGAGCCGCCGTCGGGTGGATACACCGGGGCGCCGATCGACGTGAACGGCGACGCCGAGATCGCCTTCTTCGACGCCGAGCTCTTCCTGTTCCGGGACGACGGTGCGCTCGACAGAGCCGACTTCGTCGCCAGCTGGGACGCCTCCGAGGGGCGCCCGATCGATCTGCCCGAGGACTCGCCGAGCGGAGCCGACGTCCAGCACAGCCTGGAGAACGCGTGGCTGCCCGCGATCGAGGCGTCGCTCGCCGACCTGGCGGCGATCT
>JASJBO010000110.1 GCA_030066475.1 Myxococcota bacterium
CCCGGGGCACAGCCCCGGGCAAACACCCGGGGATCTCCCCAGGAAGCCCGCCGCTGCGCGGGCTCGCCGCTCGGGCGATCGGGCGTCGGAACGCGCCAACCGGCCGCGAGGACGCCGAATTCTGGCAAACGGCGCGCGGATTTCAACTGTTCGACTTCGCTCGCCTTCGGCTCGCTGCGCGCGCCGCGTCGAGGCGGGGGCGCGCTGCGCGGGCTTCGGTGGGCGGCGCTTGCGCGGGCAGCCGCCCTGGCTTCGCACGGGGCGTGCAGGCCGGCGGGGGCGGGTGGGGGGCGGCGGTGGAGTTCGCGTGCCTACGGCTCGCTGGGCGGTTCGGTGCCAGCGATTGCGGGCATCGAGACCGGGCCGTCGAGGCTGGCGCCGTCGTCGATCGAGAGGGAGGGGGTGTGGACGGTGGCGCGGATGCGGGCGGTGGGGCGGATGTCGACGAGCTCGCGGGCGACGATCTCGCCCTCGACCTCGCCTTCGACCAGCACGAGATCGGCCTCGATGCGGGCCCGGATGCGGGCGCCGGCGGCGATCCAGAGCCAGCCCTCGCCGACGACCTCGCCGGAGAGCCGGCCGCCGAGGCGCGCGCCGCCGCGGAACGAGAGCAGGCCGTCGAAGGCGGCGTTGGGACCGATGGTCCAGGGAAAGCTCTCGTCGGGGCGCGGCCCGGGCGTGGGACTCATACCTCGCCCAGGATGATCTGGCTGATGCGGTGGAGCTCCTCGGGTCCGAAGAAGTCGATCTCGAGGCGGCCGCGCGCGGGGGTGCCCTGGAGCCGCACCTGGGTCTTGAGCCGGTCGCGCAGCAGATCGATCAGGTGGCCGGTGTCCGGATCGAGCGCGGCCGCGGCGCGCTTGCGGCGCCGCGGCGCCCGCGTGGACGCCCCGAGGCTGCGCGCCGCCGCCTCGGACTCGCGCACCGAGAGCTGCTCGCGAACGATGCGGTCGCGTAGCGAGCGCCGCCGCTCGGGGTTCGCGACCGAGAGAAGCGCCTTGGCGTGGCCGATCGTCACACTCCCCGTCTCGACGTCGCCCTGGAGCTCGCGCGGCAGCTCGAGCAGGCGCAGGTGGTTCGCCACGGTCGATCGGTCGAGGCCCACCTGATCGCCGATCTGCTCCTGGGTGGCGCCCGCGGCGGCGAGTGCCTCGAACGCGTGCGCCAGCTCGATGGGGTTCAGGTCCTGGCGCTGCACGTTCTCGACCAGTGCCAGCGCGAGGCGTTCGCGCGGCGCGACGTCGGCGATCACCGCCGGGATCGTGGCGCGTCCCGCGAGCTGCGAGGCACGCCAGCGCCGCTCTCCAACGACCAGCTCGTAGAGCGGGTCGGAGAGGTCGCTGTCGGCGACTCGTCGCACCACGACGGGCTGGAGCACGCCGTGCCGGCCGATCGACTCGGCCAGGCGCTCGAGCTCGTCGGGATCGAAGCGGCGCCGCGGCTGCTCGGGATTCGTGCGGATGCGCTCGAGCTCGAGCTCGGAGGCGGCCCCCGCTTCCGCTTCGGCCTCCGGCGCGACTTCCTGCTCTCGATCGTCGAGCTCGCTGCGGGTCGGGATGAGCGCGCCCAGGCCGCGACCGAGAGCGCTACGTCGGGTCGCCATCGCCGTCTCCTTCTCGTGTCACCGGATCGAGTCGCCGCAGGATCTCCTCGGCGACGCGCAGGTACGCGGTGGCGCCCGTCGAGCGCACGTCGTAGAGCAGCGCCGGCTTGGCATGGCTGGGCGCCTCGGACAGCCGCACGTTGCGCGGGATCTCGGTCTCGAAGACGCGTTCGCCGAAGTGCGCGCGCACCTCGTCGGCGACCTGGCGCCCGAGGTTGTTGCGGCGGTCGAGCATGGTGAGCAGGATGCCCTCGAGCTCGAGGCGCGGGTTGAGCGCGTCGCGCACGCGTCCCACGGTATCGAGCAGGCGCGCCAGGCCTTCGAGCGCGTAGTACTCGGCCTGCAGAGGCACGATCACGGCGTCTGCCGCGCACAGTGCGTTGAGGGTGAGCAGGCCGAGCGACGGCGGGCAGTCGACCAGGATCAGCTCATAGTCGCCGCGCACGTCGGCGAGCGCGGTCTCCAGACGGCGCTCGCGGTTGTCCGCCCCGACCAGCTCGATCTCCGCACCCACCAGGTCGGCGCCGGCGGGGACCAGCTTCAGGTAGGAGAGCTCGGTGGGGAGGGCGGCGTCCTTCAGGCTGCAGCGCCCGATCAGCGCGTCGTAGATCTGGACCCGGGCCTCCGCGGTAGCGAACGCGCTGGTCGCGTTGCCCTGCGGATCGAGGTCGATGAGCAGCGTCGAGTGCTCGGAGACGGCGAACGAGGCGGCCAGGTTGACGGCGCTCGTCGTCTTGCCCACGCCACCCTTCTGGTTGGCCACCGCGAACACGCGGGTCGTTCTAGCCATTCGCTTGATTCCCCTCGGGGAACTCATTGGAGGAGTCAGGGCGTTCGGGGCGGTTGGGGGTGGATTCGAGAGAGTTACCACGGGGCCAGCCCGGCGTCTAGGCCAACCAGGTCTTGGAGACTTCGCTGCTAGGGTGAGTCGGACGGCGCCAGCCGCCCGAGCCAGAGCTGCCGAGCAGGGCCACCGAGTGGCACCCGGTAGCGTCGCAGCTCGCACTCGTGGACATAGGACGGGGGCACGAGGGGGGGCGGCGGATCGCCGAGCGGCAGTGCCAGCCAGCCAGCCGGACGACACCAGGCGTACATCCAGTCGAGTGCCCGGGCAGGGCTCGCGACGGCCTGGGCCACCACGAGGTCGTGGGGCTCGGGCTCCAGGTCCTCGGCACGGCCGCGAAGTGCCCGCGCGTTCACGATCTCGAGCTCTCGGATGGCCGCGCGTTGGAAGTGATGGCGCCGCTCGCGAGCCTCGATCAGCGTGATCCGCTGATCCGGGCGCAGGATTGCGAGTGGGAGCCCGGGGAAGCCTGCCCCGGAGCCCAGATCGGCGATTCGGGCCACCTGGGGCAGCACCATGCCGAGAGCGGCCGCATCCAGCACGAGGCGAGAGGCGATGGTGTCCGGGTCGCGGTGCCCCGTCAGGTTCGTGTGGGCGGACCAGCGGCTCAGGAAGTGGGTGAGCCGGTCGAGGGCCGGTGCCGCAGCCTCGGGCGCGCCGAGCTCGCGCAGGCCCTCTCGGATCAGGGTCTCGGTCGAGGAGCGACCGGACACCGGGCTTCGGGGGCACCCGCCAGGGGGCGGCGGGGGGCGTGTTCCACGTGGAACGCGCTCAGGAGTCGGACCGGGCGCTCGACTCGTGGCTGCGGGCTTCCTCGTACTCCGGCGCGCTCTCGGGAACCACGACCACCTGCCGGTAGCGCCCCTCCCCGACGCTCATCGTCGCGATGCCGTCGACGTCGCGAAGGGTGACGTGGATGGTGCGACGGTCCTTCGCGTTCATCGCCTCCAGAGCGACAGGGCGGCCGGTCTGGGTCGCGCGCTTCGCCGCGCGATCCGCCACGCGCTCGAGCAGGGCCTCGCGCTTCGAGAGGTCTCCTTCGACGTCGACCACGATACGGCGCGCCGAGTCGCCCTCGGCGCGGATCGCGGCCTGGTTGGCCAGGAGCTGGATCGCATCCGTCGCACGCCCCTCCCCGCTCGAGAGCCGCGAGGCGCCGCTGCCACTGAGCTGGATCACGGTCAGACCCTCGTTCTCTTCGACCTCTGCGATCTCGAACGGGCCGAGATCCATGCGCTCGAGCAGGCCCTTCACGAAGTTGCCGATCTCCCCGAGCTCGCCGCTCACGGTGGCTGTCGTCTCCTCGAGCGGCTCGGCGCTGGCGGCAGGCGGGCGCTCCTGGTCGTCACCGCGCGGGCTGCGCTCCCCCCGCTCCGAGCGGCCACCATCCCGGCGCTCACGGTCCCGGTCGCGGTCTCGATCCCGATCGCGGTCCCGACCCCGATCCCGACCGCGCCGGCCGTCCCGCTCGCCGCGCGCTTCGCGAGGCCCGCGATCCCCCCGATCTCCGCGACCCCCGCGGCCTCCGCGACCGCCGCGATCGTCCCGGTCCCCGCGACCACCCGAATCGCGCAGGATCGTGGCGGGACCCGCCCCCTTTCGGAACGCCACGACGACGGTGCGCACGCCGAGACCCGAAACCTGCTCCGGATCGACGTCGGCGATGCTGAGCTCCGTCTCCTCGACGCCGAAGAACGCGACCGCCTTGGCGACGGCCTCGGCGCGGTCCATGCCGATGAACTCGTGGGCTTCCTGGTTGGGGTCGTACATCGCTCGGGTCCTCCTGGGGTCGCAGTCGTCAGGCGGTCTGCCGCCGGTTCACCAGCACCTGCTGGGCGATCGCCAGCAGGTTGCTCACGAACCAGTACAGCACGAGGCCGGACGGGAAGGTGTAGAAGAGGAAGGTGAACATGACCGGCATGACGGTCATCATCATGCGCGCCTGGGCCGGGTCCATGGTGGTCGGCGTCATGCGCTGCTGGAGCACCATGCTGGCCCCCATCAGCAGCGGCAGCACGCGCACGGGCAGCTCCAGCCCCGGCAGGGTGAAGAGCGTCTCGGGCGCCGAGAGGTCGTCGATCCAGAGCATGAAGGGCGCCTGGCGCAACGCGATCGAGCTCTGCAGCGCGTAGTAGAGCCCGATGAAGACCGGGATCTGGAGCAGCATCGGGAAGCAGCCGCCGAGCGGGTTCACACCCGACTCCTTGTAGAGCTTCATCATCTCCTGCGACTGCATCTGGCGGTCGTCCGCGTAGCGCTCCTGCAGCTCCTTCATCTTCGGCTGCAGCTCACCGAGGCGCTTCATCGACTTCATCTGCTTGCTCGCGAGCGGAGCCGTGAGCAGACGGACCATGATGGTCAGGATGATGATCGCGACGCCATAATTGGGGATCACCGCGTAGCAGAGGTCGAGGAGCCAGTTGAACAGGTGCGCCAGAGGCGCGATCCAGGACCAGCCGACGTCGACGGCGCGGGTCATCTCGGGCCCGATCGCAGCCAGGCGATCCGGCTCCTTCGGACCCACGAAGAGCTGATACGAGCGGGCGGCACGGTTGCCGGAGGGCAGCGACACGCCCCGGTAGGTCACCTCGGCAAGTGCCTCCGAGCCGGGAATCACGGCGTCCCAGCGCCCCTGCGCGTCGCGCGGGACGTCCGGCAGCATCGCGACCAGGAAGTGGCGCGCGTCGGAGCCGATCCAGTCGACTCCGCTTCCGAACACCACCTCGAGCTCCGGGCCGCTTCCGAAGGCGGATCCGAAGAATCCCGGCGTGCCGAAGCTCATCAGGGGCGTGCGCTCCAGCTCCCCCTCTGCGAGCGCGACCATCGAGAGCTCGCGGAAGTCGTTGCCCTCCCGCGTGCGTTCCGGCAGCACCACTCCGAAACGAGGCTCGAGCAGGGCCGTGCTCTGGTTGTCGATCTCGATCTCGAGCCGAACCTGGTAGGAGTCGTCCGGGTCGAAGGTGAAGGTCTTGCGAATGCCGACGCCGCGCAGCGCGTACTCGAATGCCACGGCAGTCGAGCCGAGCCGTTCCACGTGGAACGTCGCGTATGCCAGGTTCCCGAGCCGAAGCTCCTCGAGAGGCGTCGCGAAGGCCGGTAGGTCCTCGGGATCCCGGCCGCCGATCAGCTGGACCGGACCGCCGCCCTCCCCGCGCGGCATCTCGAACTGGCGAAGGTCCCAACGAACGATCCCCGCTCCGCGCGACGTCAGCTCTGCCTCATAGAGATCGGTCTCGATCTTGACGATCTCCGGGGGGGTCTCCGCAGCCGGCGGGATCTCGCTCGCCGGCGGCGGCGCCGGCTCCAGCCGCCGCTCGCTCTGCGGCGAGGGGGGCAGATCACGTTCCGGCGCGCCGATCTCGCCCTCGGCCAGGATCGGTGGCGCCTCGGGCGGTGGACGCTGGTCGGCCTCCCAGGCCATCCACAGGCTCAGCACCAGGAACGAGAGCGCGAACGCGAGGAATGCGTTTCGGTCCATCGAGCTCGTCCGTCCTAGGGAACCGGGTCGTAGCCGCCCGGATGCCAGGGGTGGCAACGGCCGACTCGTCGCATTCCCAGCCAGGCGCCGCGCAGCGCCCCATGCCGTTCGACAGCCTCTCGGGCGTACTCCGAACAGGTCGGCGCGAAGCGACAAGCCGGCGGCAGCAGCGGCGAGATCGCCCAGCGATACACCATCAGCAGGCCGATCACCGCACGCGCGGCGAGTCCGGAACGCTCGCTCACCTTGCTGCCACCGCCGCGAGGCGACCCAAGCCCGACTCCAGCTCCCGTTCGATCGTGACCCCAGCCCCCGCGATTGCGGGGCGGACGATCACGACAATATCTTTACCCTCGGGGAACATATCTCTATGTGTCCGAAAATACTCTCGAATTCTTCTCTTGGTCGCGTTCCTGACGACTGCGTCACCAACCCTTCGACTCACCGTCAGGCCGATCCGCTGCGCTCCGGTCCGAGACGGAGCCGCGAGCAGCACGAGCGTCTCCGTCGCGACTCGTCGTCCGTCGCGATTGAGGCGCCGAAAGTCCTTCGAGGAGCGCAGCCGGTCCGCGCGGCGGAAGCGCTGGCTTCCGCCCGACCCACTCACTTGGTGGGTGTCGAGACGGCCAGGCGCTTGCGGCCCTTGGCACGGCGACGATTGATCACCGCGCGGCCACTCTTGCTCTTCATCCGGGCTCGGAATCCGTGCGACCGTCGTCTGCGGGTCCGACTGGGCTGGTAGGTTCGCTTCATTGCCCGTGGGCCTCGCTCGCGCCAGGAATGGCGAGCGCCGGACGGTAGCTACCGCCCCGAGCAGCTGTCAACCGTCCCCCGCCCGTGCCAGGAGGCCACGACCCGGGGCTCCCGGTGCACGAACTGTCCGTTGCTGCGTGGTAAGATCAGGCTGCGCCCGGATCTCGTCCCGATGTCGAATGCTGGACCACCGACAGCGGACACAGAGAATCCCGTGATCCCGGCTGGTTGCCTGCGTTTCGTCCGGAAGACGCCACCTCCTACTGCTACCTTTCTTCATCGAACAGGAAAGACCGGAAGAGATGAAGCTCTCCATTCCCAAGTCCGATCTCCAGCAAGGACTCGGCCGCATCCAGTCGATCGTCGAGAAGCGCAACTCGATGCCGATCCTCGCCAACGCCCTGCTGACGGCGACTCAGGACGGCGAGGGACGCCTCGAGATCGCCGCGACGGACCTCGGGGTCGGGATTCGCGGGATCCACCAGGCCAAGGTGTCGAAGCCAGGCGGTCTCACGGTCTCCGCTCGCAAGCTGTTCGAGATCGTCCGCGAGCTCCCCGACGAGCCGGTCGAGCTCACGGCGACCGCCAACTCCTACCTCGAGATCGTGTGCGCACGCAGCCGCTTCACCCTGGCCGGCACGACGTCGGAGGAGTTTCCGACCCTGCCCGAGATCTCGCCCGGCAAGATGGGAAGCATCCAGGCCGCGGTGCTGAGCACGATGATCGAGCGCACCATGTACGCCGCGTCGAGCGACGAGACCCGATACAACCTCAATGGCGTCTACGTCGAGCTGCAGGACGAGGGCGCGCGCATGCGCATGGTTGCGACCGACGGACATCGCCTGGCGCTGGTCGATCGCAATGTCGGTGACGAGGCGCAGGGTCTCGCCAGCGGCGTGATCCTGCCCCGCAAGGCGCTCGCCGAGCTGAAGCGGCTCGTGGACGAGGACGACGCCGACGAGATCGACATCGGCTTCGAGGGCAACAGCGCGCTCGCCCGGAAGGGCGAGGTGACGCTGATGATGCGCCTGATCGAGGGCGAGTTCCCGAACTACCAGCAGGTGATTCCGCAGGCGCCGGTCCACCGGGTCGTCGTCGCGGGAGACCTGCTGGCCCAGGCGATGCGGCGGGTCTCGCTGCTCTCGGTCGAGCGAAGCCGCGCCGTGCGCCTCGAGCTCGGGGAGGGCCGCATGGTGGTCTCCTCCTCGAACCCGGATCTCGGCGAGGCGAGTGAGGAGCTCGATCTCGACTACCGGGGCGAGCCGCTCACGATGGGCTTCAACGCCCGCTACCTGCTCGATTGCCTCGCGGCCTTCCACGCGAAGGAGGTCGAGATCGCCGTCGCCGACGAGCTCTCGCCAGCTCTGCTGCGCCCGACCGACGACGAGGACAGCCTCGCGGTCGTGATGCCGATGCGCCTGTGAGGCGGTAGTCGCAGAACGCCCCCGAATCAGCTCTATCTGTGCCTTTACGCGCACTTACGGATTCAGTAACCTCGCCGGACCCTCCCGGGAGGCGGGTGGGCGCGGCTCTCGCGTCCACCCCCGTCGATTCCCCAGCAGGCTGCCGCCCCAGGCCCGGCTTCGGATTCCAGACGGCCAGTCCGGGCACCGGCGGCGAGGGGCAGGAGTAGGTCCGCTTGGCGTACGACGCGAGTGCCATCGAGGTCCTCGAGGGTCTGGAGCCCGTCCGTAAGCGGCCCGCCATGTACATCGGGACCACGGGCCCCGATGGCCTCCACCACCTGGTCTACGAGGTCGTCGACAACTCGATCGACGAGGCGCTGGCCGGCTACTGCCGCGAGATCGAGGTGGTGATCCACGCGGACCACAGCGTCACGGTCGAGGACGACGGACGCGGCATCCCCGTCGACAAACATCCCACCGAGGACCGCTCCGCCGCCGAGGTCGTGATGACCACGCTCCACGCCGGCGGCAAGTTCAACGAGAAGACCTATAAGGTCTCGGGCGGACTCCACGGCGTCGGCGTCTCGGTGGTGAATGCCCTCTCCGAGTGGCTCGAGGTCGAGATCCGGCGCGAAGGCAAGGTCTCACGGCAGACCTACCGCCGGGGCGCCGCGGAGGCCCCGCTCGAGGAGATCGGCACCACCGACCGCACCGGTACCCGCGTCACGTTCCGGCCCGACGCCGAGATCTTCCCCTCGATCGAGTTCTCCTTCGACGTGCTCTCGCAGCGGCTGCGCGAGCTTTCGTTCCTGAACGCCGGCATCCGCATCCAGATCAAGGACGAGCGCACCGAGAAGTCGCACGACTTCTGCTACGAGGGCGGCATCGTCTCGTTCGTCGAGCACCTCAACCGCAGCAAGAACCCGCTGCACAGCCCGCCGATCTACGTGGCGGGCGAGCGGCGCTTCGAGACGCGCGGCGGCGAGACGAGCGTCTCGATCGAGGTCGCGCTCCAGTTCAACGACTCCTACAACGAGAGCGTCTTCTCGTTCGCCAACAACATCAACACGGTCGAGGGCGGCACCCACCTGGTGGGCTTCCGCACCGCGCTCACGCGCACCCTCAACCGCTACATCACGCAGCACCAGAAGAACGGCGGCAGCAAGGGCCCCGAGTCGGTGAGCGGCGACGACGTGCGCGAGGGGCTCACCGCGGTGATCTCGGTGAAGCTCCCGCAGCCGGAGTTCGAGGGCCAGACCAAGACCAAGCTCGGCACGAGCGAGGTGCGCGGCCTGGTCGAGGCGGTGCTCTACGAGGAGATGTCGACCTTCCTCGAGGAGAAGCCGCAGGTCGCCAGGCAGATCATCGCCAAGGTGGTCGACGCCGCTCGCGCGCGCGCCGCGGCCCGCAAGGCGCGCGACCTGGCGCGCCGCAAGGGCGCCCTCTCCGACTTCAGCCTGCCCGGCAAGCTGGCCGACTGTCAGGAGCGCAACCCCGAGCGCTCGGAGCTGTTCATCGTCGAGGGCGACTCGGCCGGCGGCACCGCCAAGCAGGGGCGCTCGCGCGAGACGCAGGCGATCCTGCCGATCCGCGGCAAGATCCTGAACGTCGAGCGCGCGCGGCTCGACAAGATGCTCTCCTCGCAGGAGATCCAGGCGATCATCTCGGCGATCGGCTGCGGCATCGGCCCCGAGTTCGACGTCGAGAAGGCGCGCTACCACAAGATCATCATCATGACCGACGCGGACGTGGACGGGAGCCACATCCGCACGCTGCTGCTCACCTTCTTCTACCGGCAGATGGGCGCGCTGATCGAGCGCGGCTACCTCTACATCGCGCAGCCGCCGCTCTACAAGGTCAAGAAGGGCCGCAGCGAGCGCTACATCAAGGACGAGCCCTCGCTCGAGGCCTACCTGCTCGACCTGGCGCTGGCGAATGCGAACGTGTTCGCAGCAGGCGCCGCGGCGCCGCTCGGCAACGAGGCCACCCGCCACCTGCTGACCGCGGCCAGCGAGTACTCCCGCCTGCTCCAGCTCCTGAGCCAGCGCCGCCTCGACGAGCGCCTGGTCGACGCCGCCGTGCGCGCCGGCCTGCCCCAGGAGTCGGACCTCCCCGACGCCGAGGCCCTGCGCGAGCGCGTGGGCGCGGCGATCGCCGAGCGCTTCCGCGAGTCGGTCGGCCCCGAGGACGAGCCGGACGTGACGTGGGACGTGCTGCCCGATCCCGAGCACGGCGGCCACCGCCTGATCGGCGAGACGCGGCGCGCCGGCATCACCTACGGCACGCCGTTCGACGCGCTGTTCCTGCGCTCCTCCGACTGGGGACGGCTGCGCCGTCTGCACGGCGAGATCGAGGGCATCGCGCCGGGCCCGTTCCGGATCGTGCGCGAGGGCGAGGAGGACGAGGAGATCGCCCTCGCCACCCGGCTGCTCGAGCGGCTGATCGAGCTGGCGCAGAAGGGCCTCTCGATCCAGCGCTACAAGGGTCTGGGCGAGATGAACCCCGAGCAGCTCGCCGACACCACGATGGACCCCGACTCCCGCACGCTGCTCCAGGTGCGGGTCGAGGACGCCTACGAGGCCGACGAGGTGTTCACCAAGCTGATGGGTGACGACGTCGAGCCGCGCCGCGAGTTCATCGAGCAGAACGCCCTCAACGTCCAGAACCTCGACATCTGATCCCTCCCCCAGGAAGAAGACCCGTGGCCGAAGACACGCCGCCGCCGCCGGAAGAGCCGACCCCGCCGGAGGGAGGCGCGCCGCCGCCCAGCGACGGGCTCCCGGTGAACATCGAGGACGAGGTCCGCAGCTCGTTCCTCGACTACTCGATGTCGGTGATCGTGAGCCGCGCGCTGCCCGACGTGCGCGACGGCCTGAAGCCCGTCCACCGCCGCATCCTGTACGCGATGCAGCAGGAGGGGCTGCTCCCGAACCGGGCCTACTCGAAGTCCGCGGGCGTCGTGGGTGAGGTGCTCAAGCACTACCACCCGCACGGCGACAGCGCGGTCTACGACTCGATGGTCCGCATGGCCCAGGACTTCTCGCTCCGCTATCCGCTGGTGGACGGCCAGGGCAACTTCGGCTCGATCGACGGCGATCCGCCCGCCGCCTACCGCTACACGGAGGCCCGGCTCCAGCGCATCGCCGAGGAGATGCTGCGCGACATCGACCGCGAGACGGTCGACTTCGTGGAGAACTTCGACGGCAGCACCACCGAGCCCTGGGTGCTGCCGACGCGGCTGCCGAACCTGCTGGCCAACGGCTCGGCCGGCATCGCGGTGGGCATGGCGACCAACGTGCCGCCGCACAACCTGCGCGAGCTGGTCGACGTGCTGGTGTTGGAGGCGCGCGACCGCGACTGCACGCTCGACGACCTGCTCGAGAAGATGCCGGGTCCCGACTTCCCGACCGGCGCCTTGATCTGCGGCACCGAGGGGATCCGTTCCGCCTACGCGACCGGGCGCGGGCTCATCACCGTGCGCGGCCGCGCCGAGATCGAGGAGGGCAAGCGCGGCCAGGCGATCGTGATCACCGAGATCCCGTTCATGGTGAACAAGGCCTCGATGCTCGAGCGCATCGCCGACCACGTGCGCGAGGGCCGCATCGACGGCATCTCCGACCTGCGCGACGAGTCGAACCGCCAGGGCATCCGGGTGGTGATCGAGCTGAAGGCCGGCGCCAACGCCGACGTCACGCTCAACCAGATCTACAAGCAGACGCCGCTCCAGAACACCTTCGGCGTCAACATGCTGGCCCTCGTCAACGGGCGGCCGCAGACGCTCTCGCTCAAGGAGTGCCTGCGCCACTTCCTCGACTTCCGCCGCGAGGTCGTGATCCGGCGCGCCACCTACGACCTGCGCCAGGCCGAGGCGCGCGCGCACATCCTGGAGGGCCTGGCCCTCGTTCTCGACAACCTCGACGAGGTGATCGCGCTGATCCGCGCCGCCGAGGACACGCCGGCCGCGCGCACCGCGCTGATGGAGCGCTTCGAGCTTTCGGAGCGCCAGGCCAACGCGATCCTCGAGATGCGGCTGCGTGCGCTCACCGCGATGGAGCGCCAGCGCGTGCTCGACGAGCTGGCCGAGGTGCGCGCCCGCATCGAGGACCTGCGCGGCCTGCTCGCGAGCGACGCGCGCATCCTCGACGTGGTGGTCGAGGAGCTCGAGGAGGTCCGCGAGAAGTACGGCGACGAGCGTCGCACCGAGATCACCGGGCCGGTCGAGAGCATCGCCACCGAGGACCTGATCGTCGAGGAGGACATGGTCGTGACCGTGTCGCACCTCGGCTACGTGAAGCGCAACCCGATCACCCAGTACCGGGCGCAGCGGCGCGGCGGCAAGGGCCTGCGCGGCATGGACACGCGCGAGCAGGACTTCGTGGCCCAGCTCTTCGTGGCCTCGACGCACGCCTACGTGCTGTTCTTCACCAACCGCGGCCGCGTACACTGGAAGAAGGTCTGGGAGCTGCCGCAGCTCGGTCGCGCCGCCAAGGGCCGCTCGCTCGCCAACCTGCTCCACCTCCAGGAGAACGAGCGCGTGCAGGCGACCCTGCCGGTGCGCAGCTTCACCGAGGAGGGCGAGGCGTACATCCTGCTGTGCACGCGGCGCGGTGTGATCAAGAAGACGGCCCTCTCCGCCTACTCGAACCCGCGCCGCGGCGGCATCATCGCGATCAACCTCGACGAGAGCGACGAGCTGATCGCGGCGGCGCGCACCAGCGGCGCGCACGAGGTGATCATCGCCACCCAGGGCGGCAAGTCGGTGCGCTTCGCCGAGACCGACGCGCGGCCGATGGGGCGCACGGCGATGGGCGTGCGCGGCATGAGCCTGCGCGAGGACGACCAGGTCGTCGGGATGGAGATCCTGCAGCCGGGCGCCAGCATCCTCTCGATCACCGCGAACGGCTACGGCAAGCGCACCCCGCTCGAGGACTACCGCGTCCAGAAGCGCGGCGGCCAGGGCATCATCACGATCCGCACCAGCAGCCGGAACGGGCCGGTGATCGGCGTGGCCCAGGTGACGGACGACGACGAGGTGATGCTGATCACCGACCGCGGGAAGGTGCTGCGCTGCCGGGTGTCGGGGATCTCGACGATGGGGCGGGCGACGCAGGGGGTGCGGCTGATGGAGCTGGCGCCGGGGGAGCAGCTGGTGGCCGTGGCGCGGATGGCCGAGCGGGACGAGGGCGAGGGGTCGGCTTAGCCGAGCCTTGCCGTGCGGGGTCGGTGGAGGCGGGGGGGGGGGGGGGGGGGGGGGGGGGGGGGGG
>JASJBO010000111.1 GCA_030066475.1 Myxococcota bacterium
CCGCGCGACGACGCGCCCCCCGGCGTCTCGCTCTTCGTGGGTGCCGCGGGCGTGGGCAAGACGACGACCGTCGCCAAGCTCGCCGCGCGCGATCCCGACGGCGTGGCGCTGGTCACCACCGACGTCCACCGCGTCGGCGCCATCGAGGCGCTGCGTGCCTTCTCGGAGCGGCACGGCATCCCGTTCTCCAGCGCCGCGACGCCCGCGCAGCTGGGGCGCTTCTTGGAGGCGACGCCGGGGCGCCGGGTGCTGGTCGATACGGCCGGCCGCTCGCGCGGCGACCGCGCCGCCTTCGCCGAGCTCGCGCGCGCGCGCGGGATCGCAGGCCGGCGCGGCGACGTGCAGCTCGTGGTGTCGGCGACCACACAGGAGGGGGATCTGCGCGACGAGGTCGCCCGCTTCGCGGACCTCGAGCCGGCGGCGCTCGTGGTGACCAAGGTGGACGATACGCGCAGCCTGGCCGGCCTGGCGAATCTGCTGCTCGACGAGGTCGCGCCGCCGCTCGCCTGGCTCGGCGTGGGGCAGCGCGTGCCCGACGACCTGGCGCTCGCGGAGCCCGTGAGCCTGGCCGACCGCGTGCTGGGAGCGGCGCCGTGAGCGGCTCGGGCGTCCGGCCCGCCGGCCAGCTCGTGACCGTCGTGAGCGGCAAGGGCGGCGTCGGCAAGACCAACCTCGCGGCGAACGTCGCCGTGGCGGCCGCGGGCGAGGGCGCCCGGGTCCTGCTCGTGGACGGCGACCTCGGGCTCGCCAACGTCGACGTGCTGCTGGGGCTGGTGCCCGACACCGTGCTGGCGGACGCGCTCGAGGGCGACGGCTCGCTGCGGTCCGCCGTGGTCGAGGGCCCGGGCGGCGTGCACGTGCTGCCGGCCGCGTCGGGCCGCGGCGAGCTGGCCGCCCTGTCGGGCGATCCGCTCGAGCGACTGGTCGCCGCGCTGCGCGACTTCGCCGGCGGCTACGACCTCACCCTGGTCGACGCCGGCGCCGGGGTCGGACCGGCCGTCGTGGCGTGGGCCGCGGCCGCCGACCGGCGCCTGCTCGTGACCACCGCCGAGCCGACCAGCCTGGTCGACGCGTACGCCGTGCTCAAGGTCCTGTGCTGCGACGCCCGGGTGGGCGCGGCCGACCTCGTGGTGAACGACGTGCGGCGCGAGCGCGACGCGGCCGAGACCCACGCGCGGCTCCTGCGGCTCGCGGAGCGCTTCCTCGAGGTGGAGCTGCGCTACCTCGGCTGCGTGCTGCGCGATCCGCGCGTGGCGCAGGCGGTCCAGCGCCAGCGCAGCGTCGTGGAGGCGTTCCCCACGTCGCGCGCCGCGGGCTGCTTCGGCCAGCTGGCGCGCGCGCTGCTGGGGGCGCCGGGAGCGGCCGGGACGTGAGCAGCGAGATCGACCGCATTCGCTCCCCGGCTCCCCATCGGGACGACGTGCCGGCCACGGCGCCCGTCGGCAAGGTCGCCGAGCGCCGCAAGCGCCGCGCCCAGCAGCGCCCGGAGCCCCGGCCGCCCGCCGCGGGGGAGCCGGAGGAAGATCCCGATCCCGACGACGACAAGGGCCGGCGCCTCGACATCCGAGCCTGACGTCGCGTTCCCCAGGACGCGTTTCATTTGGAAAGGCCGGTGCTCGCAACCCGGAAGAAGCTGCCGCATCAGGGAGCCGGATCGATCGGCGGATCGCGTCGAAACCACCCGCCGGCACTGCGGGTTCTCGTCGGAGGCGGCGCCTGGCACGGCGCTTGCTTCACTCGATGCAGCCGAACCGGGGAGGGTGGGCACTCCATGAGCAGCGACCTGTACGTGAGTCTCGCCGGCGCGCTCGCGCGACTGCGCGAGCTCGACGTCGTCGCGAACAACCTCGCGAACGTCGACACGCCCGGCTTCAAGCGCGACCGGATCTCCTTCGAGGCCGCGCTCGAGACCACGATCGAGGACCTGGAGCCGAGCGTCGAGGGCGCGCCCGGCCGGGTGTTCACGGCCTTCGGGCCCGCCGGGGTGGACTTCCGCGCCGGCGCCGTGGCGCGCACCGGCGCTCCGCTGGACGCCGCGATCGACGGACCCGGCTTCTTCGAGGTGGACACGCCGTCGGGCCCGCGCTTCACGCGTGCGGGCTCGTTCTCGGTGAACGGCGCCGGCCAGCTGGCCACCGCGGATGGCCACGCCGTGCGCGGCGATGCGGGGCCGATCGCGGTGGGCGACCGCTCCGTGACGATCGCGTCGTCCGGCGAGGTGCTGGACGAGCAGCAGCGGGCCCTCGGGCGGCTGCAGATCGTGGACTTCGACGAGCCGGCGCTGCTCGAGAAGGAGGGCGCCAACCTGTTCCGCGCGCCCGCCGCGCTGGTGCCCGAGGCCGTGCCCGGAGCGCGCCTGATTCCGAACTCGGTCGAGCGCTCCAACGTGCAGGCCGTCGAGGAGCTGGCACATCTCGTGACGCTGCAGCGCGCCTTCGACATCGCGGTCCGTGCGATGCAGTCCGACGACGAAGCGACGCAACGGTTGATCCAGGAGATCTCGCAATGAGGGCGCTCTACACGGCGGCGACGGGCATGACGGCGCAGCAGCTCCGGCTCGACGCGATCTCGAACAACCTCGCGAACGTGAACACCACCGGCTTCAAGAAGTCGCGGGCCGAGTTCCAGGACCTGTTCTACGAGACGATCCAGGCGCCCGGCGCCACGTCGGCCGCCGGGGCGACGCTCCCGAGCGGCGTGCAGGTGGGCAGTGGCGTGCGGCTCGCCTCGATCAGCAAGGTCGTATCCCAGGGCGATCGCGTCAACACCGGTGCCCAGCTCGACATGGCGATCGAGGGCCAGGGCTTCTTCCAGGTGGAGAAGCCCGGAGGCGAGACGCTCTACACGCGGGACGGCACCTTCAAGACCGATCGCGAGGGCAACCTGGTCACGATCGAGGGCTTCCGCGTCGTTCCGAACATCCAGATCCCGCCCGACGCGGTCCAGATCACGGTCCTGCGCGACGGCACCGTGTCGGTGCTCGAGGCGGGTGCGGCCGCGCCGACCGAGGCCGGCCAGATCGAGCTGGCGCGCTTTCCGAATCCCGCCGGCCTGCGCTCCACGGGCGGCAACTTCTTCGCCGTGAGCGAGGCCTCCGGCGATCCGCTGCTCGGGCTGCCGGACGAGGACGGCTTCGGCTCGATCGCCCAGGGCTTCCTCGAGTCGTCGAACGTGAACGTGGCCGAGGAGCTGGTGAACATGATCCTCGCGCAGCGCTCCTTCGAGCTGAACTCGCGGGTGATCCAGGCAGGCGACGAGATGCTCCAGACCGTCGGAGCCCTGAACCGGTGATCCGGTTGGTCCGCGCATGGGCCGCGGGGCTCGCCCTGGTCGCGCTCGCCGCCGGCCCGGCCGCCGCCACGCGGGAGCCGCCGCCGTGGCTGTTCGAGCCGATCTTCGAGTTCGTCCGGGAGCGCCTGGCCGACCATCCGGTCCACATCGCGATCCCGCCGCTCGACGACTTCGCGCTGCCCGGCGTCGCCCCGGAGCGCATCGGGCTCGATCTCCGCACGAGCGCCGCAGCGCCGCTGCGCGGCCGCGTGCCGCTCACGCTCGTGATCCGGGTGGACGGCGAGGAGGTGCGCCGCGGCGTGGTCACGGTGCGCATCGACCCGCTCGAGACGCGCTGGGTCGCGTCGCGCCGGCTGGAGCGCGGCGAGCGGGTGGAAGCGGCAGACGTCGAGGCGCGGCCCTACCAGCCGGCCTCCGGTGCGCCCGGCGCGATCGCCGACCCGTCGCAGGTGGTCGGCCTGCGCACACGGCGCGCCGTGCCGGAAGGCGCGACGTGGCGGACGGAGCTGGTCGAGACGGCGCCCGTGGTGGAGCGGGGTGACCGGGTCGAGCTGGTGCTGCAGCGGGGCCCGCTCCGCATCGTCGGCAGCGGCAAGGCGCGTCAGGAGGGCCGCCCCGGCGAGCGCATTCGCGTGCTGAATCCCAGCTCGCGCCGCGAGGTCGTGGGCCGCGTGTCCGCCGACGGGGTGGTCCATGTCGCGTTCTGAGCCGCTTCCGATCTGGCGCGCGGCCGCGGCCATCGCCGCGTCGATCGCGCTCGCAGGCTGCGTCGAGACGGCGCTGCTCGAGGCGCGCGAGCCGTTCGACTACGGCGCCGTGTTGCCGGAGCCGCCGCCCGGACCGAGCGAGGGCGGTATCTGGCCCGGGGCCTTCCCGTCCGGCTCCTTCCTGTCCTTCGACAGCAAGGCGCGCGGCGTGGGCGACCTCGTGACGGTCGAGATCCGCGACCAGACCCGCGCCGTGCACGACGCGTCCACGGCCGCCGAGAGCGACTCGACGCTCGGCGCGGCGATCACCTCGGACGTCGGCTTCCAGTCCCTGATCTCGCAGCCGGTCCGCGGCCTGCTCCGGGCGATCGGGATCGACGGCCCCGGCCGGGACGTGGCCGCCGGCAGCCAGCTCAACGTCGCGTCCGCCCAGACCACCAACGAGTTCGAGGGCACCGGGACGACCGAGCGCGGCGGCACCTTCCGCGCGACCGTCACCTGCCGCGTCGTGGCCGCGCTGCCCGGCAACCTGTTCCACCTGCGCGGCCGGCGCGCGATCGTGGTGAACCACGAGCTCCAGTACCTCACGGTCGAGGGCCTCGTGCGCCGCGAGGACATCGGCATCGACAACACGGTACCCAGCACCGCGCTGGCCGAGGCGCGGATCACGCTCGACGGCCTCGGCGTACTCGACGACAAGCAGCGGCCCGGCTGGATGACGCGGGTCTTCTCGTGGATCTACCCGTTTTGACGGCCGTCCGCCGCAGCGCGCTCGGGCTCGTGCTCGCCCTGGCCCTCGCCGCCCCCGCCGGCGCGGTGCGCATCAAGGAGCTCGCCTCCGTCAAGGGCGTGCGCGACAACCAGATCATCGGCTACGGGCTCGTGGTCGGCCTGAACGGCACGGGCGACAAGAACCGCACCGAGTTCACGATCCGGTCGCTCACCAGCCTGCTCGGCAGGATGGGGATCGGCGTCGACCCGCGTCTGGTCCAGGTGCGCAACGTCGCCGCCGTGATGGTGACTTCGAACCTGCACCCCTTCGCGAAGACGGGGACGGAGATCGACGCCGTGGTGTCGTCGCTGGGCGACGCCACCAGCCTGGAGGGCGGCACGCTGCTGATGACGCCGCTCTACGGCGCCGACGGCGAGGTCTACGCGATCGCCCAGGGGCCGATCTCGGTGGGCGGCTTCTCGGCCGCCGGCGGCGGCAGCAGCGTGCAGAAGAACCACCCGACGGCCGGCCGCATCGCGGGCGGGGCGACCGTGGAGCGCGAGGTCGGCTACACGATCGAAGATCGGACCTACTTCGACATGTCGCTCCACCACGCCGACTTCACCACGGCGCAGCGCGTCGCCAAGGCGATCAACCGCACCTTCGACGGCCCCTTCGCCCGGGCCCGCGACGGGGCGACGCTGGAGGTCGACGTGCCGGAGTCCCTGCAGGGCGACGTGGTCGGCTTCCTCGCGCGGCTCGAGGCCATCGAGGTGGAGCCCGACCGGATCGCACGCGTCGTGCTGAACGAGCGCACCGGCACCGTGGTGATGGGGGCGGACGTGCGGATCGGCCGCGTCGCGGTCTCGCACGGCAACCTCTCGGTCACGATCAGCGCCACGACCGAGGTCTCGCAGCCCTACCCGGTCAACACGACGGCCGACCTCACGGATGTGACCGCGGTCGGAGGCGGCCGGACCGCGGAGTTCACCAACGTGGACGTGGAGACGATCGAGGAGGGTGGGGGCCTGCAGGTGGTCGGCGGAGACACCACGGTGGACGAGCTGGTGCGCGGGCTGAACGCGATGGGGGTCACGCCGCGCGACCTGATCGCGATCCTCCAGGCCGTGCGCGCCGCGGGCGCGCTGAGCGCCGACCTGGAGATCCTGTGACGGCGGGGCGCATCGACGGAACGAGCCTGCTGCAGGCCGCCGCGCCGCCGTCGCTCGCGGGCACGGCGAAGCGCGAGTTCGCCGCGCTGCTGCTGGAGCAGCTCGCGAGGCCGGCCGCGGAGCCCGTGTTCGGCGAGACCCCGCTCGACGGCGGTGCCGCGGGCCGGACCTACCGGCAGCTCTTCCTCGCCGAGGTCTCGCGCCGCGCCGCCGCGCGCGGCGAGCTCGGGATCGGCTCCCTCCTCGGCGAGTCGTTCGGGGCGGAGGCGGCGACGCGATGACGGCGCGGGACCACGTGGCGCGCCTGGAGCTGGTGCTCGACGCCGAAGAGCGCTGCTACGCGGAGATTCGGGACGTGCTCCAGCGAGAGCGCGCGTGCATGGTGGACCGAGACGCCGCCGGCCTGGAGGAAGCCGTGCGCGAGAAGGAGGCGCTGGCCGAGGAGGCGCGCCTGGTCGCCGAGAGCCGGATCGAGGTGGCCGCGGCACTCGCGCACGAGCTCGGCGTGGACGACCCCCAGCCGACGCTCGGCGCGCTGTGCGCCGCGCTCGGGGCGGACGACGAGGCGCTGCGCGAGCGCCACGCGCGCCTGTCCGCGCTGCTCGCCGCGGTCCAGGAGCTGTCGCGTGCGAACGCGTCGTTCGCGCGGCAGGGCATCGACCAGGTGCGCGCGACCCTGCGCACGCTCGGCCGCATCACCGCGGGCGAGCCGATCTACGGCCGCGACGGCGCTTCGCAGGCCATGCCGCAGCCGGGCCGGCTGGTCCGGCGGGTGGCCTAGGGGCGGGCCCGTGGCCGGAATCTTCGGCGTTCTCGGCGTTGCGAGCCGCGGCCTGGCCGCCACCCAGGCCGGCATCGGCGTGACCGCCCACAACGTCTCGAACGTGAACACGCCGGGCTACACCCGACAGCGCCAGGTGCTGGCGGCCGGCCCGGCGCTGGCCGGGCGCGACGGCGCGATCGGGACGGGCGTCGATCAGGTCACCATCGAGCGCGTCTCGGACGGCCTCGTGACCCGACAGCTCGTCGCCGAGGAGGGGCAGGCCGCGGCGCTGGGCGTCGAGGCGAACGGGCTCGCCGACGTCGAGGCGGTGTTCGCCGAGGGGGCCGGGGTCGGAATCGGCGCCGCGCTCTCCGGCTTCCTCGACTCGCTGCACGACCTGGCGTCGTCGGCCTCGGCCGGTGCCTCGGTCGAGCGCGAGGCCGTGCGCGCGGCCGCCCGCACCTTGATCGACACGGTGCACCGCGCCGACCGCGCGCTGCGCGACGTCCAGTCCCGGGCGGACCAGCGCGCGCGCACGCTGGCCGGCGAGGTCAGCGAGCTCTCCCGCGAGATCGCCGCGCTGAACGAGAGCATCGTGCGGGCCGAGGTGGTGGCGCCGGCCAACGACCTGCGCGACCAGCGCGACCAGCTCCTGGCGGAGCTGTCGCGCAAGGTCGACCTCTCCAGCTTCGAGCGCGAGAACGGATCCATCGTGGTGCTCGTGGCGGGCTCGCTGCCGCTGGTCGACGGTGCCAGCGCACACCGGCTCGTGACGGAGCCCGATCCGTCGAACCCGTTCGACCCCTCGTTCGTGCGCGTCGTCCACGAGCAGGGCGGCCGGCGCGTCGACGTCACGGACGCGATCGCGGGCGGCGAGCTCGGCGGTGCGCTGCGCGTGCGCGACACCCTCGCGGCCGGCGGGCTGCGGGCGCTCGACACCATCGCCTTCAACCTCGTCGAGCGCGTGAACGCCACGCACGGCGCCGGCGTGGGCCTCGACGGACTGGGCGGCGACTTCTTCGCCGGGCTCGCTGCGGTGGAGGACGCGGCGCGTTCGCTCGCGCTGGACCCGCGCATCGAGGCCAGCCCGGACGCGATCGCTGCGGGACTCACGGCGGCGCCCGGCGACAACCGCAACGCGCTCGACCTGGCGGCGATCGCCACCACGCCGGGCGCGCTGTTCCTGCCCGGCGATCCGCCCGGGCCGGCGAGCGGTCCGACACGCACGCTGCTGGACCACGTCGCCGTCGTGCAGGCGGAGGTCGGCGCGCAGTCGCGCTCGACGCAGATCGCGCGCGACGCCCAGGACCGGGTCGTGCTGGAGCTCCAGAACCGCCGCGACGCCGTGTCCGCCGTCTCGCTGGACGAGGAGATGGTGCAGCTGATCCGGCTCGAGGCCGCCTACCAGGCCAACGCGCGCGTGCTCTCGAGCGTCGACCAGCTGCTCGACGATCTGCTGGCCACGCTCTAGGCCGGGAGGAGGAGGGATGACCCGCATCACCGGCTCGATGACCTACCGCACGGCGCTGCAGAACCTCGCCGTCCGGCGCGAGCAGCTCGCCCGCACCGAGGAGCAGGCGACCAGCGGTCGGCGCATCAACCGGCCGTCGGACGACCCGGTGGGCGCCGGCCGGGCCGCGCGCCTGCGGCTCGACGTCGCGACGAGCGACCAGTTCCTGCGCAACGCGAGCGCCGCGAGCGCGCGGCTGCGCGCCACGGAGCAGGCGGTGAAAGGAGCCCACGAGCTGGTGTCGCGCGCGCGCGCGCTGGCGGTGCAGGGCGCGACCGACACGCTCGACGCCAGCGCGCGGCGGATCCTCGCCACCGATGTCGAATCCCTGCACGCCGACCTCCTCGCGCTCGCGAACGCGCGGCACGACGGGGGCTCGCTGTTCGCCGGCATGCAGAACGACGGCCCGGCCTTCAGCGCCAGCGGCGGCTTCGCGGCCGCGCCTCCCACCGTCACCTACCAGGGCGACTCCGCGGAGCTCGAGGTCGAGGTCGAGCCGGGCAGCCGGATCGCCACGACGCTCGACGGACGACGGGTGTTCCAGGGCGACGCGGACGGCGACGGCGCCCCGGACGGCGGGCGCGAGGACGCGTTCCGGGTACTCGGCGACCTGTGGCAGGCGCTGGTCGACGACGACCGGGCGGCGGTCGCCGCCACGCTCGATCGCCTCGACACCGTGGAGCTCCAGATCGAGCTCGAGCAGACGCGGGTGGGTGCCGCGGACCGGCGCGTCCAGAACGCGGCCGCGAACCTGGGCGACACCGGGGTCGAGCTGCGCCAGCGCCTGTCGGAGGTGGAGGACGCGGACACGATCCGCGTGCTGTCCGAGCTCGCCCTCCACCAGGCGGCCCTCGAGGCGTCGCTGCGCGCGACGGCGAGCGTGGTGCAGAACTCGCTCGTGAGCTTCCTGAGCTAGCGCGTGCTGGTCCTGACGCGCAAGCCGGGCGAGACCATCCGGATCGGGGACGCGGTCCGGGTCACCGTGCTCTCGGCATCGGCGAGCCACGTTCGCCTCGCGGTCGAGGCGCCCGACGAGGTGTCGGTGCACCGCGAGGAGGTGTTCGTCCGGATCGAGCAGGCGAACCGGGAGGCGGCCGCCTGCGCTCGCAGCAGCGGCGAGCAGGCGGACGGCGGAGGGGGAGCATGACGGAGCGACTGCAGTGCGACACGACGCGGTTCGGGCGGGTCGAAGCCGACGCCGCCGAGGTGATCGAGTTCCCGGGCCTGCCCGGCTTCCCCGGCGCGCAGCGCTTCGTGCTCCGGCAGCACGACCGCGGCGCCGTGCTCGCCTGGCTGGTGAGCCTCGACGACCCCGACCTGGCGTTCGTGGTCGTGAATCCGTGGCATCTCGTGCCGGACTACGCCCCCGCCGTCGCCGCACGCGAGCTGCGGCTGCTGGACGTCGAGAGCGCGGACGAGCTGGAGGTGGTCGTGATCGCGACCGTCGCGGACGGGACCGCCACGCTGAACCTCGCGGCTCCGCTGCTGATCCACCCGGGTTCGCGCCGCGGGGTCCAGGTGATCCTGGACGACGACCGCTACTCGACGCGGGTGACCGCGCCGATCGCCACCTCCGCTCAGATGGAATCGAACCCGGACACGTAGAGCGGCCAGGGCAGGGCGCGCGCGAGCGCGCGGTACTCGGCGGCGTCGAGCGCGCGGATCGCCCGCGCCGGGCGCTCCGGGCCGAGCAGCAGCGCGAGCGCCTCCGCGTGGGTCAGTGCCACGCGGCCCTGGGAACCGCGCAGGGCGTAGTCGTCGCCGGCACGGCAGAGCTCGACGCGCGCGAGCGCCGGCTCGGCGCGCGCCACCGAGCGGAGCAGGCGCGAGGCGTCGAGCAGACGCATCCAACCCAGCGGGCGGCGATCGAGCGGCGCGCCGGCGGCGCGCAGCGCGCGCGCGGGCTCGTCCTCCGCGTTCGGGGCCAGCCACAGCAGCTCGCCGGTCCGCTCCGCGAGTGCGGCGAAGCAGGCGAGCACGCCGTCGGGCTCGCCCGCCCACTCGTGGATCACGCCCCGGAAGTCGTCGCCGCGGCCGGCGGCGGCATAGGCGGCCGGCCGCCCCTGCCGGCGCGCGACCCGCAGCGTGCAGGACGGCGCGGCGGCCAGCAGCCGCAGCTCTCCGCGGCGCCGACGGGCGCGGGCGTCCCGCGCCGCCTGGAGCGTCTCGAGCGCCTCCCAGTCCGCGTCGCGAGCGGGCCCGAGCTCGCACTCCGCAGGCCCTGCCAGCGCGCGCGCGGCCTCGCGGCACAGGGCCGGCGTGACGACCCCGATCTGCTCCGCGCCAGCCTCGGCGAACCCCAGACGGGCGTACCAGTCCGGCAGGTCGCTCCAGAGCAGCGCGAGCACGGCGCCCTCGCGGCGCAACGCCTCCACGCACGCCTCCACGCAGGCGCTGGCCAGGCCGCGGCCGCGCCAGCGCGGCTCGGTGTAGACCAGGCCCACGAGCCCGATCGGAAGCTCGCACCCCGCCGCCCGCACGCGGATCGGCCGGGCGAAGGCGTGCGCGGCGAAGCTCCCGCCGACCCGCGCGATGCGGTGTCCCTCGACTCCGCCCGCGGTCAGGGCGGTCGGGTACTCGCTCGCGAGCTGGCCCGCGCGTCCGTCGCGCAGCCCGGCGTCGAGCCAGCGCAGCAGCGCGGCGCGCTCGTCGCTCCGGACGGAAACCACCTCGGGACCGAGGCTTCCCTCGCTGCGCATCGCGACCTGCGTCACGTGCGGGCGTGGTGCAAGGCGGGTGCCACCCGGCTGGCCCGGAAGCCGCCGTTCCGCGGCACCCGGGTTTCAGGATGAACCCGCAATTGCAGGCGGAACGCGTTCTCGTGCGCGTCGTGGCGCGGCCTGAAGCCGCACGACGCAGCATCTCCTGCGCAGCTCCGCTTCGAGCGCGCCGGAATCCAGAGCGCTCGCCGGGCGCGTCGCCGCACCCGCAGCCGCGTGCTCGGTCCCTGGCATCCGGCTTGCACTAGCTCGATGCGTCCCGAAGCCGGAGCGACGGGGACCCGACTCGCCCGAGTCGGGGAGCCGGCTCCGACGTGAGCGTGTCCGATCGGGGGATCGGCGCGCCTGGACGAATCCCGCCACGGACGGGCGGGGACCAGTGCGATCAAGGAGGATTCGCCAGCATGGGTCTCAGAGTCAATACGAACCCCGCGTCGCTCAACGCGCAGCGGAACCTGCAGAACACGACGAACCGGCTGAACCGGTCGCTCGAGCGGCTGTCTTCGGGCCTGCGCATCACGCGCGCGGCGGACGACGCAGCCGGCCTCGCGATCTCCGAGCGCTTCCGGGCCGAGATCCGGAGCCTCGGTCAGGCGCAGCGGAACGCCAACGACGGCGTGTCGCTGCTCCAGGTCGCCGAGGGCGCGCTCAACGAGACGAGCGGGATCCTCGTTCGTCTCCGCGAGCTGTCGGTCCAGTCGATGAACGGGACGCTCGGCACCGCCGAGCGGGCCGCCCTGGACGACGAGTTCCAGGCGCTCCTGTCGGAGATCGACCGCATCGCGGCCGTGACCCAGTTCAACGGGACCCAGGTGCTGAACAGCACCGGGGTGTCGGTGACGTTCCAGGTCGGCATCGACAACACGTCCAACGACAGCATCACGGTGTCGGGCGTGGACGCGACCACCTCGGGCATCGGCGTGTCGGGTCTCGACATCGCGAGCGCCGGCGCGGCCTCGGCCGCCCTGTCGGCCGTCGACGCGGCCGTGGGCGACATCGCCTCGCTGCGCGCCCAGTTCGGCGCGGCCCAGAACCGCCTCGAGTCGGCGATCCGGTCGCTGGGGGTCTCGATCGAGAACACCTCGGCCGCCGAGTCGCGGATCCGCGACGTGGACGTGGCGTCGGAGACGGCGGAGCTGACCCGGAACCAGGTGCTCCAGCAGGCCGGTGTGTCGGTGCTCGCCCAGGCGAACTTCTCGACGCAGGTCGCCCTGTCGCTGCTCGGCTAGCGAGGGACACCGACGTCGGGCCGGAGCCGAATCCGGCCTGACGTGGCCGGCCCGCCGCGCGGAGCCCGCGCGGCGGGCCGGCAATCACCCCCCCGGCAAGGGAGTTCGAGTTGACGGAGGTCGGATCGTCGCGGCTCACGTTCGGCGGGCTCGCGACCGGGGTCGACACGGCGGCGATCGTCGACGCGCTGATCGACGTGCAGCGCCAGCCCCTCCTGCGCCTCCAGGACGATCGCCGGGGGATCGTCCGGCAGCAGGACCTGCTGCGGCAGCTCAACACCCTCGTCCTCGACCTGCGCGAGGCCGCGCGCGCCATCGACAACCAGAGCGCCTTCCTCACCGGCCCGTCGCTGAACGAGGAGCTCCTCGCGCTGACCGCCTCCTCCTCGGACGAGGGCGTGCTGGTCGCCAGCGCGGACGACGGCGCGGCGCTGTCCGGCAGCTTCGACGTCACCGTCGGCCAGGTGGCGACCGGCAGCCGCCGCATCAGCGCGGCCTATGCCTCCGCCGCGGACGTGGTCGGGCAGGCGGGCGACACGGTCTCGATCGCCTACGGGGGCGCCGCGAGCATCGACTTCACGCTCACCGCGGGCACCACCCTGGAGCAGGTCCGCGACGCGATCAACCTCGACGCGAACAACGACGGCAGCGTCCGCGCGGACCTCCTGGACGACGGCCAGGGCGGCGTGCGGCTGATCCTGTCGGGCACGAAGACCGGGAGCGCGAACGACGTCAGCGTCACCACCACGGTCCTCGGTCCCGGCGGCGTGCCCTTCCTCGACGCGGACCTGAGCGAGGACGCCCAGGACGCCCAGCTCACGGTCTTCGGCGTCGCCATCACCCGGCCCGGCAACGAGATCGCGGACGCGATCCCCGGGCTGACCCTCCAGCTCAAGGGCGACGGGGACGCCACGGTCGATCTCTCGCGCGACGACGAGGCGATCGCGTCGCGCCTCCAGACCTTCGTGGACGCCTACAACGCGATCCTCGACTTCTCGGACCGGCAGACGCAGGTCGACGCCGACACGCAGCGCGCCGGGCCGCTCTCCGGCGACTTCACCATGCGGACCTCGGTGCAGACGATCCAGACGATCGCGACGGACCTGTACGCGTTCACCGACAATCCGTTCCAGTCGCTCTCCCAGATCGGCGTCGGCTTCGACGCCAATGGCCGCCTCTCGCTGGAT
>JASJBO010000108.1 GCA_030066475.1 Myxococcota bacterium
AGGCCCAGTCCAGGCTCGCGAGGTCCTCGGTGTCGGAGTAGAAGACCATGACCTCGTCGCAGGCGACGAGCGCGAGCGCACTCAGGAGCAGGGCGAGGGCCAGGCGTTTCGTCTTCCGTCCCACCGCGGTGTACCTCCCCGCCGATCCGAGGAGCCATCGGAGCCTCATCGGCGGGGCTTTAGCGACACACGGGATTCCCCACGCAGCGAGGCTGCAACGCGCGCGCAGACTGCCGAAGCCGCGCGGCGACGCGTCAGCGGAACGAGGCCGGGAACGATGCGTAGCCGTGGAGCATGTTGCTCATCAGCGGGGTGGGCTCGCCCACTTCGATGTGCTCCACCCGGGCGACGAGCGCGTGCAGCAGAGACTCCATCTCGAGCTGCGCGAGGTGGCCACCCGCGCAGCGGTGCACGCCGTAGCCGAAGGCCAGGTGATCGCGCGCCTCGCGCGCCAGGTCGAAGCGGTACGGCTCGGGGTAGTGGCGCTCGTCGCGGTTTGCGGCGCCGTAGAGCAGGAGCACCCGCTCGCCCTCGGGAATCGCCACCGTCTCCGTCTCGTACGGCCGCGCGGCCACCCGGGTAAAGGCGCGCACCGGCGAGCCGAGACGCAACGCCTCGTGGACCGCCGCCGGCACCCGGGTCGGGTTGCGGCGCAGCGCCGCGTACTGCTCGGGGTGCGCACCCAGCAGGTAGAGCATGTGCCCCGTCCCGAGGATGGTCGTGTCGAGGCTCGGCGCGATGTAGTCGATCAGCAGGCCCGGCGCGTCCTCGGCGTCGAGCTCACCACCATCGACGGCGTCGAAGACACCGGCCGCCCATCCCTCGGGCCGCAGCTGCGAGCGCTTCACCGACGCTGCGTACTGGATCATCTCCAGCAGCCCCGGGCCGCCGGCGGTGGCCCGCTCGTTCATGGGCCCGAGCGCGTTGAAGCCCGCCTGCGCCCAGTCGAGCATGCGCTCGCGCCCCTCCTCCGGCAGCCCCACGAGATGCGACACGACCGAGACGGGCAGATGGCGCGAGAAGTCGACGATCCCGTCGAACCCGTCGCGCGCGAGCAGATCCTCGACCAGATCGCGGGCGAGCGACTCGAGCGTCCTCTTCACCTCGGTGAGCGGCCGGGGCATCATCGGCCGCATCAGCACCCGGCGAAGCTGCCGGTGGCGATCGCCGTCGCTCATCAGCGTGTTCGTGCGCGGCTGCCGGTTGACGAGGTCGTTCAGGCCGACGCCGCGGCTCGACACCAGCACTTCATCGGCGCGCAGGGCCCGGCGCACGTCCCCGAAGCGGCCGAGCGCCCAGACCCCGTGGCGCTCGAGCCAGACGGCGGGCGCCGTGTCGCGGATCGCGCGCTCGACGGGGAACGGATCCCGAATCGCCTGATCGCCGAACGGATCCACGTCGAGCGTGGGGCGTTGCGTCATCGTTCGCACCCTGTCGGAACCGGCGTCGCGAGGAGAGCCGGGAGCACCAGCGTTCGGGCCGTCTTCACGGGGCGCACTCCGCGGTCAGGCTACCAGCTCGGGAGAGAACAGGACACGTCCAACTGGGGTCGACATCGAACGACCGCTTCTCTCGCCGATCCGCTCCGCACCCGCACTGCGGGGAGGGCTGACGAGCGCAAGACGAACGCTTTACGCTCTTGCGCATGGCCCGAAGCACGACCAGCATCCGCCTCCCGGAAGATCTCATCGAAGCCCTGGACGAGCGCGCCGCTGCGCTCGGCGTCACCCGCAGCCAGCTCATCATCCAGGCGGTCGAGCAGGCGCTCGCGGATCGCTCCGCGTGGTCGCCAGGCTTCCTGACGGCGATCGGAACGCCGCGTCCCGAGCTGGAGGAGACCGTGGACGAGATGATGGAGGCCATCCGGGAGCTCCGCTCCCGGAGCGAAGCCCCCGAGCTTTGAGGAACATGCTCGACACCAACACCGTGTCCGCCTCGATGCGCGGCGGCCTCACCCTGGTCACGGCCGACCAGGCCTTCGGGCGTCCGGCTCGCTCGGGGGAATTGGCTGGCGTGACTTCGGAGGAGCCGGATCGGGACCGTCGGCCTGCGCTCAGCCGGTCACCATCCGCGGCAGCAGCTCGCTGATCGGCCCGCGCACCACCGCGTCGGCCAGCGCGTCCATCTCGGTCTCGCTGCCGTTCAGGATCACGACGCGGGAGCCGGTCTGCCTGGCGATGGGCACGACGTTCGCGATCGGGAAGACGCCGAGCGTGGTGCCGACGGCCAGCATCAGGTCGCAGCGCTCGGCGGCGAGCTGCGAGCGCATCAGGTCCTCCTGCACCAGGCTCTGGCCGAACGAGATGGTCGCGGACTTGAGGAGGCCCCCGCACTCGTTGCAGCGAGGATCCTCCTCTCCCGCCGTGACGCGCTGCAACGCGTGCTCGATGGGGTTGCGGTCGCCGCACTCCAGACACATCACCTCACGGATCGTGCCGTGGATCTCCACGATCTTCTCGGGCGAGTTTCCGGCGGCGTGGTGCAGACCGTCCACGTTCTGGGTGATCAGCGTGTCGAGGTTGCCGCGCTTCTCGAGATCGGCGAGCGCGAGGTGACCGGCGTTCGGCTGCGCGCGGCGACCGATCGTCTCCAGGCGGTTGCGCCAGGCGCGCCTGCGCACCTCGGGGTCGGCGACGTAGTTCTGGATCGTCGCCATCTTCTCGGCCTCTGGGTTCCGGGTCCAGAGACCCTGCGGCCCGCGGAAGTCGGGGATGCCCGAATCCGTGGAGATCCCGGCGCCGGTCAGCACGACGACGCGGCGGGCGTCGTGGATCCAGCCGCGGATGGTCTCGAGGTCGGCGTCGGACACGCGGGTTTCCTCCGATCGCACCGAGTGCGGTCGACAGCCTACCGCACGGTTCGGGCGAGCGAGCCGGGGCGTGAGGCGGACCCGCGCGGAGCCCGATCACCCCTCCGTCAGGGAGAAGCCCCGCTGCGGGAAGTGCACGTGCACCGTCCCGAAGCGGTCGGTCTCGCGGGCGACGATGCAGCGCGAGGGCGTGGCGGCCACGAGGACGCCCGTGACCGGCACCGTCCCGTAGTCGGTGGGGGCGATGGACACGCGTAGGCCGATCCGGGCGTCGGCGTCGCCCGTCGCTGCCGGAAGCGGGCGCGGCGTGGCCGACCTGGCGGCCTCGAAGGCCCGCTCGGGGTCGAGCTCCTCGCGCGTGCCGTGACCCAGCGCCTCCATGCGCCCGTACCACCGCACGAGCTGGCCGTAGCGCGCGTCGAGCGGGCGGCGGCGGCTGCGGACGTGCAGCCAGAGGGGATGGAAGGCGGCGAAGTCCGCGATCGACGGCGCGGCTCCGCTCAGGAAGTCGCGGCCGTCGAGGCGCCCCTCGAGGTCGTCCAGGTAGGCCATCATGATCGAGCGCGCCGACTCGCCCTGCGCGGGCTTCACGGACGCGCTCTGCATCATCCGCGCCCGGTCGACTGCGAATCGAATCATGCCCAGGGGGCCGACCGTCCGCAGCAGCGTCCCGAGCAGGGTCGCCGGCGGGACGCTGCCGATCGCGGCGAAGAAGACGTCGCCCTCGGCGCGCGCCAGGATCTCCGCCGCCTCTCCGGTGGCGCGCTCGGGATCGAGCTCCGGCGCATCGGCCAGCCGCGCCACCTCCTGGGCGATCACGAAGGTGTCGCAGAAGACGTCGGCCCCGATCTGGGCGATCGGGATGCGTCGGTAGCCACCGGAGAGCGGGTCCACGTTGGGCCGCGGCGGCTGCGGCGGGGACAGCACGGAGTGCCAGCGCAGCCCCTTCCAGCCGAGCATCAGGCGGATCTTCTCGGCATAGGGCGACGCGTCGTAGTGGTGGAGGATCAAGGTCTCGCTCATGATCCGCTCCCGCTCGTGCCCCGAGCGTATCAGACTCGCTCGGACCCGGATCATCCCCTCATCCCCAGGGGATCCCCGCTCGAGCGCGGGACTGGACCGACTGGCACCGGCGCGTGTAGGCTGGGCCCATGAGCCGTGCTCGCTCCCCTCTCTCGTGGTGGCTCTGCGTGGCCGCCGTTCTCGCTGCGTCGCTCCCCGCCCCAGGCGCCCACGCCGAGGACAGTCTCGGTCCCCCGAATCTGGCCTACCAGGGCGTCCTCCTCGACGACGCGGGCAACCCCCTCCGCGGCCCGGTCGACCTCACCGTCTCGATCCACCGCACCGCCGACGACCGGGTGGCGCTCTACACCGAGGTGCACCGCCGCGTGCCGCTCCGGGACGGCGTCTTCCAGATCCGGATCGGCACGGGCGCGGACCCGCGGCCCGAGGGCGTGGTCTTCGGTCCGGCGATCTTCGAGGGCGCCGAGCGCTGGCTCGAGATGATCGTCGATCCCGAGGGCGCCGCCGAGGTGCTGGCGCCGCGGCAGCCCTTCTCGTCCGTCGCCTACGCCTTGCAGGCGCCGGGTCGGGTCCGTGGCTGGGAGCTCGTGGAGGGTCCTGGCAGCGTCGCCCGGTGCCCGGCCGAGAAGGTCGTGGTCGGCGGAGGCTGCCGGGGCTGCCAGCAGGGGAGCCGCCCGGAGGTCGGCTTCGATGGCACGCACCGGTGGCGCTGCCTGTGCAGCGCCGGCAGCCCCACGGCGTACGCCATCTGCGCCGAGGCGGCGCCCGTGTGCGGCGACGGCCGCATCAACCAGCCGAGCGAGGAGTGCGACGGCTCCATGGCGAGCGCCTGCGCCTCGGTCTGCCTCGACAACTGCACCTGCGAGCAGTGCGGCGACGGCGTCTGCGCGGACGGCGAGAACTGCTCGAACTGCGCAGCCGACTGCGGCGCGTGCGTGCCGCTGTGGTCGGTGTGCCCGGCGGGCGCCGACCCGAGCAAGGTGTGCCTCGGCGGTGCCTGCATCAGCGACGTGTGCCGGCCGACGATCTGCTCGACGGCGAACCCGGACGTCTTCTGCGCGCCGCCCCCCGGCTTCACGACGGTCTGCAGCCTGACGGGCTTCCCGCCCACGAGCCGCTGCTCGCTCCGCTGCGACGCCCAGCAGGCCTGCCCGAACGACCTCTCCTGCAACGGCAGCTTCTGCGGGGCGCCGTAGGTCCAACGCGACGGCCGTGACCAGGACACCTCGGCTCCGCACTGGGACGTCGCGATCACGGAGCTCCCCGAGCCCCCCGGATCCTGGTGCTACAGCTCCACGAACAGGTCGCCGTCCTCGACGCTCACCGGATACGTCTTCAGCGCCTTCTCGCCACGAACCACGTTGAGCAGCTGGATCCCGGGCGGGAAGTTGGCCCAGCGCACCACTTCCCCCGTCCGCACGTCGAAGCGAGCCCGGTGGAAGGGGCACTGGATCTGGCAGCCGTCGACCAGCTTCCCGCGGCTCATCGGCGCGAAGACGTGGGTGCAGCTGCTCTGGGTTGCGTAGAAGCCGTCGTCGAGGTGAAAGACGAGGACGGTCTGGTCGCCGGCCTTCGAGGACTTCATGCTGCCGACGGGGATGCCGGCTGCTTCCCCCACGCGGTGACGCGCCATCCCTGCCTCCTGATCGGAATCAGCCGACAGGATATCTCTCGTTCCGACGCTCGGGGAGAACGCGGACCGGTCGACCTCCAAGCTGGCCGCGCCGCAGGACGCGCTCCATTCGATAGAGCGGGGTCGTTTCCCGACAGAATCGGGATTCACACGAAAAAGCGTGGGCTTTTGCGCTCGAGCTGCCACCTCCTGAGCACGCCTGCCACCTCACTCCCAGGGCTCCCGCGCGCGCGGCGACCGCACTCGCACGAGCCCGAACAGGCCCGACCAAGGAAGGAGTACATGATGCGAATAGTCCTCTTGGGGGTCGCGGCAGCTCTCTTGTTGCTGGGCGCCGCGAGTCCGACGTGGGCGGGCTCGATCGAGTGTGATCCGGAGGTCTGCAACTGGTCGATCAGCGTCGATTTCGAGGAGGTCGCCGGGGGCACCTTCGAGATCGACGAGGACGGCGACGTGACCCTGGAAGGGGACGCGACGGCCGAGGGCGACGGCTACACGGTCGGGATCGACAGCTTCTCGGGCAACGTGGATCCCGAGATCGTCTTCGGGCTCGGTGCGACCAACACGTCGAACAACCCCTTGACCTACTCGTTCTCGTTCAGCCTGCCGATCGGAGGCCTGGAGGTTCCCATCACGACCTTCGCCGAGCTGGGAACGACGCTGACTCCGCCGAGCGGTGGCACCGGGAGCGCCACCGTCTTCCCGATCCTCGGGGTCGAGAAGATCGTCGACTCGCAGGACATCAGCTTCAATCCCTTCGAGAGCATCGACAAGGGCGTCGACATCGGCGACGCCTTCACGGCCACTGGCGGCACGGACGTCCGCGTCGAGACGGAGAGCGGCGTGATCCTGACGGGCGGCCCCTACGACCTGATGACCGTGGTCGTGGCGTTCGGGCTGACCGACGAGGATCCGGGTGATCCCGGCGCGGGGGTCGGCTTCAGCGGCAAGGTGATCCAGGAGCTTCCCGAGCCCGGCACGACCGTGCTGCTCGGCGCCGCGTTCCTGGGCTACCTGGCGACGGCCCGGCGCAGGAGCTGAGCGGAGACCGCGAGACACAACCGACTCGAGCGAGAGGGCGCTCCGGCCTCGCGCCGGGGCGCCCTCTTCCATTGCCAGGCTCGCGGTCCCGGCCGTGCGGGTCTCACCGGGCAGCCAGGTCGGCGCCGATCGCGCGCCAGAGCTCGAGCGCGATGCGGCCGTTCTCGAAGCCGTTCTTCTGGAAGTCGGCATCGACCGAGTTCTTGACGATCACGAGGCGGTTGCGCGCGTCGACGTAGATGTTCTGCCCGTAGATCCCGAGAGCCATGAACTCACCGCGCGGGTCCGGCGGGATCCACCACTGGTAGCCGTAGCCCATCCAGCTGTCCGTGCCCGGCTTCGGACCGGGCATCAGGTGGGGCGCGTCGGGCGTGATCGACGCGTGGACCCAGTCGGCGGGGACGATCTGGCGGTCGCCGCGCCGGCCGCCGTTCAGGAACAGCCAGCCGAAGCGCGCGAAGTCGCGGAGGCCCGCGTTGAGGCCGCCGTGCGCCCACTCCATCCCGGTGCCATCGAGCAGCCAGTAGGCGTCGCTCTCCATGCCGAGCGGCTTCCAGAGCTTCTCGCTGGTGTACTCCGCGAGATTCCGCCCGGTGGCGCGGACCAGGACCGTCCCGAGGACCTGCGTGTCGACGCTGACGTAGTGGTTCAGCGTGCCCGGCTCGTGCTCGCGCTCGAGCGTCCCGGCGAAGTCGAGCAGCGATCCGACCGTCATGGCCGGACCCATGCGGTTGATGTCCGAGAAGCGGTCGCCGTAGTCCTCGTTGAAGCGAACCCCCGACGACATCTGCAGCACGTGCTTGATCGGCACGCCATCGTAGCCGGACCCGCGCAGCTCGGGCAGGTAGTCGGTCACGGGCTGCTGGATGTCGCGGACGTGGCCCTCGGCCACCGCGATCCCGAACAGCGCCGAGAGGAACGACTTGCTCACCGACCAGGCGATGTGCCGGCCCGAGTCGCCGTGACCGTGCGCGTAGCGTTCGTGCAGGATGGTGTCGTCCTGCAGGACGAGCAGGCCGGTCGTGACGAGCTCGGCGAGGAACGCCTCGGTGTCGTAGGTCTGTCCGCCATGGCGGAACGTCGCCGGCAGCTCGTAGCTGCCGCGCGCGAACCGGAGCACGTCGCCGCCCGCCTCGACCGTGCGGGCGCCGAAGATCTGGTCCATGTGCTGGAAGTTCCAGACGATCCGCTCCGGGTCGAACAGCAGGGCCGCCCCCCACAGCCGAGCGAGCTCCACCCGGTAGATCAGCAGCGGGGCCGCGAGAAGGACCGCGGCGCCCCCGAGCCAGAGGGGCCAGCGTCGCGGTCGGGCGGGGGACGTCGCCTCGGCCATGGAGCCTCCGGGGCGACGCTAGCGAAGGGCCGAGAAGCGACGCTTGCGCGCCCTTGCAGAGATCGGCCCGCTCCGCTCTTCGACGAGAGATCCCCGCGGGTCCGCTCTTCGGGCCTGGTGGGCCAAGGGGGCGCGGTCGCGTTAGGGTGACGGCGCAGTCGGGCTGGCGAGGGGACGATCGCCGTGAATCTAGGACGCAAGGTGGGAAGGCGTGGCGGCTGGCTCGCCGTCGTCGCCCTGCTGGGGGCCCAGGCCGCCGCCCTGCCGGCTGCGGGCGAGCGGGCCCTCGGGCTCGACGAGGCGATCCGGCTCGCGCGCGAGCGCAGCCCGACCCTCGCCGTGGCACGGGCCGACCAGGAGCGCGCCTTCGCCGCGACGCGAACGGCTCGCCAGTACGAGAATCCGAGCATCACGGGCCTCGGGGGGCACCTCGAGGGGCGCAGCTCCGACCAGCGGGACGGCTCCATGTACGGCATGACCCTCAGACAGCCCCTGGAGTCGCCCTTCGCGCGCGTCGCGGAGCGACGCGCCGCCGACAGCGCGCTGGCAGCCGCCCGGGCGGGCGCCGTGGCCGTCGACGCGGAGATCGTCGCGCGCGTGAAGCGGGCCTTCTCGCAGGCCCTGCGCGCCGACCAGCTCCTCGCGCTCTCGAGCGAGCAGCTCGAGCTGCTGAGCCGCGTGCGGAAGGCAATCGCCAAGAAGGTCGAGGTGGGCGAGGGGGCCGGCCTCGACCTCGCGCGCGCCGAGACCGAGGTGCTGAAGGCGCGGCGCGACGTGGCGGCCGCCAATACGGCGGTCTCGCAGGCCCAGCTCTCGCTGCGCAGCGCCATCGGCGACCTCGAGAGCGAGGAGATCCGCGTGGTCGGCGGCCTGCCACCCTTCGTGCTGCCGCCGCGCAGCGACCTGCTCGAGCGGCTCGCGGCGCAGAGCCCGCTGCTCGAGCAGGCGCGTCTCGACGTCGACCGGGCCCGACACCAGGTCGATCTGGAGCGACAGCTCCGCCTCGACGGGGTGGGCCTGGAGGCCGAGTGGGAGCGCGAGCCCGACAACAACAAGTTCCTGGTGGGGCTGCGAATCCCGCTCCCGGTGTGGAACCGCCGCGCCGGCGAGATCGCGGAGGCGCGGGCGGGCCTCACCCGGGCGCGTGCGTCCCTGGCCCGGCGCGAGCTCGATCTGGCGCGAGAGCTCGAGGCGCTCTACCAGGCGTACGAGCTGGCCCGCGAGCAGCTGACCCTGATCGAGGACGGCATGCTCGACGAGGCGCGGCGCGCGGTGCGGGGTGCGGAGGTGGCCTATCGCTCGGGCGAGCGGGGCATCCTCGAGTACCTGGATGCGCAGCGGACGCTGCGGCAGATCCTGCTCGACCTGGTGGCCGCGCGGCGCGACATGGAGCGCGCGGGGATCGAGATCGAACGGCTGGCGGGGGTAGAACCGTGAACTGGCTCGTGGCGCTGTCGATCGTGCTGCTCGGCGCCTGCTCGGCTCCGGAGCCCGAGCCCGAGCCCGCGCCCGCGGCGGCGACCCCCGACCCCTCCGTCGTCGAGCTGGAGAGCACGCTCGCGGAGCAGCTCGAGACGGCGCCCGTGCGGCGTACCGAGCTGCGGCGCACCATCCGCCTGCCGGCCAGCGTCGAGCTCGACCAGCAGCGGCTGAGCCACGTCGAGTCCCACGTGCGCGCTCGCGTCCTGGAGGTCTACGTGCTGCGGGGCGCGCAGGTCGAGGTCGGCACGCCGCTCGCCCGGCTGATGAGTCCGGAGTTCACGCGCAGCCAGGTCGGCTTCCTCGTCGCCCTCGCCGACCGGCAGCTCCAGCAGCGCGCGGTGCAGCGGGCCGAGGAGCTGGTGGAGGCCGAGGTCATCTCGCGCGCCGAGCTCGAGCGGCGGCGCGCCGAGCGCTTCCGGGCCGCGACGGCCGTCAAGTCCCACCGCAGCCAGCTCGAGCTGTTGGGCATGGCGCCGCAAGACATCGACCGGGTCGAGGCCTCGAGGGCCATCCTCAACGAGGTCACCGTCTACTCGCGGACGGCCGGCACCGTGATCGAACGCATGGTGAGCCGCGAACAGGTGGTCGAGCAGGGCGATCGCGCCTTCACGATCGCCGACCTGTCCCGGGTGCGGGTCGAGGGCGAGGCGCCGGCCCGCGAGGTGAGCTTCCTGAGCACGGCCGACCATCTGCTCGTGGAGATCCCCTCGCTCGGGTTGAAGGGCGTCCGCGGCGAGCTGGTGCACGTCTCCGCCACCGCGGATGAGTCCACGCGTACCGTCACCGTCCGGACCGAGCTGGACAACCCGGACGGCACCCTCAAGCCCGAGATGCTGGCGGTGATGGTGGTCGTGGGCCCCGCCGAATCGCGCCTCGTGGTGCCGGCGGAGGCGGTCGTCCGCGAGGGCAACGAGGACTACGTGTTCGTCCAGGAGGGCGACGGTCGCTTCCGCTTCGCACCGGTCGCGGCGGAGGGCGAGGTGGACGGCGTCCGCGCGGTCTCGCGCGGCCTCCAGGAGGGCGACCGGGTCGTGGCGAAGGGAGCCTTCCGGCTCAACAGCGAGCGCCGGCGAAGGGCCGGCGGCTGACGTGATCGACGCTCTCGTCCGCTACGCCCTGCGCCACCGCATCGTGGTGGTGGTGCTCGCGGCGGCCCTGCTGGGGCTCGGCGCGGGCTCGCTCGGAGGCCTCCCGGTCGACGCCTTCCCGGACGTGACCAACGTGCAGGTGATGGTGGCGACGGAGGCCCCGGGCAACGCGCCCGAGGACGTCGAGCGGCTCGTCACGATCCCGATCGAGATCGCGATGACCGGCCTGCCGGGCCTGGTCGAGATCCGCTCGGTCAGCCGCAACGCGCTCTCCCAGGTCACGCTCGTCTTCGAGGACGAGGTCGACGTCTTCGCGGCGCGCGCGAAGGTGCTCGAGCGCCTGGTGTCGGTGGGGGACCGGATGCCCGCCGGGGTCACGCCGCGGCTCGGCCCGGTGACCACCGGCCTCTCGGAGGTCTACCAGTACACCCTCGAGCTGCCCGACGACGGGGAGCGGGCGCTCAGCGCCGACGAGCTGACGGAGCGACGCACGCTCCAGGAATGGGTCGCCCGGCCGCTGCTGCGGGGCGTGCCCGGCGTGGCCGAGGTGGCCTCGATCGGCGGGCACGAGCGCCAGTACCAGATCCTGGTCGATCCCGAGAAGCTCTCGAACTACGACCTCACCGCGCGCGACGTCTACCTGGCGGTGGCGCTGAACAACACCAACAGCGGCGGCGGAGTGCTCCCCCAGTACGAGCAGCAGTTCATCGTGCGCGGGATCGGCCTGATCACCTCGCTCGAGGACATTCGCGAGATCGTGCTGCGCGAGGTGGACGGCGTCCCGATCTTCGTGCGCGACGTCGCCGAGGTCGTGATCGGACGAGCGCTCCGCTACGGCGCCGTGGTGAAGGACGGCTACACGGAGGCCGTCGGCGGCATGGTCCTGATGCAGGCGGGCGGAAACGCCCGGGCGGTCGTGAGCGCCGTGAAGGAACGCGTGGAGGAGATCAACCGCGAGGGGCGCATCCCGGGCGGGCTCCAGATCGTCCCCTTCTACGACCGCTCCCTGCTCGTCGACGCGGCCCTCGGCACGGTCGTCGGGGTCCTGGTGCAGGGCGTCCTGTTCGTGGTGCTGATGCTGATCGCCTTCCTCGGGGACTGGCGCAGCAGCCTGATCGTCGTCGCCACCCTGGTCCTCACGCCCCTGGTGACCTTCCTCCTCATGGGGGAGCTCGGGATCTCGGCGAACCTGATGTCTCTCGGCGGGATGGCGATCGCCATCGGCATGATGGTGGACGGCTCGGTGGTCGTGGTCGAGAACGCGCACCGTCACCTGGCGAAGAGACAGGACCCGGAGACCACCACGCGGGCCGTGGTGCAGCGAGCCGCCGCCGAGGTGGGCACGCCGGTCTTCTTCGGCGTGGGCGTGATCTGCGTGGTGTTCGTGCCGCTGATGGCCCTCGAGGGCATGGAGGGGAAGCTCTTCGCCCCGCTCGCCTACGTGATCGCGATCGCGATGTTCGTCTCGCTGATCGTCTCGCTCACCCTGTCGCCGTCGCTGTGCAGCTACCTGTTGGGCGGCCAGGCGGGCGGGAGCTCGAAGATCGTCGGCTTTCTGATTCGCCCCTACCTGGCCGCGCTCAAGCTCGCGCTGCGCAACGGGCGCGCCACCCTGGTGCTCTCGGCGAGCCTGCTGGTGGCGAGCTGGGCCCTCGTCCCGCTGCTGGGCACGTCGTTCGTCCCCGAGATGCGCGAGGGCTCCCTGGTCCCCACCATCTTCCGCTCGCCCAACATCGCGCTCGCGGAGTCGGTCGAGCTGGAGCTGGAGGCGGTCGGGCGCGTCGCCGCGGCGCCGGGCGTGGCGGGCGTGGTCTCGAGCCTCGGTCGCGGAGGCGACCCGTCGGAGGTCCAGCCGGAGTGGCAGTCGACCCCGATCGCGACCCTGGTGACCCAGGAGGAGATGCCCGACGGCTGGACCCAGGACGACGTGGCCGATGCGGTGCGCGAGCGGCTCGCGGCCGTTCCCGGCGCGACGATCGTGATGGCCCAGCCCATCGCGGATCGCGTCAACGAGATGGTGGCCGGCGTCCGCGCCGACCTCGCCATCAAGGTGTTCGGCACCGACCTCGACGCGCTGCTGCAGACCGCCGAGGCGGTGGCCGCGGTGGTGCGCGCCGTGCCGGGCTCGCGCGACGTGCGCGTGGAGCAGGTGTCGGGCCAGCAGTACCTGACCATCGAGACCGACCGGCGCGCCATCGCCCGCTTCGGCATGAACGTCGAGGACGTGGCCGACGTGATCAAGACCGCGGTGGGCGGCCGCGACACCACCGAGATCTACGAGGGCGAGCGCCGCTTCCCGGCGGTGGTGCGCTTCCCGGAGCGGTTCCGCGACAGCCCGGCGGCGATCGGGCGCATCCTGCTGCGCTCGCACACCGGCGCCGTCGTCCCGCTCTCTGCGCTCGCCACCGTCGAGGTCCGCGAGGGCCCGGTGCAGATCAGCCGCGAGGGCGGCCGGCGCCGCGTCTACGTGGCGACCTACGTGGCGGACCGCGACCTGGGCGGCTTCGTGGCCGAGGTGCAGGCCGCGGTGGCCGAACGCGTCCCGCTGCCCGAGGGCTACTACTACGAGTGGGGCGGGCAGTTCGAGAACCTCGACCGCGCCCGCCAGCGCCTGTCGCTGATCATCCCGATCACGCTCGCGGCGGTCTTCTTCCTGCTCTTCCTGTTCTTCGACTCCGTGCGCGGCGCGACGCTGATCATCCTGGTGATCCCCTTCGCCACGATCGGCGGCATCGTGGGCCTGCTGGTCTTTGGCGAGTACCTGTCGGTGCCCGCCTCGGTGGGCTTCATCACGCTGGGCGGCATCGCGGTGCTCAACGGCGTGGTGCTGATCTCGTTCATCCGCGACCTCGAGGCGGCGGGGCGCAGGCGCACCTCGGCGATCGTGCGCGGCTGCCGCGACCGGCTGCGCCCCGTCCTGATGACCGCCACCACGACCCTGTTCGGGCTCGTCCCGTTCCTGTTCGCCAC
>JASJBO010000149.1 GCA_030066475.1 Myxococcota bacterium
TCGAACCCGTGTTGCCGCCTTGAAAGGGCGGAGTCCTAGGCCTCTAGACGATGGGGACGCGGTGGGTGGAGTATGGCGAATCCGGCCCGCCCGCGCCGACCGGGTCAGCGCGGCGCCACGATGTCGAGGTGGCGCCACAGGTACCAGGAGGCCACCGAGCGGTACGGACGCCAGGGCTCGGCCAGCGCCTCCAGCGCGCCGCGGTCGGGCAGCGCGCGCAGCCCGTAGAGCGCCTGCGCGCCCTTGCGGATGCCGTAGTCGCCCACCGGCAGCACGTCGAGGCGGCCGAGGGCGTTCATCAGGAGCATGTGGGCGGTCCACTCGCCGACGCCGCGGATGCGCGTGACCGCCTCCACCACCGCGTCGTCGTCGAGCCGGCGCAGGCGGCGCGAGGCGACGTCCCCGTCGTCGAAGGCCGCTGCGATGGCGCGCACCGCGGCGATCTTCTGGCGCGAGAGACCGATGCGGCGCAGCTGGTCGGCGCGCGACGCGCGCAGCCGCGCGGGCGCCGGGATGCGTCCGGCGTGGGCCGCCTTCAGGCGCGTCTCGATCGCCCGCGCCGCGTGGCCCGAGATCTGCTGATAGAGCACGGAGCGCACCAGGAACCGGTACGGATCGCCGCGCGCGCCCAGCCGGCACGGCCCGACCTCCCGGATCACGGCGCCGAGCCGGGGGTCGCGGCGCCGCAGCGTCCGGCGCGCGCGCTCGAGGGCGGGATTCGCGGTCGGAGCGGGCATCGGCGCAGGCTACCGCAGCCGAGTTAGACTTCGGCCATGGGCGAAGATCCCGAGATCGTTCGCGAGCGCGCCTCGAACCTGTGGAGCAGCTTCGAGCGCAAGTTTCCGATGGTCTCCAAGGCCACCCGCATCGAGCCGAACCCGCAGATCGGGGTCGAGGACATCGGCGGGCTCGAGACGGCCAAGGAGGAGGTGCTCACCTACGCCTGCGCGGCCACCGACCCCGAGGTGTATGCGCGCTGGGGCACCTTCCCGCCCTCCGCCCTGCTGCTGATCGGCAACGAAGGGGTCGGCAAGACGCTGCTGGCGCGAGCGCTCGCCACGCGGACCGGCATGCCGTTCGCCCGCGTCATGGTCCCGCGCATGGTGGTGGAGGTGATCCACCGCGGCGGCAAGATCGGCGAGATCGTCGAGGGCTGGAGCCAGATGCTGGCCGAGCTGCCCGCGATCACGATCTTCTTCGAAGAGCTCGAGTTCTCGCAGACCCAGGAGATCGGTGCGCGCCGTCCGGACCTGCCGGTGGGTCCGATCATGGACTTCCTGCTCGATCTGCTCGACCGCACCATCCTCGCCCACAAGGGCCTGGTGGTGGGCTCGACCAGCCACCCCGACACGCTGCGCACGGCGTTCCTCGCGCCGGGCCGCTTCGAGCGCGTGGTGGAGGTGAAGCCCCGCCTGCCCGACGACATCGTCGCCGCCCTGACGATCCACGCGGCCGCCGCCGAGAAGCGCGCCGGGCGTCCGCTGTTCGACGCCGTGGACTGGGACCAGGCGGTGAGCAGCTACCACGGGCCCTCCACGGGCGCCTGGATCCGCCTGATGCACGCCGTGCTGCGCCGCAAGGCCCGCGCCGAGGCGGCGGGCGAGGCGACGGCGCCCGCCAGCACCGACGACGTGCTGCGCGAGGTCGAGCGCTACCGCGCCGCGCAGGGGCAGCTGCCGCCGCCCGGGGGCGGCGTCTACCTCTGAGGGCGCGGCGCGTCCCAGCGGCGGGACGTCCCATCCGTGGGACTCGCCGGCGGGCGGCGCGCGGGCGCGGCGCGCGCGAATGCCGCTCCCCCTCGATTGGCGCGCGGACCCCAGGGGTTCGAACCGGTCTTGCCAGTCGGCGGTGGGCCGCCTCGCGGCCGGGTCCGCACGAGGGACGCACCCGCTGGCCCGCGGCGCCCGCTCGCGTCCCGATCGCGGGACGCCCCCTCGTCTCGGGATGAGAGCGCAACCCGCCGATTTCTCAAGCGAGTTCGAAGCCCGGCCGATCTGGCACGAGACTTGGAAGGGACGACTCCGGACTGCAAAGGGCGAGGTCGTCGGGAGCGGAATGCCGGAGCACACGATCCTCTTCGTCGATGACGAGGTGAACATCCTGAAGGCGCTCAAGCGCCTGATGCGCCACGAGCCCTGGAACGTCGAGTGTGCGTGCCGGGGCCAGGACGCGCTCCAGATCATGGATCGGACCCCCGCCCAGGTGGTGGTGTCCGACCAGCGCATGCCCGAGATGAGCGGCGTCGACCTGCTGCAGGCCGTGCGCGAGCGCCAGCCCGACGTCGTGCGCATGATGCTCACCGGCTACACCGAGATGAACGTGGCCGTCGAGGCCATCAATCGCGGCGAGATCTACCGGCTGATCACCAAGCCGTGGAACGACGAGGAGCTGAAGGCCACGATCCGCCAGGCCTTCGACCACTACGACCTGAAGCAGGAGATCAAGCGCCTCAACCAGGTCACCCGCGAGCAGAACTTCAAGCTCCAGGACATGAACCGCAACCTGGAGGCGAAGGTCCGCGAGCGGACCAAGCAGGTCGCACAGAAGCACTCGGAGCTGCGCACCGCCTACGTCCAGACGATTCGCGCGCTGGCGGAGGCCGTCGATGCGAAGGACGCCTACACGCGTGGCCACTCGGAGCGGGTCGGCGTGTACGCCTCGAAGCTGGCGCGCGAGATGGGGCTGCCCAAGGAGCTGATCGAGCGCGTCTACATCGCAGGCGTGTTGCACGACGTCGGCAAGATCGGCGTCCCCGACCGCATCATCAGCAAGCCCGACCGGCTCGACGACGAAGAGTACGGCGAGATGAAGCGGCACCCGGAGATCGGCGCCAAGATCCTCGAGCCGGTCACCTTCCTGGCCGACATCGTGCCCTGCGTGCGGCACCACCACGAGTGGTTCGACGGCTCGGAGAAGGGCTATCCGCTGCGGCTCGCGGCGGACAGCATCCCGCTGCCCTCGCGGATCATCCTGGTGGCGGACACGGTCGAGGCGATGACCAGCGACCGGCCCTACCGCAACGCCCTGCCGCTCGAGGTGGTGGTGCGCGAGCTCCACCGCTACTCCGGCTCCCAGTTCGATCCGGTCTGCGTCAAGCCGATGTTGGAGCTGATCGAGCGCGAGGGCGAGCGCTTCATCCGCAAGGACCAGAAGTTCGACATCTACGAGTTCATCGAGGGCTGACCGTGGCGGCGAGGGGGGGCGACGCGCCCGAGCGCGCGCTGCGGACGAACCTGGACGATGGACTCGTCTGCGACGCACGCATCCTGGTGGATCCGCGCCTGCTCGGCGTGCTCCAGAGCGAGCTCGAGGAGCGCCTCGGCGCCGACGAGGCGGCGGCGGTGATGCTCCAGACGGGCTTCTTCCACGGGCTTCGCGACGCGCGGCGCGCGCTCGCCCTGACGGGAGGCCAGACGGCCGCACCGCTGCTCGCGATGCAGCTGCGCATGCGCTCCGACCCCACGGTGCTCGCGGCGGCCGGCGCCTGGCCCGATCGAGTCGAGGCCGAGGCGGTGCTGGCCTCCCAGGGGCGCCGGCTGCACCCGGCCTGCTTCCTCTCCAGCGGCTACGCGTCGGGCTGGCTCTCGGGCCTCTGGGACGTCGAGGTGCTGGCCGTGGAGCGGGCCTGCGCCGCGCGCGGGGATGCGACCTGTGACTTCGAGGTGCGCGAGACGGTTGCCTGGCGGCAATCGGGCGAGCCGGCCGCGCTGGGCCTGCTCGACGCCCTGCCCTACGCGGCGCTGCACGACGTCGTCGATGATCGGCTGGGGGAGACGTGCGACGAGCCGCGCGCGCACTTCGAGCGCGGCAGTCCGGCGATCCACGTGTGGGGACCGGTCATGGTGGTGCCGTATGCGGGCGCGCAGACCGCCGCGGCCGTCGAGGCCGTGGCTCGCGAGCCGGACGCGGTCGGCATCTCGGTCGTGGTGGTCGACCTCGAGGGGGCGATCGTCGACGACGGATTCGGCGCGGAGGCGCTCGAGCGCACGGTCGACGTGATCCACTCCTGGGGCGCCGAGACGGTGATCTCGGGGCCGTCCCCGCTGGCGGCGCGCGTCGTGGCGGGGCTGGCGTGCGCTCCCGTCGCGGTGCGCAAGGACCTCGAAGCGGCGATTGCGACGGCCTTCCAGATCGCCGAGTCGCAGCGGCAGCTGCTGTGACGGCCGCTCTGCCGGAGCTGCCGGAGCGCGGCTCGCTCGACGCGCTGCCGCTGCCGCACCTCTTCCTCGAGCTGACCCGGCGCTCGTTCTCGGGGGCGCTCCTCCTGACTCGCGACGAGGTCGAGAAGCGGGTGCTGTGGCAGGACGGCGTTCCGGTGCTGGCCGAGTCGAACGTCCCGAGCGAGAGCCTGGGCATCCAGCTGCTCGACGCCGGTGCGATCACGCAGGCCGACCACGAACGGCTCGTCGAGACGATCGAGGAGCGCGGCTGCAAGGAGGGCACGGCGCTGCTGGGGCTCCAGCTGGTGGCGCCCGTGGACCTGTTCGCCGCCCTGAAGCTGCAGCTGCGCCGGCGGGTCCTGGAGTGCTTCGGCTGGCCGCGCGGTCTGTGGGCGCTCGAGCCCGGCGAGGTCGCGGCCGACGCGGTGGCCTTGCGCTACGACCCGCTCGTGCTGGTGCGCGAGGGCCTCGCGCTCCACTGGAGCGCCGAGCGCCTGCTGGCCGCCTCGCGCGCCAAGAACGCGCGCTACGCCACCACCACGCCGCGGGCGAGCGCCCTGGCCGAGCGCCTCGGCGGCGGCGACGCCCTGGCCGGCCTGCTCGAATCGCTCGACGGCCGGACGGCGTGGGGCCCGTACGTCGGCGAGCTGACGGATCCGTTGCTGCTGGCCGCCGTCTGGCTGCTCGACGTCGAGGGGGCGCTCGACTGGAGGGACGAGCCGGCCGCCGCTCCCGAGCCCGACGCGCCGCCGCCGCCCGAGGCGCCCCCCGAGATCGAGATCGTGCTGGCCGGCGCGGAGAGCGCCGCCGCGACGTCCGCGGATCCCCGCGCCCGTGCCGTGGCGTCCGGGCGCGCGGCCAGCGCGAGTCAGCGGGGCGCCGCGGAGCTGCGCGGCGAGATCGAGCAGCTGCTCGCCCGGATCGCCGACCTCGATCACTACGAGGCGCTGGGCGTCGAGCCCGACGCGAAGCCGGCCGAGATCAAGCGCGCCTACTTCTCCGCGGCCAAGCGCTTCCACCCCGACGCGCTGGCCCGGATGGGCCTCGACGACGTGCGCGAGGAGGCGCGTCGGGTGTTCGCGCGCATCGCCCAGGCCCACCAGGTGCTCTCGGATGCCGGGCGTCGTGCCGAGTACGACCGCAGCCTCGCGGCGGGCGCCGAGGACCTCGACGCGGCCCGCCTGGTGCAGGCCGAGACGCTCTACCGCAAGGCCGAGATCCTGATGCGCGCGGGCAACTTCGCAGGCGCGCTCGAGTTCCTGGGGCCCGCCGTGGAGCTGTGGCCGGACGAGTGCGCCTACCAGTCGGCGCTGGGCTGGGCGCTCTACAAGAAGCAGCCCCCGGATGCCAAGACCGCGAGCCAGCACCTCGAGCTGGCGGTCGCCCTCGACGAGCGAGATGCCGTCGCGCACCTCCGGCTCGGCACCGTGCTGCGCGCGCTCGGCGAGAAGGACCGCGGCGCCCAGCTGCTCGCCCGGGCCCGGCAGCTCGATCCCAAGGTCCAGTAGCGCTCAGCGGACGGCCTCGGAGTCCGCGGACAGCGTTCGTCGCGTGCGCGGCTCGGCGACGACCAGCGTACGGGCCGGATCGCGCAACGCCTCGCGCAGGTTGACCACCACGAAGCCCTGCTCGCCCCCGGCGTCGCGCCAGAAGACGCGGGCGCCCGTCTCGCCGACCCGGAGCCAGGGGCCCTCGCTGCCCTCGGCCGCCGCGCGCCGGCCCATCCGGTCGACCGCTTCGGTGCGCCAGCGCGCCACGGCCTCGCGCGCCAGCACCGCTCCGTTGGGCAGCGCGTAGAGCGCCGCGAGCGTGGCGTCCGAGAACGGCTCGCCGCGGCCGACCCGACGGCCGGCGGCCGTGACGCGCTCGAGCTCTCGCACCATGACCGTCTCGCCGTGGCGCGCGTGCCCGTGGAAGCCGAGCGCGTGACCCATCTCGTGGAGCAGGATCCCGCGCAGCTCGTCGGGCGCGAGCGGCCGCGAGACCCCGCGCAGGTCGGGCCCGACGGCGCGCGCCACCTGGATCCGCGAGGCGACCAGCGCCGCGCCTGCGACCCGGGCGCCCACCGCGAGCCGACCGAGTGGCGGGATCCCGCACTCGGAGACCGTGTTGCCCGAGTCGGGCCCGGCGGCCGTCTCGACGGCCCCATCCGCGAACTGGATCTCGATCTCGGCCGGCCCCGCCTCGACCGGCTCGAAGCGCACGCCCAGCCCGGCTCCTTCCCAGGCGGCCAGCACCGCCGCGATCGCCTCGCGCTCCGCGCCGCTGGCGTCGGCGGCGACCGAGACCCGAATCGGCTCGTCCACGTCCCAGCGGCAGGTGAGCAGCGTCACGTGCGCGTCGGCGGGGAGCAGGTACGGGTGGATGTCGCCGAGCCGATGGCCCGGGTGCGACCTGAGCGCGGGGAAGCGCTCCTCGAGCGGGCCGAACGGACCGTCCGCACAGGCGAGCGGCAGCAGCGCCAGGCAGGCCGCGGCGCGTACGAGCCTCAAGCCGCCGGAGGGCCGGAGCGGCGCCTCCCCATCATGCCGGAAGCCGAGCCGTCGCCGTGCCCTGGACGACCGTCTCGCCCTTCTGGTTGACGGTCTGCACGTCGATCGAGACGCTTCCGTCGCTCTCGACGGCGGTGACGGTGCCGCGCGCCGTCAGCGTGTCGCCCGGCCAGACCTGTCGCGCGAAGCGCACCCCGAAGCTGCGCAGCACGCCGTCGCCGAGCCAGTCGGTCAGCAGCCGGCCGGTCAGGCCCATCGTGAGCATGCCGTGCGCGAACACCGACGGATAGCCGGCCCGCTGCGTGGCGAAGACCTCGTCGTGGTGGATCGGGTTGAAGTCGCCGGAGGCCGCCGCGTACTGCACGATCTGGGTGCGACTCAGCTCCTCGACCACGACGGCTTCGTGGCTGCTTCCCACGCTCAGCTCGGAGGCGCGCAGCTTCGGGTTCCCCTCGCTCATTGCTCCACCGCCTTCTCGGTCACCACGCCCACGCTGGTCGCCGTGAGGACCAGCTCGCCCGACTCGTCGCGGTACTCGGTGATGGTCTCGTTGAAGCGCAGCTTCCCGCCGCGGCGGCCTTCCTTCTCCCAGCTCTCGCCGGGACGGCTGCTCACGCGCAGCCGCATGCCCGCGCGCAGCGGCTGGTGGTAGTCGAAGCGCTGCTCGCCGTGCAGCACCCGCGTCAGGCTGCCGCCTCCGCCGCCCTCGCCCTCGGGGCGCGGCGGCGGCGGCGGGATCTGGCGGACGCCCCGCAGGCCGTAGCTCGGGTTCCAGTGTGCCGATGCCACCCCGAACGTGGGCGGCGCGATCACCCCGGCGAGCGGCGTGTCCCGTGCGTAGGCCTCGTCGTAGTAGATCGGGTTGGTCTCGCCGATGGCGGCGGCGAACATCAGGATCGAGGTGCGATCGACGGGGAACTCGTGGTCGGCCAAGGCGTCCTCCTCGCTCGCGGCAGCTTAGCCCAGCCGCGCGCGCTCCCCGCCGCGCCGGCGGTCCCAGAGTGCGAACACCGCGGTTCCGGCCAGGACCAGCACGGCCGCGCCGTCGAACATCGTCCCGAAGCCGTGCGCGTCGATCACCCAGCCGAGCGACGGGCCGCCCATCAGCACGCCGACGTCGAAGAGCGCGGTGAAGATCGACATCGCCGCGCCCCGCTCGGCATCGCGCGCGCGGCCGACCACCAGCGAGAACAGGATCGGGAAGGTGTAGCCGTGGCCGACGCCGCAGAGCACGCCGGCCCACGCGACATCGCGCGCGCTCTCGGCGGTCGCCACGGCGTGGAAGCCCAGCGCCAGGATCGCGAGCGCCGGCAGCAGGACCCGCTTCGGCCCGATGCGGTCCGGCACCCAGCCGAAGAAGACCCGCAGCACCAGCGCGGCCACCGTGTAGGCCGTGAAGAACAGCCCGACCGACCCCAGCTCGGTCTCCATCACGAAGCGCTTGATGAAGGTGAAGACCGCCGTGAGCGCCAGCGAGAAGATCGTGCCGACGAACCAGAGCGGGACCAGGTTGCGCTGGGTGGCTGCCGCGGAGAAGCCGCGCGGCGCCTCGCCCTCCCCCACCGTGCGCGGCGCCTCGCGCAGCGGGATCGAGAGCGCCAGCGACGCCAGCGCGATGGCGCCCGCGAGGCCGAACAGCTCGGGGTAGCCCGCCCGCTCGAGCACGGCGTCGCCGATCAGCCCGCCCAGCGAGATCGGCAGCATCCCCGACACCCCGAACAGCGCGAGTCCCTCGGTGCGCCGGCGCGCCGGCACCCAGTCGGCCGCCAGGGTGAAGAAGCCCGTGAACAGCAGCGCCTCGGCCAGCCCGTGCAGCACGCGCACCGCGTAGATCCACGGGCCGATCGAGTCGACCGTCAGGTAGAGCACGCACACCAGGGTGTTGAGCACGCCGCCGAGCCAGATCGGCAGGAGGCGTCCGCGGCGGTCCATCAGCGTGCCGAGCGGAGGGCGCACCGCGATCGCGGCCAGCGCCGAGAGCGAGAAGATCAGCCCGATGCGCGTGTCGTCGGCGCCGAGACCGTGCAGGAAGCCCGGAAAGTGCAGGAACAGGTTGAACGAGAGGCCCTGCAGCAGGTTGCCGAGCCCGCACAGCAGGAACGGACCCGAGAGGATGCGCTGCCGGGGTTCAGGGGCGACGATCGGCCGCCATCTCGAACAGGCGCTGGGCGCCCCCTCCCATCGAGGCGAAGCGCTCGTCCTGCGTCTGACCGCGGTGGAAGCGGAAGTAGATCTGCTGGAGCACGACCGCCATCTTGAACGTGCCGAAGACGAGGTAGAAGGCGACGTCCGCCGGGTCGTGCCCCATCTGCTCCGCGTAGCGCCGCAGCGCGGCGTCGCGGCGCAGGAAGCCCTCGGCCACGGTGGGCATCGGGTTCAGCGAGGCCGGCGCCTCGTCCGGGTCGTACCAGACCGCGAGCACGGTGCCGAGGTCGGCCAGCGGGTCGCCGCGCGTGCACATGTCCCAGTCGTAGACGGCCACGCACTGCCCGGGGTCGTCGGCCGCGACGGCCATGTTGTCCAGGCGCCAGTCGTTGTGGAGCAAGGTGGGCGCCGGCGAGTCCGGCAGGTGATCCAGCAGCCAGCGGGTCAGCTCGTCGGCCAGCGCGTTCTCGTCGACCTTGGCGCGCTCCCAGCGGCCGGCCCAGCCCTCGACCTGGCGCTTCAGGAAGCCGTCGGGGCGACCCAGGTCGCCGAGCCCGGCGGCGGCGGGGTCGGCGCGGTGGAACTCGACCAGCGTGTCGATCACCACCTCCGAGAGCTTGCGGTTGGCGGCCGGATCCTGGCCCCCGCCGAACTCGGGCGGGATCGAGCCGCGCACCACCACCCCGTGGCGTCGCTCCATCACGAAGAAGGGCGCGCCGATCACGGACTCGTCGTCGCAGAACAGGTACGCGCGCGGCGCCTTCGGAAACACCTGCCAGAGCTTCGAGAGCACGCGGTACTCGCGGCTCATGTCGTGCGAGCCGGGCGCGACCGGGCCGAGCGGCGGACGCCGCAGCACGTACTCCACGCGCGACGCGCCCGACCCCAGCTCGAGCAGGTAGGTCAGGTTCGCGTGCCCGCCGCCGAACTGGCGCACGCCGAGCGGCTGGTCCGCGCCGTCGATCCGGCCGCGCAGCCACTCCGCGAGGCGGGCCTCGTCGAAGCGCTCGTCGCTGCGCACGTCGATGGTCTCGGGCGCTACCGGAGCTTGCTCTTCCGCCATGCGACTAGGCTAATCGACTCGGCGGGGCTTCGCCCCGGGTCGGGGCCAGCTCCGATCCACCCGCCGCCGCACGTCGCCCGACACGTCGGGCTCGAAGCCGAAGACGCGACCGTAAAAATAGAGCTCGGCCTCGAGCGCCGCGATCTGCGTCTCGGCGCGCCGGAAGCCGTGCCCCTCGCCCTCGAAGGCGAGGTAGGCGTGCGGCACGCCCCGCTCTGCCAGCGCTGCGACGATCGCCTCGGCCTGGCTCGGGGGCACCACGCGGTCCTCGAGACCCTGGAGCACGATCATGGGCCGGCGCAGCCGGTCCACCGCGTGGATCGGCGAGCGCTCCACGTAGCGCTCGCGCAGGGCGGGATAGGGCCCGACCAGCCGATCCAGGTAGCGCGACTCGAACTTGTGGGTGTCGCGCGCCAGCGTCTCGAGGTCGCCGATGCCGTAGTAGCAGGCGCCAGCGCGCAGCACGTCGTGGAAGGCCAGCGCGCAGAGCACGGTGTAGCCGCCGGCGCTGCCGCCGCGCATCGCCAGCCGCTCGGGGTCGGCGCGCCCCGCGGCGACCAGGTGCTGGGCCGCTGCCAGGCAGTCCTCGACGTCGGCCACGCCCCAGGCGCCGTCGAGCGAGCGCCGATAGGCGCGCCCGAAGCCGGTGCTCCCCGCGTAGTTCACGTCGACGACGCCGAAGCCGCGGCTGGTCCAGAACTGCGTGGCCCAGTCGAGCGCGGCCGTCGCGCCCGCGGTGGGACCGCCGTGCGCCTTGATGAGCAGCGGCGGGCGCTCGCCGGGCGCGGGCTCGTGCTCCGCGTGGCGCGGCGCGTAGAAGAACGCGTGGGCACGGCGCCCGCCGCGCGAGGAGAACTCCACGGGCTCGGGCCTCGAGATCCAGGCGGAATCGAGCGCGAGCGACTGGCTGGCCCGCAGCTCGCGCGCGCCGCCGCTCGCCAGGTCGAGCGCGTAGACGGCGCCCGGGCGGTCGGGCGCGGCTCCGAGCAGGCAGGCGTGTCGGCCTTCCACGCGCACGCCCTCGATCGCCGTGAACGGCAGGTCCAGCAGCTGCAGCTCGCCGCGGCGCGCGTCGAGCCGGGCCAGCCGGTCGACGCCGCCCTCGCTGAAGGCGCAGAGCAGCTCGTCCTCGTCGACGAAGTCCCAGCTCGAGAGCCCGAACACCCACTGCGCCCGCCCGAACTCCGCCTCTCGCGGACACAGCGTGCGCACGCCGGCTCCGGTCTCCTGCTCGAGGTTCCACCAGCCCGATCGATCGCTCACCCAGGTGAGCCGCCCGGCGGGCGAGAAGCGCGGCTGGAAGATCGACTCGTCGGGACCGCCGGCGACGTCGCGCGCGCTGCCGCCGGGGCCCGCCGCCGACCAGCGCAGCGTCCGCAGCGTGGTGCCGTCCCAGGGCTGGTTGGGATGGCGCCAGGTCAGCCACGCCAGGCGCTCGCCGCGCCCGTCGAAGCACGGCGAGCTGACGAAGTCGTGCACCGCGTCGAGCTCGTGCCGCGCCCCGTCCGCGAGCGACAGGGCGACCAGCGCGTTGGCCGGCTCGTCGCCCGGGCGCGGCCGCTCCTCGACCGCGACCAGCCAGCGCCCGTCGGGCGACAGAGCGGGGTCCGCATAGCGCGCGCCCGCGAGACAGCCCGCCACCGGCCGCCAGCCCTCCGCCGTGTGCCGGTGGAGGGCGCCGTCGGCGTCGTGCACGGCGAAGCCGGCGCCCGCCCGCACGAGGTAGTCGCCGCCGCCGTACTCGTGCACGCGGCTGCGCACGCTCGCCTCGGGATCGCTGTAGGCGGCCGGCTCGCCGCCGCTGGCCGGCGCGCTCATCACGACGCCGCGCCCCCCCTCGGCGGGTCTTCCCTCGAGCCAGTAGACGCGCCCGCGGTCGAGCTGCGGCAGCGACAGGCGCAGCGCGCCCGCGGCCACCTGCTCCGCCGAGATCGGGGAGGGCCACGCGCCGCAGGACACGATCGGCTTCGACATGGCGCGCGAGTCTAGCCAGCCGCGGCGCGCGCGACGCGGACCTCGCGCCGCGGGCTACCCTGGCGCGCGTGGAAGGGTCCGAGGCGGCGATCCTCCTGGCCGGGGGGCTCGCGGCCGGGGTCGTGAACACCCTCGCGGGCGGCGGCTCGCTGCTGACCGTGCCGCTGCTGGTGCTGGTCGGGCTGCCCGGCACGCTCGCGAACGGCAGTAACCGGGTCGGCGTGCTGATCCAGAACGCCGTCGCGGCCTGGCGCTTCCGCGCGGAGGGGGTCTCGGGCTTCCACGACGCCCTCCCCGTGCTGGTCCCGGTATGTGCGGGCTCCCTGCTCGGCGCCTACGGGATCGCGCGCGTGACCGACGAGACCTTCGAGCGGCTGTTCGGCGTCCTGATGCTGGCGCTGCTGGTGCCCACGTTGCGGCGGCCGGCCGCCCGGGCCGACGCACCCGCTCGCACCTGGTCCCCGGCGGTGCGCTCGATCACCTTCCTCGCGATCGGCCTCTACGGCGGCGCCATCCAGGCGGGTGTGGGACTGGTGCTGGTCGCGGCGCTGTCGCGCGCCGGCTACGACCTGGTGCGCGCCAACAGCATCAAGGTCGTCGTGATCCTGGTGCTGACGGCGATCGCCGTACCCGTGTTCGTGCTGGCGGGCCAGGTCGCCTGGGCGCCGGCCGGCGTGCTGGCGGCCGGCTTCGCGCTCGGCGGCGCGACCGGCGCGCGCATCGCCGTGCGGGGCGGCGAGCGCGTGATCCGGCCCATGCTGCTGCTCGCCGTGCTGGCGCTCGCCGGGCGCATGATCGGACTCTACTGAGCGCCGACGTGCGAACGCACGACGCCGGTGGGGCCCGTAGGGCCGCCACCGGCGTCGAATGCTTGGGGCGGGCCGTCTAGCGGCGGCGGCGACCCGCGCGCACGATCCCGGCGATCCCCATGCCGAGCAGAAGCGTGCTGCTCGGCTCGGGCAGCACCGCTGCCGTGCCGAAGGACGCGTCGACCGACAGGTCCTCGTTGTTGTTGCCGAACAGGCCGTCGATGCGGACGTCGAACAGGCCGGACCAGACGTCGTCACCGTCATCGTTCGGATTCACCGCCGTGAAGAACACCTCGCCGATCAGCAGGTTGCCGTCCGTCGGGCCGTCGCCGATGGTGGCGGCCTCGAACGTGAGCTGGAAGCCCCGCTCCGTCAGCGAGCTGTCCTCGCTCGCACCGGGTCCGTCCGTGAAGTTGAAGTCGAAGCCGCTCGGGAGGTACTCGACCGCGACGCAGTCGTCGCCCGGACTGCAGCCAGCGTCGCTTCGGAGGTCGAGCGACAGCTCCTTGTCGGTGCGGTCGAACTCGATCGAGATGCCGTAGGAGCTGACGCCACGCTCGTCGGGCTGCAGGTAGACTCCGAGCGTGAGCGCATCGCCGGGCAGGGCCCTGATCTCGTTCGAACCCGTGGCGCCGGAACCGCTCGTGGCGTCCCACTGGAGCACGACGCTCGCCGCGGAGGCCGTGGAAGCCGTGCCGAACAAGAAGGCGAAGACCGAAAAGGCCAGCAGAGCCCTGACGGGCCGCAGTCGCAACATCGTTCACATGCCTCTCGTTGCGCCCTGGCGCTCGCGGAAGATCCCCACACCCGCGAGCCGCAGAGCGGCATCCCGACATCCCCATGACTGGTCTAGAGCCGCGCCGAGATTTCGGCGCCGATCAGCCTTCCCTGGTCCCTAGGTAGACGTGGGGTGCTTCAGGTGGCAGCGATCGGTGGGCCGGGGCGCTTTTTTTTACAGGGCAGCGC
>JASJBO010000150.1 GCA_030066475.1 Myxococcota bacterium
GGGCTTCTGCCGCGCGGGCTGCTATCCGCCGCGCGGCGTTGTTGGGGCGCGCGCGGACTGATAGCGTCGGGCGCCCGTGATCCCGCAGCGCCCGGTTCGGACTTGAGACGCTTCCCGCTCGGGAGCGCGCTGCGCACGCTGCGCCACCTGCGCGCCCGCCAGCTCGCGGCGCAGCTGCAGCATCGGCTGGGCGGTGGCGTGCGCCCGCTGCCCGCGCCCGAGCCCCTGCCCACGCGCGCCGTCGCGCGCCCCGCTGCGCCGTTCCTGCCGGGACCCGCGCACGCGCGCTGGGACGGGGCGCTCGGCCTCGAGCTGCTGAACCAGCCCCATGCGCTCGCCGAACGCTTCGACTGGGACACGACCGAGCACGGTCCGCTCTGGGCCTTCCATCTGCACCAGCACGAGTACCTGCGCCACGCCGGGTTGGCGCCCGAGCGGCGCCGCGCGCTGATCGAGGACTGGATCCAGCGCCATCCGGAAGGGACGGGCTGGCAGCCGCACCCGCTGGGGCTGCGCAGCATGAGCTGGATCAAGCTCTGGCTGGAGGACGCGCTCGCGCTCGACGCGGAGGCCGAGCGCACCGTGCGCCGCTCGCTGGCCGCCCAGGTCGCGACCCTGGCGGCGCATCTCGAGCTGCACCTGCTGGCGAACCACTACCTGTCGAACCTGCTGGCCGTGGTCTTCGCCGGCCTGGCGCTGGAGGGACCCGTCGCGGACGCGTGGCTCTCCCACGAGGGCGCGCTGCGCGGCGAGCTGGCCGAGCAGGTGCCGTCGGACGGCGCGCACTACGAGCGCAGCCCGATGTACCACGCCCACCTGCTCGAGCACGTGCTCGACCTCGTCAACCTGGCCGCCGCGGGCGGCCGCGCCCCGACGCCGCTCGCCTCGGCGCTGCGCGAGGCGGCGGCGCGCATGCTCGGCGCGCTGCAGCTGTGGACCCACCCCGACGGCGAGATCGCGCTGTTCGGCGACTCGGCGCTCGGCTTCGCGCCCCGGACGAGCGCCCTCGAGGACTACGCGCGGGCGCTCGGCATCGAGCCCCGGCCGCCGCCGCGAGCGGGGCTGCTGGCCGACGCGGGCTATGCGCGGCTCGAGGCCGGCCCCTTCGTGCTGATCGCGTCGTTGGCGGGCCCGATGCCGGCCTATCAGCCCGGGCACGCCCACGCCGACGCGCTGGCCTTCGAGCTGTCGGTCGCGGGCGAGCGCGTGGTGACCGACACCGGGGTGTTCGAGTACGTCGCGGGGCCGCGCCGCACGCTGGCCCGCGCGACGCGCGCACACGCCACCGTCGAGGTGGACGGCCGCGACCAGGCGGAGCTGTGGGCGCCGCACCGGGTGGGCGGGCGGCCGCGCGTCCGCGTCGAGAGCGCCGAGCCGCCCCGCAGGGTCACCGCGACCTGTGCCGGCTGGGCCACTCCCGACAGCCTGCACCGCCGCGAGCTCGTGGTGGACGAGCGCGCCGTCGAGATCCGGGACCAGCTCGAAGGGCGCCAGCGCCCCGTGCGCATGGTGCTGCCCCTGGCGCCGGGCGTGCGCGCCACCCTCGACGGCGGCCGGGCCGAGCTCGCGCTACCCGGCGGGACGCCGCTGCGCCTCGAGCTGCCCGATTCGCTGCACTGGCGCCACGAGCAGCTGCCCTACTTTCCGGAGTTCCACCGCGAGGTCGCGCGCGCCGCGCTCGTCGGCGAGGCCCCGGGCCTCGGCCCCGTGGTGACGCGGGTCCGAATCGCCGAGTAGCCGGCCCCGCCGGACGCCGCAAGCGCCCGCAGGGCGCGCGCAGTGAGGCGAAGCCGAACGAAGTCCACCAGCTACCCCAGCTTGCGACCCACGGCGAGCAACGACATGCCGATCGGCGGCTTGAGCCTGCGTTCGACACGCAGCAGCGGGACGAGCAGGTCGTTGATGCGCGCCTGGATGCCGGGCACGTGGCGGCGGCCCAGCACGCGCGCGTTCAGCCACCAGCCCGGGACGCCGAGCAGGTTGAATGGCCGCAGGCACTCGACCGCGAAGCCGGCGTGCTCGAGCTTGGCGCGCAGCTCCACGCGCTCGTAGCGACGATGGTGGTCGAGCGCCCGGTCGATCGTCCCGTAGAGCGACTGGAGCATCGGAACCACCAGCACCACGCGCCCGTCCGCCACCAGGAGGTCGTGAATCTGGCGCAGCGCCAGGACGTCGTCCTCGATGTGCTCGAGCACGTTCGAGCAGACCACGGTGTCGAGCCGCCGCTCGCGCAGGTCCTCCGCTGCCGCCCGGTCCGGCGCCTCGCCCAGCACCAGCTCGCGCACCTCGACGTTGGGCTGGGCCTCGAACATGCGGCGCAGCGTCTCGCGGTAGGCCTGGCGCAGGTCGGTCGCGAGCACCAGCTCGCGGTTCACCAGATAGCGGGTGATGCCGCCCGTTCCGGAGCCCACCTCGAGGACGCGGCGCCCGACCCACGGCCGCATCTGGTCCCACAGGTAGCGGTTGTAGCGGCGCAGCCGGTCGACGCGGCGAAGCGTGGTGTGGCCGGCATCCTCGCCCAGGTCGCGGACCAGCGCGTAGCGCAGCGTCACCGCCACCGCGTGGACGCCGTCGCGCCACGTGATCTTCTTCCCTTCCCAGTACTGCCGCCCGTGGTAGGCGATCGGCACCTCGTACACCCGGCAGCCGCGCTGCGCGATCTTCACCGTCACCTCGGCTTCGAAGCCGAAGCCCTGCGAGCGGATCGGAAGGCTCTGGATCACCTCGGCGCGGAAGACCTTGTAGCAGGTCTCCATGTCGGTGAGATTCAGGTTGGTGAAGGCGTTCGAGAACAAGGTGAGCAGCCGATTGCCGATCGTGTGCCAGAACATCAGGACGCGGCGCGGCGAGCCCTGGAAGCGCGAGCCGTACACGACGTCGGCGCGCCCCGAGAGGATCGGCTCGAGCAGCTTGGGATAGTCCGCGGGGTCGTACTCGAGGTCCGCATCCTGGACGACGATCGTGCGACCGCGCGCTTCTCGGAAGCCGGTGCGCAGCGCCCCCGTCTTGCCCTGGTTGCGCTCGTGCAGGAAGACCCGGAAGCGGGGATCGCGCCGCTCGCGCTCGCGCTTCACGAGGAACTCGCGGCTGCCGTCGCTGGAGCCGTCGTCGACGACCACGATCTCCTTGTCGATCGGGACGGACTCGACGCGGTCGAGGATGGTCTCGAGCGTCGCGATCTCGTCGAAGACGGGAATCACGACGGTCAGGTCGGGGCGCTCGCCAGTCGGCTCCATGGGCAGAGCAGCATACCACGCAGGGGACTCAGGGCGGGGGCACGACTTCCCAGACCTGCGTGTCGCCCACCGCGAGGACGGAGCGCAGCGGCAGCGCGGGATCCAGCGCACCGAGGCGCCTTTCGGCCGGGCCGTAGACCACATAGCGGATCTGGTTGCGCTCGATCAGCGCCATGCGCCAGGCGGTCTCCGACCCGCGGCCGTAGAAGCGCTGCACCTGCTCCCACTTCCGACGCGGCGAGAGCGAGAGGAACCACTGGCCGAGGAACACCGGCTTGCGCGACAGCCACGGGATCCACTCGGCCGTGACCGGCGACGCCATCACGGGGCCGGGCTCCAGGTCGCGCAGCGCGAGCAGCGCCTCGTGGCGGGGGCGCGGCAGGTAGAAATAGGGCGCCGTGCGCACCTCGCGCACCGCGTCGATCGTGACCAGGACGTTGGTCGCGACGAGCAGCGCGGCCGCCAGCACGAGGCGCCCCCGGTGCGCCGCGAAGGCGCGAGCCGGCGGCCAGCTCCAGAGCGCACCCACGGCAGCGACGCACAGCGGCAGGTGCAGCAGGAACAGGAACTTGTACGGGGAGAAGAACGGGAGGTGGGTCAGGACCAGACCGGCCAGCACCCAGCCGGCCAGGAGCGTCTCGGCGAGGCGCTCGCTGCGCAGGCAGCGCCAGGTTCCCCACAGACCGAACGGCAGCAGCGCGCCGAAGGTCAACGGCCACCACCAGAACGGGTAGGCCTGGCTCGAAGCGGCCATCACGCGCGAGGTGGCCTGGAAGACGGCGTCCTGACTCTGCCACTGCGAGAGCGCCAGCGGGATCAGGAAGCTGCTGCCCGCGACGCCCACCGCGAGCAGATCGGGGAACCGCTCGCGGCGCCCGCGCAGCACCGCGACCGCCAGCAGCAGGGCGGTGAAGGCGAGAATGGAGCCCAGGCCGACGGCCGTGTAGCCGTGGATCGCGTAGGTCACCGGCACCACGGCGAACGCGAGCGCCGCGCCCCACCGGGGGCGGCGCACCAGCGTGTCGAGCAGCAGCAGGAGCAGGGTGTAGTCCACCACCAGCACCGGGTGGAACAGCGACTCGAACGTGTTCCAGCCGAGCAGCGGCCAGCTCGCCAGCAGGACGGCGTCCGCCGCCGCATCCGGCAGCCAGCGGGCGACCGCCCGGCCGAGCCACTCGAGTCCACCGCCGACGCCGATCCACACGTAGCAGAGCAGGCGCGCACGCGGATCGGGGAAGAACGAGCCCAGGAAGCGCCAGGCGGCCAGCAGCAGCGCAGCGCCGCCGAGCCACTGGAGCGCCGGCCAGAGCACCGGGATTCCGAGCCCGCTCCAGCGCGCGACCCGTCCGACCACGGCGTGCAGGAGCAGCACGTAGCGCCCGTCCTGGGCCTCGAGAGTGAATTCGTTGCGTAGCAGCCAACGGTCTTCGTCACGGGCCTGCGCCATGAAGGCGGCGTAGCTGACGAAGTCCTTGGGGATGTAGCCGAGGCCCACGAAGACGCGATCGGCGTCGGTTTGGAGGTGCCCGACCGCGATGGGCAGCAGGCGCAGCGCCGGAAGCAGCAGGGCGAGCACCAGCACGAAGGCGCGCACGCGGGCCCGCGTCATGCGGCGTCCGGTCGCGTACGGATCACCGCCCCCGACAGGACCTGCGCGTCGCTGACGGCAGCGGACCACTCCCGCTCGCCCACCCGGATCTTCCAGGGACCCGCCGCTCGCACCGGCGCCTCGGTCTGGCTGGCGTAGGGAACGCGCAGGCGTGCCACCCCGTCGGCGTCCGGAGCCGCTCGGGCCCGGTACGAGAAGCGTCGCCCGAGGGGCGTCACGAGCGTGATGCTCGCCTCCACCGGGACCTCGGCCTCGACCTCGAGCAGGGCACCCGGGACGACCTCGAACAGCTTGTAGGGCACGACGCGCCGGGGACGCCGCAGCCCGCGCAGATCGGTGAGCGGCCGCCCCCCGCGCGGCCCCTCGGTGATCAGCCGGAACCGCTCCAGTCGCGGGAGCTCCGCGGTGGCGTTCCCGTCGTCGCGTTGGAGGCGACTCGCGAGCGTACGGGGGGCCCCTCCCGGCCCGGCCGCGGTCACGACGAAGCGCGCGCGAACCCGGTCCGCGATCGCGACCGACTCCGCCTCGTCGGTGGTCTCGAGGAGCGCGGTCGCGCGCGAGAAGTTCTCCGCGTCGAGCCAGGCCCAGAACCCGTCGGCGGGTACCGGGCGCTGCGCGTAGTAGCGCAGCGTGTGGCCGAGGTTGGCATTCGCCGCCACGGCGTAGGGCGGCTCGGCGGCGGGATCCAGGAAGTCCCCCGTAGCCGGCGTGACGCGCGCCACCTCCCGGGCGAACGCCATCAGCGAACCCAATGGCGACGACACCAGCCTCGCCTCGGGCAGCGCGCCGCGCAGGTGACCCGGGACCGCGGACAGCGATCGGAGCATCGTCCAGAGCGGCGGGACCTGGAGCGCCAGCACGAGGCTCACCGCGAGCGCCGCCGCGAGCCGGCGGCCCACTAGCGGGGTCGCGGTCCAGGCGGCCCTGCCGATCCCCAGCGCCAGCGCGATCGAGCCCGGCGCGGCGAGGTCGTTCCCGTAGCGCACCTGGCTCACGGTCAGGACCACGAGCGGCGCCAGCCAGCCGGCGAGCACCAGGGCCGGCAGGCGACGGCTCGGGTCGCGCGCGGCGGCCAGCGCCACGAAGGGAAGCAGCGGCAGCGCCCAGACGAGGTGGCCGAACAGCCGCACGGCCGGGATGGCGGGACGGCGAGTCCCGATCGGCACCAGCGGCATCTGCTCGTAGGTCGCCGCGCCCGCCAGATCCTGCAGGGCGACGAAGCCGAGCCCGACGCCGAGACCTCGACGCAGCGAAGGCCAGAGCAGCGGGAGTGCCGCCAGAACGAGACCGGTGCCCGCCAGGCGCGCGAGGCGTGCCCCCGCGCCCGAAGCGGGTCGAACGCGCTCCCAGCCGAGCATGACGAGTGCAGTGGTGCAGGCCAGCGCGAGTGCCAGCAGGTGCAGGTTCGAGAGCGCGATGGCCGACCAGGGCCCACCGCAGGGGGGCGAGAAGGCGAGTCGCATCGGCGCGACCAGGGCACCCGTCAGGGCCAGGCCCGCGGCGTAGCCCCGCAGGTGCCGTCCCCAGCCGCTCCCGACGAGCGCCGACAACAGCGTCCCCTCGGCGAGCACGACGTAGAGCAGGCTTCCGTTCCACGAGATCAGGACGGCCGTCCGCGCCAGCGCGACTGCGAGCGCGGCCGGCCAGATCCGCGCGCCCGGCGCCCTCGGCGTCACGAAGGCCAGCGAGGCGGCCAGCAGGCAGGCGCCCAGCGTCCCGACCAGCGCGTGGTGATCGCCATTGCCGACCCGCGACGAGTGGATGGCGATGCCCAGACCGGCGAACAGCGCGGCCGCGCCGAGCGAGACGCCGCGCCCCGCCAGGCGACGGGCGGCCAGGTAGACCGGGATCACGCCGAGCGCGCCCAGCAGCGGGGTCGAGAGCGCCAGGACGCGCTCGACGCCGTCCGGTCCCGCGCCGGTGCCGAGCGCGGCGAGGGCGACGATCCAGTCGAACGCGGGCGGCCACGGAACCGGCCCCCCGAACGGCCCGTTCAGGTAGGGATCCCAGGCCAGGAACTCCGGGAAGTGCGCATAGCTGTACGCGGCCAGGCGGGCGTGATAGGCCGCGTCCCCGAGCGCCAGCACCACGTCGTCGCCCACGAAGACGCGATCGAGCCCGCTCAGGCGCAGCGCCAGCGCCAGCGCGAACAGCGCGGCGACGGCGGCCGCGGCCCAGGCGGCCGGCGCCGCCGGCGCGCGCGCCGCGACGGACAACGCTCAGGCCTCCGCGGCGGCGAGCCGGCGCCGGAACTCGGCGTAGCGGGCGAGCGCGGCGAGCGCCGCGACGGCGCGGTGCGCGCTCGGATAGCAGACGCGTCCGGTGTCGCGGACCGCGAGCGGGCCCGCGTTGCCGTACTCCCGGTCGGTGTACACCAGCTCGGTGGTGGTGAGCACCGGCACGCCGTGGCGCTCGGACGCCTCGGCGGCGGCTTCGGCATAGCGCCGCTCCTGCCGCTCGTGGAAGCTGGCCATGCGCTCCAGCCCGTGGTCGGGATGGAAGGGACCGCTGCGGAACAGGTTCGACGTGGCGCCCTGGATCCCGAGGCCGAGGTAGACGACGGCGTCGACCTCGGGGTGGCCGCAGAGCAGCTCGAGCAGCTCGGGCAGCGTGTCGCGCGTCTCGCCGCCGGCCAGATCGATCGGGTTGTTGCGACTCCAACGGGCCGGCACCATGCCGTCGATTCGCTCTCGCACGTCCTCGGGCAGCGGGATCAGCTCGAGGCCGGCGGCCGCGCAGGCGTCGGCCGTGAGCACGCCCCAGCCGCCCACCGTGGTGAACACCACCACGCGGCGGCCGCGCGGCAGCGGCTGGGTGGCGAGCGTGGCGGCCCACTCGAAGCCGTGCTCGACGGTCGGCGCCCGCAGCACGCCGAGCTGCGCGCACACGCCGTCGAACACGCGGTCGTCGCTGGCCAGCGACCCGGTGTGCGACAGCGCGGCGCGCTGCCCCTCGGCCGCGACGCCCCCCTTCACGACCACGAGCGGCTTGCGCGCCGTGAGCCGGCGCGCGGCGCGCAGGAAGCGCCGCTCGGACGGGACGCCCTCGAGGTAGGCCAGCACCACCCGCGTCTCGTCGTCGGCGGCGAAGTACTCGAGGTAGTCGGCCAGGTCGTTCTGCGCCGAGTTGCCCGACGAGATCGCCTTCGACACCCCGACGCCGGTCTGCACCGCGTAGTTGAGGAAGCTCGACAGCAGGTTGCCGCTCTGGCTCACCACCGAGATCGAGCCGGGCGGCGGATAGGGCGCCACGATCTGCGCGCACATCGACACCGGGGTGGAGATCACGCCCTGCCCGTTCGGTCCCGCCATCACGATGCCGAGCTCGTTCGCGACTCCGACCAGCTCGTCCTCGAGGGCGCGGCCGTCGGCGCCCGCCTCGCGGTAGCCGCCGCTCGCCACGAAGGCGGCGCGCACGCCGATCTTTGCGCAGGCGCGCAGCAGCTCCAGGTTGGCGGCCGCCGGCGTGCACACGAACACCAGGTCGGCGCGGCCGGCGGGCACCTCCGCCACGTCGCGGTAGCTGGGCTCGCCCAGGATCTCGGCGCCTTCGCGGTTGACCGGGAAGATCTCGCCCCGGTAGCCGAAGCGGCGCAGGTTGTGGAGCGTCACGAAGCCGAACTTGCCGGGGTGGGTCGAGGCGCCCGCCACCACGATGCCGCGCGGGTGGAAGAGCGGCCGGAAGCGCTCGCGCACCGCCTCGAGGGCGGGCGGCTCGGGCTCCGGCGCGGGCGCGGCCGCCGCGGGATCGGTCACCACCAGCGCGTCGACCGCCACCGGCCGGTCGCCTACCACGATCAGCGGGTTCACGTCGATGCTCTCGATGTCGGGGCGCTCGGCGCCGAGGCGCCCCAGCGCCACCAGGGCGTCGCCGAGGGCGTCGGCGTCCACCGGCGGCTCGCCGCGGAACGGCCGGGTCAGCAGGTGGTGGGCGCGCAGCCGCCCGACCAGGGCGCGCGCCCCGGCGCGGTCGAGCGGGGCCGCGGCGAACACGACGTCGCCCAGCGCCTCGGTCAGGATGCCGCCCAGCCCGAGCAGCACGCAGGGACCGAAGTGGGGATCGCGCACCAGCCCGGCGATCAGCTCGCGCCGGCCGCGCAGCATCTCGGCCACCAGCAGCCCCACCTCGCCATCCTCGGGGCGCCGCAGCGCCCACAGCGCCTCCGCCGCGCGGCGCACCGCGCCGTCGTCGGCGAGGTCGAGCCGCACCAGGTCGCGCTCGGTCTTGTGCGCGATCGCGTCGCCGCACAGCTTGACGACGACCGGGAAGCCCAGCTCGCGGGCGGCGGCGACGGCGGCCTCGGGGTCGGGGGCGAGCCGCTCGCGGCAGACCGGCACGCCGGCCTCGGCGAGCAGCGCCTTCGAGTCGTGCTCCGACAGGGTTCGCAGCGGGGTCTCGGCCATGGCGGCCGCCAATCCTACGCCTCGCCCGCGAGGCCCGCTAGAATGGCGCCCGGCCCGCCCCCCGGCCGGAACCCTCCGCGCCGAGGACCGCATGATCGACCGGCTCCAGGCCGTTTTTTCCGACGTCGTGGTGGCCGGCCTCTCCCGGGTCGTCTTCTTCGACGTCGTGTTCTGGGATCGGCCCGGGGACGCGGGCGTCACGATCCCGCTGGTGGTGCTGTGGCTGGTGATCGGCGCCACCTTCTTCACGCTGCGCTTCAACTTCGCCAACGTGCGGCTGTTCCGGCACGCGATCGACTGCGTGCGAGGCGCCTACACGCGGCCGGACGAGTACGGCGAGATCAGCCACTTCCAGGCGCTCTCGGCCGCGCTCTCGGCCACCGTGGGCCTCGGCAACATCGCGGGCGTGGCCGTGGCGGTGGGCCTGGGCGGTCCGGGGGCCGTGTTCTGGATGGTGATGGCCGGCCTGCTCGGCATGAGCTCGAAGTTCGCCGAATGCACGCTCGGGCAGCGCTATCGCATCCTGCATCCCGACGGCCACGTGATGGGCGGCCCGATGATCTACCTGAAGGACGGGCTTGCCGAGCTCGGCCTGCCGCGCCTGGGCCGCGTGCTCGCCGTGGCGTTCGCCTTCCTGTGCATCGGGGGCAGCCTGGGCGGCGGCAACATGTTCCAGTCGAACCAGTCGTACGAGCAGGTCTCGAGCGTGCTGCCGTTCTTCGAGGGCCGCGCTGGCGCCGTCGCATTCGGCGGTGCGATGGTGGCCTCGGTGGCGCTGGTGATCGTCGGCGGGATCCGCCGCATCGGCGAGGTCGCCGGCGTGCTGGTGCCGGTGATGTGCGCGCTCTACGTGATCTCGGGCCTGACGATCCTGGCGCTCCACGCCGACGGGGTGGGCGACGCGTTCGGCACCATCGTGGGCGAGGCCTTCAACCCGCGCTCGGCGGCGGTGGGCGGCCTGATCGGCGTGCTGGTACAGGGCTTCCGGCGGGCCGCCTTCAGCAACGAGGCGGGCATCGGCTCGGCGCCGATCGCCCACTCGGCCGCGGCGACCGACGAGCCGGTGCGCGAGGGCATCGTGGCCCTGCTCGAGCCCTTCATCGACACCGTGGTCGTGTGCACCACCACGGGACTGGTGATCGTGGTGACCGGCGCCCACCTGGCGCCCGACGTCCAGGGCATCGGGATGACCTCGCTCGCCTTCGAGAGCGTATTCCCGTGGTTCCCGGTGGTGCTGTCGGTGACCGCCGTGCTGTTCGCCTACAGCACGATGATCTCGTGGAGCTACTACGGCGAGCGCAGCTGGGAGAGCCTGTTCGGCCAGCGGCGCACCATCCTGTTCAAGGTGCTGTTCCTGACCTTCACCTGGCTCGGGGCGCTCTTCCCGATGGCCTCGGTGGTGGAGTTCTCGGACCTGATGCTGCTGGGCATGGCGTTCCCGAACCTGGCCGGCGTGATGTTGCTGTCCGGGCTGGTGCGCCGCGACCTCGACGACTACGTGATGCGCCTGCGCAGCGGCGCCTTCCGCCGGCGCGACGATCCCTGAACTCACGGAGCCCCCGTTGCCGAGCGACAAGCCCCAGACCGTCCACCGCCTCGACTACCGCCCGCCCGACTACTGGATCGACCGCGTCGACCTGCACGTGGCGCTCGGCGAGACCGGCACCCGCGTGCGCGCGCGCCTGGCCCTCCGCCGCAACGAGATGCTGGCCGGCGACCCGCCCCCGCTGGTGCTCGACGGCGAGGGGCTCGAGACGCACCGCGTGGCGGTGGACGGGCGCGAGCTCGGCGCGGGCGAGTTCCACGTGGGCGAGGAGCGCCTCTCGATCGCCTCGGTGCCGGCGCGCTTCGAGCTCGAGACCGAGGTCACCATCCACCCCGAGCGCAACACCGCGCTGCTCGGCCTGTACCGGTCGGGCTCGATGTTCTGCACCCAGTGCGAGGCGATGGGCTTCCGGCGCATCACCTGGTTCCTCGACCGGCCCGACGTGATGGCGCGCTACACGACGACGATCGAGGCCGACCGCGCCTCGTGCCCGGTGCTGCTCTCGAACGGCAACCGGGTCGAGGCGCGCGAGCTCGACGGCGGCCGCCACCGGGTGCGCTGGGAGGACCCCTTCCCCAAGCCCAGCTACCTGTTCGCGCTGGTCGCCGGCGACCTGCGCTGTCACGCCGGCTCGTTCACCACCGCCTCGGGGCGCCCGGTGCAGCTCGAGATCTGGGTCGAGCCGCAGAACGTGGACGCCTGCGAGCACGCGCTGCGCTCGCTCCAGAAGGCGATGCGCTGGGACGAGCAGACCTTCGGGCTCGAGTACGACCTCGACCTGTACATGATCGTCGCGGTCAACGACTTCAACTTCGGCGCGATGGAGAACAAGGGCCTCAACGTCTTCAACTCGAAGTACGTGCTGGCCCGGCCCGAGACCGCGACCGACGACGACTACGAGGCGGTCGAAGGCGTGATCGCCCACGAGTACTTCCACAACTGGACCGGCAACCGCGTGACCTGCCGCGACTGGTTCCAGCTCACGCTGAAGGAAGGGCTCACGGTGTTCCGCGACCAGGAGTTCAGCGCCTGGGCGACGTCGGCCGCGGTGAAGCGGATCGCGGACGTGCGCAACCTCCGCGCCGTGCAGTTCGACGAGGACGCGGGGCCGATGGCCCACCCGATCCGTCCCGAGTCGTACATCTCGATGGACAACTTCTACACGGCGACGGTATACGAGAAGGGCGCCGAGGTGATCCGGCTCTACCACACGCTGCTCGGGAGCGACGGCTTCCGCCGCGGCATGGATCGGTACTTCGAGCGCCACGACGGCCAGGCGGTCACCTGCGACGACTTCCGCGCCGCGATGGCCGACGCCAACGGCGCCGACCTCGGACAGCTCGGGCGCTGGTACGAGCAGGCGGGCACGCCGCGCGTCGAGTTCGCCGGCACCTGGGACGCGGCGTCGCGGCGCTACACGCTCACGCTGTCGCAGTCGATCCCGGCCACGCCCTACTCCGACCCCGACGCACCGCCGCCGCCGCCACTGCACCTGCCCGTGGCAGTGGGCCTGCTGGGCGGCGACGGCCGCGAGCTGCCGCTGCGCCTGGCAGGCGAGCCGACGGCCGGCGCGAGCACGCGCGTGCTCGCGCTGCGCGAGCGCGAGCAGCAGTTCGTGTTCGAGGACGTGCCGGAGCGTCCGGTGGCGTCGTTGCTGCGCGGCTTCTCCGCGCCGGTGCGGGTGGCGCCGGCGCGACCGCGCGAGGAGCTGGCGTTCCTGCTGGCGCACGACCCGGATCCGTTCTCGCGCTGGGACGCCGGCCAGAGTCTGGCGTCCGACGTGCTGCTGGCGCTGGCGCGCGACGCGGCGGCGGACCGGCCGCTGCGCGGCGACGAGGGGCTGGCCGAGGCGCTGCGCGCCGTGCTGCGCGACGACTCGCTCGACGGCTCGTTCCGCGCCCTGCTGCTGGCGCTTCCCGCCGAGCGTGTGCTCGCGCAGGCGATGGATCCGGTCGACCCGGGCGCGCTCCACGCGGCGCGGCACTTCGCGGTGCGCGACCTCGCCGAGCGGCTGCGCGCGGACCTCGAGGCCACCTATCGGGCCTGCGACCCGCGCGCGCCGTACGAGCTCTCGCCGGCGGCGATCGACCGCCGCCGGCTCAAGAACACGGCCCTGCGCTACCTGGGCGCGCTCGAGCGCCCCGAGAGCGCCGCGCTCGCGGCCGCGCAGCTCGCCGCCGCCGACAACATGACCGACGCGCAGGCCGCCCTGTCGGTGCTGGCCGAGCTCGAGGCGCCCGAGCGCGAGCAGGCGCTCGCGGCCTTCTACGAGCGCTGGCGCGCCGACCCCCTGGTGCTCGACAAGTGGTTCGCGACCCAGGCGCTCTCGCGCCGCCCCGACACTCTGGAGCGCGTGCGGGCGCTGACCGGGCACGCGGACTTCTCGCTCACGAACCCGAATCGCGTGCGCGCGCTGCTCGGGAGCTTCTGCATGGGCAACCCGGTGCGCTTCCACGCGCCGGACGGCGCGGGCTACGTCTTCCTGGTCGACCAGGTGCTGGCGCTCGACCCGCTCAACCCCAAGGTCGCCGCGCGCCTCGTCGGCGCCCTGAATGGCTGGCGCCGCTACGAGCCGGCGCGGCGCGCCGCGATGCAGCGCGAGCTGGAGCGCATCGCCGCCTCGCCGAAGCTCTCGAAGGACGTGTTCGAGATCGTCACGCGGGCGCTGGGACGGAGCTGAACCGCAAGCGCAGCCGCGAAGCGGCGGAGCGCGCAGCGAGCCGCAGGCGAGCGAAGTCCATCAGGCCGTCTTCGCAGAGCAACCAGCCCTTGGACGGCACC
>JASJBO010000151.1 GCA_030066475.1 Myxococcota bacterium
CCCCCCGCCCCCCCCCCCCCCCCCCCCCCCCCCCCCCCCCCGTGTGGGGGTGGTGTTTAACTAGCTTAACCCTTTCCCCCGGGGGAAATTTCTTCAAATAATACCCCCACGTCCCCGGTTCCCGGTCTCGCGGGCGGTGTTGGGGTGGGGGGATCGACGTGGGGTCTGGGGGTAGAGGCGGGCCAGGTCCGTCGCTCGGGAGGAGGCCATGTCGATGCGCCTACGACGTCTTCGTCTCGTGGTTGCCGTGCTGGCGATCGCTTCTTGTACGACCGCCTGCGTCGGGGTCGCGGGGCCGGGTCCGCGGACCCAGCTTGCGGCGGCGGCGGGGGCCGCCGGGGGAGGGCTGCTGGGTGCGGCGCTCGGGGGCGAGAGCGAAGGAATCCTGGCGGGCATGCTGCTGGGCGGGTTGCTGGGCGGCGCCGTGGGAGGCGTGCTCGACGACCTCGACCGTCGCCATGCCGACCAGACCCTGCACTACGGGCTCGAGTACACGCCGTCGGGTACGACCACCCGCTGGCGCAATCCCGACTCGGGCCACGCCGGCAGCATCACGCCCATCCGCACCTACCAGACCTCGGACGGCGTGCACTGCCGCGAGTTCACCCAGACCATCTGGGTCGAGGGACGCGCCGAGCGCGCCCACGGCACCGCCTGTCGCGAGCCCGACGGGAGCTGGTGGATCGACTCGTAGACTCGTGGCTCGGAGTACTCCGCGTTAGCTTCCCCTGCACGCACCGGCTGGGGGCAGAGCCATCTCCGAGCGGCGGATCCTGCGCAAGACGAAGATCGTGGCCACCGTTGGCCCCGCGTGCGACGACGTGGGCACGCTCGTGCGCATGATCGAAGCGGGCATGGACGTGGCCCGCCTCAACTTCTCGCACGAGGACCACGAGCGTCACCTGCGGCGCCTGGAGTGCATCCGCGAGGCAGCGGCCCAGGCCGGCGCGTACGTGGCGACGATGCTCGACACCAAGGGCGCCGAGGTGCGCACCGGCACCATCGTGGACGACGTGGTGCTCGAGCCCGGCGCGTCGTTCCGCCTGCTCGCGGGCGACGCCCTGGGCGACGCCTCGGCCGTCGCGATCTCGTATCCCGACCTCGTCCACGAGCTCGATCCCGGCCACCGGATCCTGATCGACGACGGCCGCATCGAGCTCGTCGTCGAGGCGCGCGTGAAGGGCGCACTCGAGTGCCGCGTCGTGCGCGGCGGGCCGCTCGCGAGCCACAAGGGCCTCAACGCGCCCGACAAGCCGCTGCTGCTCGACGGCCTCAACGAGGCCAACCGGGCCGACCTCCAGTTCGCCGTCGACCACGGCATCGACTACGTGGCGGCGTCCTTCATGCAGCGGGCCGGCGACGTCGAGGCGATTCGCGAGTTCCTGTGCGAGCGGGGCGGCGACGAGATCCGCATCATCGCCAAGATCGAGAGCCGCGAGGGGCTGCGCAACCTCGACGCGATCGTGACGGCCGCGGACGGCACGATGGTGGCACGCGGCGACCTGGGGGTGGAGATCGGCGCCGCCGCGGTCCCCGTCCAGCAGAAGCGCATCATCCGCACCACCGTCGGGAACGGCAAGCCGACCATCACGGCGACCCAGATGCTCGACTCGATGGAGCGCAACCCGTCGCCCACCCGCGCCGAGGGCTCGGACGTGGCCAACGCGATCCTCGACGGCAGCTCGGCGGTGATGCTCTCCGGCGAGACGGCCCGCGGCAGCTACCCGGTCGAGGCGGTCCGCACCATGTCCGAGGTCGCGCTCGAGGCCGAGGCCTCGCTGCGCGAGTACGGCTACCTCCAGCGAATCGCTCCGGATCCCACGGCGGCCGTGGTCGAGGCCGTGAGCCAGGCGGCCAACACCATGGCCAACCACCTGGCCGCGCGCGCGGTCGTCACCCTGACCGAGAGTGGCTTCACCTCGCGCCACATCTGCAAGTACCGCCCGCGCTGTCCGATCCTCGCCGTCACCCGCAGCGTCGACGTCGCGCGACGGCTGGCCCTCAACTGGGGCGTGATGGCCACCGTCGCCGAGGCGGCCGCGGACGACGACGCGCAGCTCGAGCACGCCCTCGCCTGGGCCGCCGAGCGCAACATCGTCGCCAGCGGCGATCTCGTGATCGTCACCGGCGGGGTGTCGCGGGTCGTGGGCAGCACCAGCTCGATCCGCGTAGTCACGCTGCCTTAGGGTCTACCACTCGCCGGTGTTCTCCATCGAGGCCCAGGGCTCCTGCGGCGGGAGCGAGCCGCCCTCCTGGAGCAGCTCGATCGAGATGCCGTCGGGGGAGCGCACGAACGCCATGTGGCCGTCGCGCGGCGGGCGGTTGATGGTGACGCCGGCGTCCATCAAGCGCTGGCAGGTGGCGTAGATGTCTTCCACCGCGTAGGCCAGGTGCCCGAAGTTCCGGCCGCCCGCGAGCTTCTCGGGGTCCCAGTTGTGGGTCAGCTCCACGTGGACGTCCGGGTTGCCGGGGGCGCCCAGGAACACCAGCGTGAAGCGGCCCGCCTCGACGTCGACGCGGCGCTGCTCCACGAGCCCGAGCTGGTTGCAGTAGAAGTCGAGAGACGCCTCGAGGTCGGTCACGCGGACCATCGTGTGCAGGTATCGCATCGCCCGAGGCTAGCGCGGCCGCTGTGGGCGGCGCCGCGGATCAATCCAGCCCGAGCTCGCGCTCGACCTCTTCGATCACGCCCGTCTCCGCCTCCGAGATCCGCCGCCCCACGCGCAGCACGCCGCCGTCGCTGTCCGCCACCGCCCGGCACAGACCGGCCACCTGCGCGGCCACCTCCGCGAACCGCTCGGGCTCGAGCTGCTCCCGCAATCCCGCGACGCAGGCGCGCCAGGCGTCCGTCAGCCCGGCCGGCGGACTGCGCTCCAGCCAGCGCTCGAGCAGCGCGCCCGCCGGGCTCTCGGGGCGGATGCCGATCGCGCGCAGCTCGGCGTGCAGGGCGTTGCGCTCGATCGCGGTCACGTAGCCGTTGGCCCAGGCAATGCGGACGAGCGGCGCCAGCAGCAGGGCCACCAGCGTCTCGGGACGGATGCCCTGGTGGAGCAGGAAGTCGAGCTGCTCCGCGTCGTGGATCCCGGAGGCGCGATCCAGTCGCTCGCGCCGCGCTCGCTCGCGCAGCTCCTCGATCAGGTGCTCCTCCTGGCGCGCGAAGAACTCGCCCTCGAGCGCCCGCGCGCGTTGCTCCAGCCCCTTCGACACCTCTGCCCTCCCGCGCTGGCCGTCCCTATTCTTCCGGCTCGGGCTCCGGCGAGCCGGTCACCCCCTTGGCGATGCGCTTGGCGTAGTAGAACACTCGCCGCAGGTCTTCCAGGATGTCGGTCTCGATCGCGTAGGTGACGACGCGCTTCTCCTCGTCCGCGATCAGGCGGGCCGCGCCGTGGCGGGCCGCGGCCGCGGCCGCGCGCTGGATCTCGGGCTTGCGCTCCGCGACCCGCCGCGCGCGCTCCGCGTCGCCCTCGACGAGCGCCTCGACGGCCTCGCGCAGCCCCCGCACGACCTGTGCGTGGAAGTCCTCGATCACGCCGCGGGTGCGGTCGCTCACCAGCACGCCCGCCTCGATCCGGTCGCGTCCGCGTCGCACCAGGTCCGACTCGACGATGTCCCCGATGTTCTCGAGCGCGACGGCCGCGTCCATCAGCTGCACGAGCTCCTCGGTCTCGCGCTCGCCGAGGTCGCGCCGGCTGACGGCTCCGAGGTAGTCGACGATGCGCCGGTACAGGCGGTCGACCTTCCGGTCCATGCGCTCGACCTCGGTGAGCACCACGTGGCTGCCCGTCAGCACCGCCGGGAGCATCACCTCGAGCATCGATCCCACCAGCTCGCCCAGTCGGCGTAGCTCGAGTCGCACGCGCTCGAGCGCCAGCGCGGGCGTGTCCAGCAGGGCCTCGTCGAGGTATCGAGCGCGGATCTCGTCCTCGGCGGCCAGCGGTCGGTCCGGCACCAGGCGCTCGCAGAGCCGGGCCAGCAGCGCGCCGAGCGGCAGGAACAGCAGCGCGTTGGCGACGTTGAAGAGCGTGTGCGCGTTCGCGATCTGACGCGGCAGCTCGCGGGCCAGGCGCGCGCTCCCGGTCAGCTCCGCGTGACTGGGCGAGATCTCGGCCGCGACGCGGGCGAGCTCGGGAATCCACCACAGCCAGATCGCCACGCCGGCGAGGTTGAAGATCACGTGGAGGACCGATGCGCGGACGGCCTCGCGGGGCTTGTCGATGGCGGCCAGCGCGGCCGTGATGCAGGTGCCGACGTTCGCACCCAGGACCAGCGCGAGGCCCGCGGGGAGCGTCAGCAGTCCCTGGCTCGCCATGGCGATCACCACGCCGGTCGTCGCCGACGACGACTGGACGAGCGCCGTGAAGAGCGCGCCGGCCAGGATCCCGAGCACCGGGCGCTCCATGCGCGCCATCCAGTCCAGGAAGGGCGCGTACGAGCGCAGAGGCTCCATCGACTCGCTCATCATCACCATGCCGAGGAACACCAGGCCGAGGCCGAACATGCCCTTGCCGTGCTGGCGCAGCGCCTCGCGCGGCGAGACAAGCGTCAGTCCGAACCCGACGGCGATCAGCAGCGGCGCGAGCGCGGTGACCTTGAAAGCCAGGATCTGCGCCGTGACGGTCGTGCCGACGTTGGCGCCGAGGATGACGCCCACCGCCTGCGACAGGGACATCAGCCCGGAGCTGATGAAGCTGACCACCAGCACCGTGGTCACCGACGACGACTGGATCACCGCCGTGACCAGGGCGCCCGTGAACAGGCCCGAGAGCCGGTTGACCGTGAGCCGGCCCAGCAGCACGCGCAGCTGGTCGCCCGCCACCAGCTTGAGGGCCGACGTCATCTGGTCGAGGCCGAACAGGAACAGGGCCAGCCCGCCGAGCAGGCCCACGCCCAGGGGCAGCAGCGCCAGCTCGGGCGCGTCGCTCACGGGTCCGGAGCCTCGGCTCTCACGATCGTGACGGGCACCTTCGCCAGGTGGGCCACCCGCTGGGTCTTCGAGCCGAGCAGCAGGTCGGCGAGCCGGGTGCGCCCGCGCCCGCCCATGACGATCAGCTGGGCTCCCGCCTGCTCGGCCACCTCGAGGATGCGTTGGGTCGGGAGGCCGACGGCGATCCGGGACTCGAATGGGGTGAGATGCCCCAGTGCGGGGTCCTGGCCGCGGACCTCGGTCAGGAACTCGTCGAGCAGTGTCCGCGCCGTGTCCTCGGTCCGCGCCAGCGGCGAGCGTGCGGCGCGGGCGTAGGAGCCGGGCGCGTCCTCCGGATCGTGCACCACGTGGAGCACCAGCAGCGGCGCCTCGAAGCGCGCGGCCGCCCGTACTGCCCAGCGCAGCGCGGCCGCCGCGTCCTCCGAGAAGTCGACGGCCACCAGCACCGGGGCGTCGTCCGGGACGATCGACATGGCAGGTCGAGGGTACGGGAGCCGACTGTGCAATGCTCTCCCGACGATGTGGGAACAGCTTCTGGGGATCCCGACCCCGATGCTCATCGGCGCCGGACTCGCCTTGTACATGGCCTGGGCGATCGGCGCGAACGACGTGGCCAATGCCATGGGCACGAGCGTCGGCTCCGGCGCCCTCACGATCCGCGGCGCCATCCTGGTGGCGGGCGTGCTCGAGTTCGGCGGCGCCTTCCTGGCCGGCGGCCACGTGACGGATACCGTGCGCAAGGGGATTCTCGACGCGAGCCTGTTCGACGAGCGCCCCGACCTGCTCGTCTATGGCATGCTCGCCTCGCTGGCCGCGGCGGCGACCTGGCTGCTGTTCGCGAGTCGAGCTGGCTGGCCGGTGTCCACCACGCACTCGATCGTGGGCTCGATCGTCGGCTTCGGCGCGGTCGGGATCGGGATGGAGGCGGTGGCCTGGGGGAAGGTCGGCCAGATCGCGCTCTCCTGGCTCACCTCGCCGCTGATCTCGGGGACCTTCGCGTTCCTGATCTTCTCGATCGTCCGGAGGACGGTCCTCGACCGGTCCGACCCGATCGCGAGCGCCCGCCGCGTGGGGCCCTACTTCGTGTTCGTCGTCGTCTTCACGCTGGCGCTGGTCACGCTCTTCAAGGGGCTCAAGAACCTGAGCCTCGACCTGAACCTGCCGCAGGCGCTGCTCGCCGCGACGGCGCTCGGCCTCGTCGGCGCCCTGGCCGGCCGCGTCGTCCTGGCCCGCGTAAGGGTCCCCGAGAGCGAAGATCGCGACTTCCACTTCCGCCGCGTCGAGACCATCTTCGGAGTGCTCCAGGTGATGACGGCGTGCGCGGTCGCGTTCGCGCACGGCTCGAACGACGTGGCCAACGCGATCGGCCCGCTGGCGGCCGTGTTCCAGACCACGGGCGTCGAGGAGCTCGGGAGGAAGGCGGAGATCGCGCCCTGGATGCTCGCGATCGGCGGTCTGGGGATCGTGCTCGGGCTCGCGACCTACGGCTACCGGGTGATGGAGACGGTCGGCAAGAAGATCACCGAGCTCACGCCCAGCCGCGGCTTTGCCGCGGAGCTGGCGGCCGCGATCACGATCGTCGTGGCATCGCGCCTCGGCATCCCGATCTCGACCACCCACACCCTGGTGGGCGCGGTGCTCGGCGTGGGTCTCGCGCGCGGCATCGGCGCCCTCGACCTCCGCGTGGTGGGCTCGATCGTGCTCTCGTGGGTCGTCACCCTGCCCACCGGAGCGCTGCTCGCCGTCTTCTTCTTCTACTTCTTCAAGGGACTGCTGGGAGACTGACATGAGCTGGATGCAGAACCTCTTCCGCAGCTCGCCCGTGAAGCCGATGCAGGAGCACATGCGCATCGTGGTCGCGTGCGCGCGCAAGATGCCGGCGCTGATCGAGGCGATGATCGCGGGCGACATGGATCGCGTGCGCTCGGTGCGCGCCGAGATCGACGAGCTCGAGCACGAAGCCGATCGCATGAAGAACGAGATCCGCGCCCACCTGCCGCGCCGCCTGCTGATGGCCGTGGACCGCCGCGACATGCTCGAGATCCTCGACGCGCAGGACAGCATCGCCGACACCGTGCAGGACGTAGCGGGGCTGGCCGACCAGCGCGCCATGACCGTCCCCGAGACCCTCGCCGACCCGCTCCGCGAGCTGGTCGCCAAGGTCGTCGCGACCTGCGAGCAGGCCGAGCTGGTGATCAACGAGCTGGACGAGCTGGTCGAGACCGGTTTCAAGGGCCGCGAGGTGGGCCGGGTCGAGGAGATGATCGAGTCGCTCGGCCGCATCGAGACCGACACCGATGCCATCGCCGAGAACCTGGCGCGCCGGCTGTTCGCCATCGAGTCCGAGCTCGGGGTGGGCACGATCTTCTGGTACGAGCTGATCGGCTGGATCGCCGACGTGGCGGACTACGCGGAGCGGGTGGGCAACCGGCTCCGGCTGCTGATCGCGAGCTGACCGCAGCCCGGCACCTCCGCCCCCAAGAGGTCGCTAGGTGCTGTCCGGCTTGCGAGGCAGCGCCTCCCCCCAGACCGAATCGACCGTCGCCGCTCCCGCCATCTGGTCTCGCGTGTACCCGCCCAGGCGATGGCGCCCGCCCGGGTAGCCGAGCACGCGCCAGCCCGCGAACGAGCGGTTGCCGCCGTACTGGGGCTCCGCGAGGAAGCCCCAGACCGTGTGGGTCCAGATCTGGTCGAAGAACGCGTCGGGCTTCGGGTCGCCCGCGGGCCAGCCGCTGGCCTTGCCGTCCTCGACGGCGGCGAGCACGCCGTCCTGCTGCGCGGGCGTGAGCGCGACGAAGGTCTTGCCCGCGCGCGCCTTCGCCGCGGCGTCGACGCCGCGCAGACCGGCGCGGTACAGCGGCGCCAGCGCCGCGTCCTCGTGGGCCAGCGCCTTGTCGATGAAGTTGACGCAGCCCGCCTCGCGGGCGCCCGGCTCGTGGTCGGTCGGGATGAGGCGCGCGGTGATCGCCTCCACCGTCTTCCACTCCGCGGGCGAGAGCACCGCCGGCTCCTCCGAGGCGGCGGCGGCGGCGAGCGCGCGCGGCAGGTGGAGCGCGGCCGCGGCGCCGCCGCTCAGCCAGAGTCCTCGGGCGAGCAGTCGCCGGCGAGAGATCGTCACAGGTTCTGCCTCTTCGCCTCGGCCACGAAGTGGTCGGCGACGCGGTATGCGTTGGCCAGGATGGTGAGGGTCGGGTTGTAGCCGCCCGAGGTCGGGAAGACGCTGCCGTCGACGACCCACAGGTTGGGCACCTCGTGCGCGCGACACCAGCGGTCGACCACCGAGGCCTGCGGGTCGTCGCCCATGCGGCACGAGCCGTGGAAGTGCGCGCCGGCGCCCTTCATCGGCTCGTCCGGCTTCAGCGAGGTGAGGTGGGGAACCTGGGGCTCCCAGATCCGCTGGCCGCCGGCGGCCTCGGCGATCTCGCGCATCTTGCGCCCGGTCCAGGCGAGCATGGCCAGGTCGTTGGGGTGCTGGCGATGCGTGATGCGCGGCACCGCCAGGCCGTGCCGATCGCGCACGGTCGGGTCGAGGTCGACCTGGTTCGTCTCCATCGGCAGGTCCTCGAGGATCGAGGCCATGCCCACCACGCGCGGGAAGGTGCGCAGGTAGTCCTTGAAGCCGCTGCCCCACTGGCGCTCGAGCCCGGGAAAGCCCCCGCCTGCCGTGGCGTGCGCGATCGGCAGCTTGTTGCCGAAGTTGCACTCGCCGACCACGCCGCCTCGGATGAAGCCGCGCTTCGGATCGCTGCGGTGGAAGTCGTCGACGGCGCCGTGCGTCTCGAGTCCGGTCCACGACATCGACGGCTCGTCGATCAGGTAGTGCACCAGGTTGTGCACGTGGAAGGTCAGGTGGCGGCCCACCTGGCCGCTCCCGTTCGCGAGGCCGTCGGGGAACTGCGGCGAGGTCGAGAGCCGCAGCAGGTGCGGCGTGCCGATGGCGCCGCCGGCCACGACCACCTGGCGCGCGCGCACCTCGTGGGCGTTGCCGTCTCGGTCGAGGTAGCGGGCACCCCGCACACGTCCGTCGTCGCCCACCGGGATCTCGTAGACCATCGCGTCCGGGCGCAGGTCGAGGCGTCCGGTGCCCAGCGCCATCGGGATCAGCACCGAGAAGGGTGTGGCCTTGGCGTGGATGGGACAGCCGAACTGCTGGCAGGCGCCGCCGTACATGCAGCCGGGGCGCCCGCGGTAGGGTCGCGGGTTGATCGCCATCGGGGTGGGGAAGGGCGCGTAGCCCAGCGCCCGCGCCCCCTTCGCGAACGACTGGCCCGAGACCTTGGGCGGGTGCGCCGGGTTCGGGTAGCCCTTCTTGCGCGGGCCTTCGAACGGGTTGGCGCCCGCGCTGCCGGCGACGCCGAACTCCCACTCGGCCTTCTCGTAGAACGGCTCGAGCTCCTCGTAGGAGAACGGCCAGTCGGCCAGGCTCGCGCCGGCGACCGGCCCCTCCTGCGAGAGCACGCGGAACTCGTCGGGCCGGAAGCGCCAGCTCCACGCCGCCCAGTGCGTCATGGTGCCGCCCACGCAGTGGGCGATGGCGTTGAAGCGTCCGGTCTCGGTGGGCGATTCGGCGTCGGGGCGCCAGGTCTCGAGCTGGTCGGGCGAGAAGAGGGTGTCGCGCCACATCACCGCCAGCTCGTCGTCGGTGAACTGGCTGGTCTCGAGCCTGGGGCCGCGCTCGAGCGCCACCACGCTCAGCCCGGCTGCGGTCAGCTCCTTCAGCATCACGCCGCCGCCGGCCCCGGTCCCGATCACGCAGACGTCGAAGATCTCGCTCGCCACGCTCTCCCCGCGCTGGCGCGCATTGTCTCACGTCCGGCCCGGGGAGGGGCAGGTGTTTTGCGACGACGCGAAGCAGACCACCGTGATCGCGACCGCTGGGCATCGCGCGTCGAGCTTGCGGTAGCCGTGGCGCTGGTCGCCGCGGAACAGCAGGGAGTCGCCCGGCCCGAGCTGCCAGCGCTCACCCGAGGCGGTCAGCTCGATGCGCCCGCGCTCGCAGGTCCTGGTAGCATCCGGAGCCGACGATGCGAGCCTGGCAGATCACGGAGCACGGAGAGCCCCGCGACGCGCTGCGGCTGCTGCCCGACGCGGAGCTTCCCGAGCCCGCTCCGGGACAGCTCCGGGTGCGCGTGCACGCGAGCGCCGTCGGCTTCCCCGACGTGGCGATGTGTCGGGGGTCGTACGTGCTCTCGCCGCCGCTGCCCTTCACGCCCGGTCAGGAGGTCGCCGGCGTCGTCACCGCAGCGGGCGAGGGCGCCCGGGCGCGCGTCGGCGATCGCGTGATGGCGGTCGCGTCGTTCTTCCTCGGACACGGCAGCTTCGCCGAGGACTGCTGGGCGCTCGACGACTTCGCGTTCCCGGTTCCCGAGGAGATGGGCGACTCCGAGGCCGCGGGGTTCGTGATCCCGTTCCACACGGCCTACGTCGCGTTGCTGCGCCGCGCGCGGCTCGAGGCGGGCGAGACCGTGCTCGTGCTGGGCGCGGCGGGCGGCTCGGGCTCGGCCGCGGTCCAGCTCGCGCGCGCGTCCGGCGCGCGCGTGATCGCCACGGCGGGCGGGCCCGAGAAGGCGGAGCACTGCGCCGGGCTCGGCGCGCACGACGTGATCGACTACCGCGCGCAGGACATCGCCGAGGCCGTGCGCGACGCCACGCAGGGGCGCGGCGCCGAGGTCGTGTTCGACGCCGTGGGCGGTGCCGCCTTCGACGCCGCCACCCGCTGCATCGCGCACGAGGGGCGCCTGCTCGTGGTGGGCTTTGCCAGCGGGAGCTGGGGCCGGCCGCGCCCCGAGCATCTCGTCGAGCGCAACTACTCGCTCGTGGGCGTGATCCCGAGCGCCTACGACCGCGGGTTCCGCGAGCAGGCGCAGGAGCGCCTGCTCGAGCACTGGCGCGCGGGGCGGCTGCGTCCGGTCGTGCACGACGAGGTCGCGTTCGAGGCGCTTCCGGCGGGTGTGGAGCGCGTCGCGGGCGGCCGCGCGATGGGCCGGATCGTGGTGCGCGGCGCGCGGTAGCGAGCGCCCCGCGGGAAGGGGCAAGGGGGCCCGCGTCGCGTTCGCTGCCTCCCTCGGATTCCGCGTAGAATGGGACGGAACCTGCGAGCGCGAGGAGCCACCATGCGGCAGACCACTCGAATCGGCGGCGCAGTCTGCATCGGCCTGGTCGCGGCGGCGCTGGTGGCGCCCGAGCCCGCCGCGGCCGCGCGACGTCGGGCGAACCACGAGCCGGTGGGATTCCAGCTCTTCACGAGCCCGCAGTCCCAGCCGCTGGCGCTCTCGGCCGACGGCGCCCGGCTGTACGTCGCCAACACCACGAGCAACTCTGTCTCCGAGGTCAACACCGCGTCGGGCTTCCAGCTCGCGCAGATCGAGGTCGGCCTCGAGCCGGTCAGCGTGGCCGTGCGGCCGGGCGCCGACGAGGTCTGGGTCTCGAACCACGTCTCCGACTCGGTGAGCGTGATCGACGTCGACGCCGCCAGCCCGAGCTTCCGGCGCGTCGTCGCGACCGTCCAGAGCACCGCGGGGGGCGCGACCGACTTCGACGAGCCGGTGGGGATCGCCTTCACGGCCGACGGCGCCAAGGCGTACGTGGCGCTCTCGTCGACCAACCGCGTGGCCGTGATCGACGCCGCGAGTCGCAGCGTCGTCGACCACCTGCCGCTGACGGCCCAGGATCCGCGCGCGCTCACGGTGCGCAACGGCCTGCTCTACGTGGCCGCCTTCGAGACCGGCAACCAGAGCGAGCTGTCCTCGTGCGTGAACGGCAACAGCCCGCCGCAGTGCACGATCGGGATCGGCGACCTGCTGGCGTTCGGCACGAACCCGAACCTGCCGAACGAGGTCAAGAACATCGTCCTCGATCCCGACCTGCCCGACTTCGACCTGTTCGTGTTCGACACCGCCGACGACTCGCCGGTGGACGTGGTGAGCGGCATCGGCACGCTGCTCTACGGAGTCGCCGTGGACAGCGGCGGGACCGCGTACGTCACGCAGACGGACGCCCGCAACGAGGTGAACGGCGCCGACGGACTCAACCTGATCGACCTCGACAACCAGATGTTCCTGAACGAAGTGGCGCGCGTGGGCTGCAGCGCGGCCGGGTGCAGCTTCAGCCACGCTGCCGACGTGTTCGACCTCGAGCCGGCGAGTCCCACCCCCGCCGACGCACTCGCGACCCCCTACGGCATTGCGGTGAGCGGCGACGACTCCACCCTGGTGGTGACGGCGGCCGCGTCGAGCCGTGTGTTCACGATCGAGACCGCCAGCATGTCGATCCAGGACGTGTTCGACCTGGGCAGCGGTGCCAGCGCCGGCCAGCAGATCCCGCGCGGCGTGGCGCTGCGCTCGGACGGGGCGGGCGCGCCCGACCGGGCCTGGGTGCTCAACACGCTCGAGAACACCGTCTCCGAGATCGACGTCTCGGACCCCGCGAACCTCGGGCTCGTGCGCACGATCTCCGTCGGGAGCGACCCCACCCCCGACGCGGTGCGGCGCGGCCGGGTCGCGTTCAACAACGCGTTCGCGTCGGACACGGGCACCTTCTCGTGCGCGAGCTGCCACCCCGACGGGCACACCGACCAGCTGCTCTGGCGCATCGGCGGCAACTGCTCGACGTGCAGCAGCGACGAGCCGCGCACCACGATGCCGGTCCGCGGCCTGAAGAACACGCTGCCGCTGCACTGGGACGGTACCCTGGGCGATCCATTCGGCGGCGGCAACGGCGAGGTGGGGGCGGGCGGCAGCGGCGGCACCGACTGCAGCCTGGGCGGCGCGGACGGCGACCACGACTGCTTCGTCGACCTGGTGAACGGGAGCCTGTCCGGGGTCATGTGCGACCAGACGGGGGCCTGTCCGTCGGGCGGCAACCAGCTCTCGGCGGGCGAGATCGACGACATGGCGTTCTTCCTGGCGAGCGTCTCGTACCCGCCGCCGCGCTCGCGCACGATCGACGACGCCGTCTCGGGCACCGCGTTCGACGGCTTCCGCGACTTCTTCACCGACCAGGGCGGCTTCATCGCGGGCGCCGGCATCTCGACCTGCGCCGACGTCGACAGCGGCTGCCACGCGCTGCCGCTCGGGGCGTCGACCAACTCGCCGGTCGTCGGCGGCTTCGACGCGCCCACCATGCGCGGCATGACCGACCGCTTCATCCACTTCTCGAACGGCATCACCAGCAGCCAGGAGATGGTCGAGGGCCAGTCGAGCTGGACGCCGGCCGACGGCTTCGACGAGGAGCTGGCCTTCGCCGCGACCTTCCCGAACCTGTTCACCCTCGGCTACGGGGTCGGCAACGCCAACCTGTTCCAGATGTTCGAGGAGGCGAGCGTCGGCTACTCGGGAGCGCTGGGCCGCCAGGTGACGCTCGACGCGGCGAGCACCAGCGGCCCGGCGCTCGCCGCGACCCAGGCGATCGTCGACGCGCTCGAGGCCGCGGACGAGAACGGGCTGGTGAACCTGCGTGCGGTGGGCGTGCTCGACACCGGCAGCGGCCTCGCCCCGACCACGCTGTCGTATCGGGGGGACGCGGGAAACCTGGTCTACAAGAAGAACGCCACCGAGCTGACCCACGCCCAGCTGATCGCGGCCGCCCAGGCCGGGAACGCGGTGCTGACCCTGACCGGCGCGCTGCGGCAG
>JASJBO010000152.1 GCA_030066475.1 Myxococcota bacterium
GCGACCTGCTGGTGAGTGAGCTCGAGGGCCGCGGATTCCGCGTCAAGCGGACCGGAGGGTGATCAAGAGACCCATTTTGCCCGAAATAGGGCAAAATAGTTGCGAAAATCCTGCCGAGATGGCTCTCTGTCGCCCGTGGCAGAGCCCGGGCACCTCGACGACCTCCTCGAACACCTGACTCGGACCACCGGCCTGGAGCCGCGCGCCGCCCAGCGCCTGGTGGCCGAGGTGGTCGCCTACTTCGCCGAGTCGGCGGCGGCGTTCGCCGTCCGCCGGCACGCCGAGCTGCGCGCCCACGGACTCGCCAACCCCGACATCTACGCGCGGATCGCCGCGGAGCTGGCCGAGCGCCGCTTCGCGGCGGCGCCCGCGAGCGAGCGCCAGATCCGGCGCTGGATCTACGGCTAGAGGAGTCTGCGCGGCAGAAGCCCCCGCAAGCGCCCGCAGGGCGCGCGCAGTGAGGCGAAGCCGAACGAAGTCCATCAGCTACGAGCCTCCGCGGCAGAAGCCCTCCAGCAAGCGCCCGCAGGGCGCGCGCAGCGAGCCGCAGGCGAGCGAAGTCCACTAGCCGGAGGAGACGGACATGTGCGGCATCGTGGGATACGTCGGTCGGCGCGAGGTGACGCCGATCCTGCTCTCGGGGCTGCGGCGCCTCGAGTACCGCGGCTACGACTCGGCCGGCGTGGCCGTGGCGGCGCGCGGCGCGCTGCGCGTGCACAAGCGCGCCGGCCGCATCGGCGCGCTCGAGGAGAGCCTGCCGCGCCGGCTGGCGACGCTGCGCGGCGGCGCCGGCATCGGCCACACCCGCTGGGCGACGCACGGCGTGCCCAACGACGCGAACGCGCACCCGCACCTCGACGGCGCCGACCGCTTCGCGGTGGTGCACAACGGCATCGTCGAGAACGCCGCAGCGCTGCGCGCCGACCTCACGGCGCGCGGGGTCGAGCTGCGCTCCGACACCGACAGCGAGGTGCTGGCGCACCTGATCGCGGCGGCCGAGGCCGACACGCTCGAGCAGCGCGTGCGCGAGGCGCTCGCCGCCGTGGAGGGCACCTACGGCGTCGTGGTGGTCGACGCCGAGCAGCCCGACCGCATCGTGGCCGCGCGCAACGGCAGCCCCGTGATCCTCGGCATCGGCGACAAGGAGATGTTCGTCGCCTCCGACGTCGCGGCGCTGGTGCAGCACACCCAGCAGGTCGTGCACCTCGACGACCGCGAGGTCGCGGTGCTCGAGGCGAGCGGGCTGCGCACCTTCACGCTCGACGACGTCACCACCCACAAGCGTCCCGATACGGTGAGCTGGGGGCAGGAGTCGTACGAGAAGGGCCCGCACGAGCACTTCATGCGCAAGGAGATCCTCGAGCAGCCCGAGACCAGCGCGCGCACGCTGCGCGGGCGGCTCGACGCGCAGTTCGGCACGGCGCGCCTCGGCGGCCTCGAGCTCTCGGCGCGCGACCTGCTCGAGATCCGCCGCGTCAAGCTGCTCGGCTGCGGATCGGCCTACTACGCCGGCCAGGTCGGGGCGGGGCTGATCGAGTCCCTCGCCCGCGTCCCGGCCGACGCCGAGCCCGCCGCCGAGTTCCGCTACCGCAACCCGGTGATCGAGAAGGACACGCTCTACCTGGCGATCAGCCAGTCCGGCGAGACCTTCGACACGCTGGCCGCGGTGCAGGAGGTGCAGCGCAAGGGCGGCCGCGTGCTGGGCGTGGTGAACGCCGTGGGCAGCACGATCGCGCGCGCCTGCGAGGGCGGCATCTACGTGCACGCGGGCCCCGAGATCTCGGTGACGTCGACCAAGACCTTCACCTCGACGGCGCTCGCGCTGGCGCTATTCGCGCTCCACCTCGGCCGGATCCGCGACCTCTCGCCCGCCGACGGGCGGCGCCTGGTGCGCGCGCTCGAGCGACTGCCCGAGCAGATCGGCGCGATCCTGGCCGACGAGGCGTCGATCCGCGCGGTGGCCGAGACGCTCGGCCGGGCGCGCAGCTGCTTCTTCATCGGCCGCGCCGCCGCGTATCCGGTGGCGCGCGAAGGCGCGCAGAAGCTGAAGGAGGTCTCGTACATCCACGCCGAGGCCTACCCCGCCTCGGAGCTCAAGCACGGCCCGCTCGCGCTGATCGACCGCGAGACGCCGACCGTCGTCGTGCTGCCCCACGACGAGCTGCTCGAGAAGTCGCTGGCATCGCTCGAGGAGATCCGCGCGCGCGGCGGCCCGATCCTGGGGATCACCCACGACGGCGAGCCGCGCGTGGACGCGCGCTGCGACCAGCGGCTGGTGGTGCCGCGCAGCGAGCCGGCGCTCGACCCGATCCTGCTCGCGATTCCGCTCCAGCTGGTGGCCTACCACGCGGCCGTGGCGCTGGGCCGCGACGTCGACCAGCCGCGCAACCTGGCGAAGAGCGTGACGGTGGAGTGAGGCCGCCGGCCACGCCGCGAGCGGCGCTGGACATGCGCCGCCGATCCGACATCCTCCGAGGCGTTGGGGGCAGGAATCGGCGAGGCCCGCGGTCGCGGGGTGGCAGTGGGATCCATGCGGTTGCGAGGCGCGCCCGGGCGATGGGATCACCGGCGCTGCGCCCTCCTGCTCCTGGCGGCGGCCTGGACGTTGGCGACCCCGCCGGCATCGGCTGACGTCGCAACGATCGCCGCCACCCGGGACAACACGCTCTACGAGCCGTTCGAGGAACTGAGCAACGGGGCCGGCGCCCACTTCTTCGCCGGCCTCACCAACGGGGCCGCGACGCGCCGCGGGCTCCTGGCCTTCGACGTGGCCGGCGCCATCCCGGCCGGCTCCACGATCACCGCGGCCACGCTCACGCTGCACATGTCGCGCAGCCTCGCCGGCGACACCGACGTCACGCTGCACCGCCTGCTCGCCGACTGGGGCGAGGGCGGCTCGGATGCGAGCGACGAGGAGGGCATCCCCGCCCCGGCCGAGGACGGGGACGCGACCTGGTCCTACACCTTCTACGACACGGGCGACCCCGCCGGCTCGCCCGCCTGGTCGACCCCGGGCGCCGAAGCCGGCGTCGACTTCGTCGCGGTCGCCAGCGCCAGCGCCCGCGTCGGCGGCACGGGCTTCTACGCCTGGTCGTCGGCGGCGATGGTCTCGGACGTGCAGGCCTGGCTCGACGATCCCGGGGGCGACTTCGGCTGGCTGGTGATCGGCCGGGAGTCCGGCTTCCGGACCGCCAAGCGCTTCGACAGCCGCCAGCACGGCACGGCCGGCAACCGGCCGCAGCTCGAGGTCGTGTACACGCCGTCGCCGTTGCCCGGCGCGTGCTGCGCCGACGACGGCAGCTGCAGCGAGGCGAGCGGCGCTGCCTGCGCGGGCCTCTACCTGGGCCCGGGCAGCGTCTGCGCCCCGGATCCGTGCGCGGCGCAGACGGGCGCCTGCTGCGCGGACGACGCGAGCTGCACGCTGGTGCTCGAGCCGGGCAGCGCCTGCGCGGAGAGCTACGCGGGCGCCGGCAGCGTCTGCGTCCCGAACGCGTGCCCGCTGCCGCCGACCGGCGCGTGCTGCTTCCCCGACGCCGCGGCCACCTGCGGCGAGGGCAGCCCCTCCGACTGCGCGGCGGTCGCCGGCGCCTACCAGGGCGACGGGACGCAGTGCACGCCGAACCCCTGTCCCGTCGTGCTGGAGCCCTTCGTCGACGCGCTGCCGATCCCCGCGGTGGCGCAGCCGACCAGTGGCGCAGCGGGCGGCGCTGCGACCTATGAGCTCGCCATGCGCGAGGTGCAGCAGCAGCTCCACCGCGACCTGCCGCCCACCACGGTCTGGGGCTTCGGCGACGGCCCGACCGGCGCGTCCTTCCCGGGCCCCACCATCGAGGCCACCAGCGGACAGCCGGTGACGGTCACCTGGGTCAACGACCTGCGCGACACGAGCCTCCCGGGTCCGCCGCTGCGCACGGAGCACTTCCTTCCCGTGGACACCTGCCCGCACGGCGTCGACGGCCCCGCGCCGCGCACGGTCGTGCACCTGCACGGCGGCCACGTCGCGGCCGAGTTCGACGGCTATCCCGAGGACACCTTCCTGCCCGGCGAGCAGGCGGTGTACGTCTATCCGAACGGCCAGCTCCCGGCGACGCTCTGGTACCACGACCACGCGCTCGGCATCACCCGCCTGAACGTGTACATGGGCCTGGCGGGCCTCTACCTGATCCGCGACGCGGTGGAGCAGTCGCTGGGCCTGCCGTCCGGCGAGTTCGAGATCCCGCTCGCGATCCAGGACCGCAGCTTCGAGCCGGACGGCTCGCTGCGCTACCCGAGCGCCTGGCAGGACATGGTCTTCGGCAACACCGTCCTCGTGAACGGCAAGGCGTGGCCCTTCCTGGACGTGAAGCAGGGCAAGTACCGCTTCCGCATCCTCGACGGCTCGGGCTCGCGCAGCTACACGCTCTCGCTCTCGAGCGGCGCGCCGTTCCACGTGCTCGGTCAGGAAGGCGGCCTGCTGCCCGCCCCGGTGATGGCGACGGAGATCACGCTGGGTCCCGGCGAGCGCGCCGACGTCGTCGTGGACTTCGCGCCCTATCCCGCCGGCACCGAGATCCTGCTCGTCAACAGCGCCCCGGCGCCCTTCCCCGGCGAGCCCGGCGTCGGCGTGGTGCCGGAGGTGATCAAGTTCGTCGTCGGAGCCGAGACCGGACACACGGCCCCGCTGCCGGCGAGCCTGCGTCCGATGGAGGTCCTCGACGAGCAGGACGCGGTGATGAGTCGCGACTTCGAGCTCGAGAAGGGACCCGGCAATGCCTGCAGCCCGTTCGTGTGGCTGATCAACGGGCTCGGCTGGGACGACATCACCGAGTATCCCGAGCTGGGCAGCACCGAGGTCTGGCGCTTCATCAACCGCTCCGGTGTCACCCACCCGATGCACATGCATCTGGTGATGTTCCAGGTGCTCGACCGACAGCCCTTCCAGGAGGTGGACGGGAGCATCGCGCCGATCGGCTCGCCGGCGCCGCCGGCGCCGGTCGAGGCCGGCTGGAGGGACACGGTGGCGGTGGGCCCGGGCGAGATCGTGCGCGTGATCGCCCGCTTCGAGGACTTCACCGGCCGCTACGCCTACCACTGCCACATCCTCGAGCACGAGGATCACGAGATGATGCGGCAGTTCGAGGTCGTGCCGGAGCCGGGTCCGGCGGCGCTGCGGCTGGCCGCGCTGCTCGGGCTGGGCCTCCTGGCGGGCCGGTCGCGGCGGTCGGGGAGCCCGCTGGCCGCGAGGCGCCTGGAACGCTAGTTTCGAACGGTCGTTCGAGGCGAGGCGACCACCGTGTCGGAGCCGCTGCCGTCCTCCCATCTCCGCGCGCTTCCCGAGAACCCAGGCGGGACCAAGGAGCGCCTGCTCGACGCCGCCGAGCGCCTGTTCGCGGAGCGGGGCTTCGAGGGCACCTCGATCCGGGCGGTCACCCAGGCCGCGGGCGCCAGCGTCTCGGCGGCCAACTACCACTTCGGGTCGAAAGAGGCGCTGCTCCAGGCCACCCTTCAGCGCCGGCTCGGGCCGGTCAACCGGCAGCGGCTCGCGCGTCTCTCGGCCCTCGAGGCGGGGCCCGAGCCCCCCTCGATCGAGGCGGTGCTCGACGCCTTCCTGCGACCCGGCTTCGAGGCGCGCGCGGCCGACGCCGAGAGCCCGCTGCGGCTGCGCCAGGTCGCGGCGCGGCTGTTCGCGGATCCGCCCGACGTGGTGGCGTCGCTCCAGCAAGACCTGTTCGGCGAGATCAACGAGCGCTTCGTCGGCGCGCTCGCCCGCGCCCTGCCCGGTCGCCCGGTCGAAGACGTCGCGCTCGGCTTCCGTCTCACCGTCGGCATGATGGTCCACGTGATCGCGGGCCATCTGCGCGACGCCACCGGCCTCCCCGACGAGGAGGCCGTGCTGCGCCGCATGATCGCCTTCGCGGCGGCCGGCCTGCGCGCCGCTCCGCTCGAGTCCCCCTTCCCTGCCGCGCCCGCAGGAGCCGACACATGAAACGTCCTGCCTCGCTGTGGGTCCCCCTGGCGCTGCTCTCGGTGGGCGCCGCCGGCGTCGCGCTGCTGGTGGCGACGCGGCCGGAGCCCGCGGTGCGGCCGCCCGAGACGGCCGCGCCGCTGGTGCGCGTGGTGGAGGTCGCGCCCGAGCCCGTGCGCTTCGTGGTGCACGCCCAGGGCACCGTGATGCCGCGCACCGAGAGCGAGCTGGTCTCGCAGGTGGCGGGCGAGGTGGTGTGGGTGTCGCCGGCGCTGGTGTCGGGCGGCTTCTTCGAGACGGGCGACCCGCTGCTGCGTCTGGACACGGCGGACTACGAGGCCGACCTCGAGACCGCGCGGGCCGAGATCGCGCGCGCGCGGAGCGAGCACGCGCGCGCGCGCAAGGAGCTGCGCCGCCAGCGCCGGCTGGCGGCCGGCTCGGTCGCCAGCGAGGCGCGCATCGACGACGCCGAGAACGCCTTCCAGGTCGCCGAGGCGGCGCTGCGCGCGGCGGGCTCGCGCCTCGCCCGCGCCGAGCGCGACCTCGACCGCACCGAGCTGCGCGCACCCTACGCGGGCCGGGTGCGTCAGGAGCGCGTCGACGTCGGCCAGTTCGTGAGCCGCGGCACGTCGCTCGCCACGCTCTACGCGATCGACTACGCCGAGGTGCGGCTGCCGGTGCCCGACCGCGAGCTGCGCTACGTCGACATCCCGATCCGCTACCGCGGCGACGCCCCGCTGCCCGACGAGATCGAGGGTCCGCCGGGCCCCGAGGCGCAGGTCGCCCCGCTCCCGGCCGTGCGGCTGCGCGCCGAGTTCGCCGGGCGCGAGCACGTCTGGCAGGGCCGCGTCGTCCGCACCGAGGGCGAGATCGACTCGCGCACCCGCATGGTGAACGTGGTGGCGCGCGTGGAGGATCCGTACGCACACGGCGCCGACCGCGAGCGCCCGCCGCTCGCCGTCGGCCTGTTCGTGACGGCCGAGATCCTGGGCCGCGAGCTGCCCGCCGCCGTCGTGCTGCCGCGCTCCGCGCTGCGCGAGAGCCTCGACGGCGTCCACGTGCTGGTGGTCGAGACGGCCGACGCGGGCGCCGAGACCGCGCGACTGGTGTCGCGCCCGGTCGAGGTGCTGCGCACCGAGCGCGAGCGCGTCGTGATCGGCAGCGGCCTCGCGGCCGGCGAACGCGTCTGCGTCTCGGCGCTGCGCGGCGTGGTGGACGGCATGCAGGTGCGCGTGGTCGCCGAGACCGCGGCCCTGGCGAGCGCGCAGCCGTGAAGCGCGCGGTCGCGTGGTTCGCCGAGAACCCGGTCGCCGCCAATCTGCTGATGCTCCTCATGGTGGCCGGCGGCCTCGCCGCACTGCCCGCGATCCAGCAGAAGTCGTTCCCCGACATCAACGTCGAGGTGATCTCGATCGCCGTGCCCTACCTGGGCGCCGCGCCCGAGGAGGTCGAGGAGGGCGTCTGCGTCCGGATCGAGGAGGAGATCCAGGGCATCGACGGGATCGAGAAGATCACCTCGACCGCGAGCGAGGGCATGTGCGGGGTGAGCGCCGAGCTGCTGAGCGGCTACCCGGTCGACCGCGCGCTCAGCGAGATCAAGAACGCCGTCGACGGCATCGCGACCTTCCCCGAGGAGACCGAGCGGCCGATCGTCAACCACTACGTGATCCGGCGCAACGCGATCCAGCTGGCGCTCTCGGGCAACGCGTCCGAGCACGCGCTCAAGGTCTGGGGCGAGCGCATCCGGGACGAGATCTCGGCGCTCGACGGCATCACCCAGGTGGAGCTCAGCAACGCGCGCCCCTACGAGATCTCGATCGAGGTGCCCGAGGAGTCGCTGCGGCGCCACGGGCTGCGCTTCGACGACGTGGTGGCGGCCGTGCGCCGCTCGTCGCTCGACCTGCCGGGCGGCTCGATCAAGGCCGCGGGCGGCGAGATCCTGCTGCGCACCAAGGGCCAGGCGTACTCGGGCGGCGAGTTCCGCGAGCTCGTGGTGCTGACGCGCGACGACGGCACGCGCCTGCTGCTCGGCGACGTGGCGCGCGTGGTCGACGGCTTCGAGGAGGAGGACCGCTACGCCCGCTTCGACGGCCCGCCCGCCGTCATGATCCAGGTGTTCCGCGTGGGCGACCAGAAGGTGCTCGACCTGGTGGCGCAGGTGAAGGACTACGTGGCGCAGGCCCAGGCGCGCCTGCCCGACGGCATCGAGCTCACCGTGTGGCGCGACGGCTCGCAGGCGCTGCGCGACCGGCTCGACATCCTGATCCGCAACGGCCGCGGCGGCTTCATCCTGGTGTTCGCGCTGCTGGCCCTGTTCCTCAAGCTGCGGCTCGCGTTCTGGGTCGCGATCGGCGTGCCGATCGCGTTCCTCGGCGCGCTGTGGCTGTTCCCGCTGCTCGACCTCTCGATCGACGTGATCTCGCTGTTCGCCTTCATCCTCGTGCTCGGGTTGCTGGTGGACGACGCCATCGTCGTGGGCGAGAACGTCCACTCCCACCAGGAGCGCGCCGAGGATCCACTGCGCGCCGCGATCAGCGGCACCCAGGAGGTCTCGGTCCCCGTGATCTTCGGGGTGCTCACCACGGTGGCCGCGTTCCTGCCACTGGTCGTCTCGCCCGGACCGATGGGACAGATCTTCGGCGCGATCGGCGTGGTGGTGATCTGCTGCCTGTTCTTCTCGCTGGTCGAGTCGCAGCTGGTGCTGCCCGCGCACCTGGGCCACCACGTGCACCCCGACCCGCCCGAGTCCGCGGGCCCGCCAGGCAGCGGGATCCAGGCGCGCTGGAAGCGGCTGCAGCGCCTGCTCGCGACGAGCCTGACCCGGCTCGCCAACGAGACCTACCGACCGTGGCTCGAGCGGGCGCTCGACTGGCGCTACACCACGCTGGCCGCCGGCGTGGCCGTCCTGATGGTGACGGTGGCCGTCGTCGCGACCGGGCGGCTCCGCTTCAGCTTCTTCCCGCCGGTCGAGAGCGACTACGTGTCGGCGATCGTGACCTTGCCGCAGGGCGCGCCGGTCGAGGAAACCGCGGCCGCGGTGCGCGCGCTCGAGGCGTCGGCGCTGGCAGTCCAGGCATCGCTCGACCTCGAGTTCGCCGACTTCTCGCGCGAGACCGGCGAGGCCTCGATCGTGAAGCACGTGCTGGCCTCGGTGGGCGAGCAGCCGGCGCGCGGCGGGCGCGGCCGCGCCACCGGCAGCGGCAGCCACCTGGGCGAGGTCAGCATCGAGCTGCTCGGGGGCGACACGCGGCCGCTCAGCGCCACCGACGTGGCGCAGCGCTGGCGCGAGGCGACGCCCGCCCTGCCCGACGTCGAGGAGCTGGTGTTCTCGTCGAGCTTCTTCTCGGTCGGCGACCCGATCAACATCCAGCTCCAGTCGGCCGACGTCGACGGGCTGCGCCACGCCGCCGACCAGCTCAAGGCGCGGCTGGCCGGGTACCCGGGCGTGATCGACATCGCCGACTCGTTCCGCGAGGGCAAGGCCGAGCTCAAGCTCAGCATCCTGCCCAGCGCGGAGCCGCTCGGCCTGACGCTCCAGGACCTGGCGCGCCAGGTGCGCCAGGCCTTCTACGGCGAGGAGGCCCAGCGCATCCAGCGCGAGCGCGACGACGTGCGCGTGATGGTGCGCTACCCCGAGTCGCAGCGCCGCTCGCTGGCCGACCTCGACAACCTGCGCATCCGCACGCCCGCCGGCGACGAGGTGCCGTTCTACGCCGTGGCGCGCGCCGAGCCCGGGCGCGGCTACGCCAACATCAGGCGCGCCGACCGCCAGCGCGTGATCAACGTCAAGGCCGACGTCGATCGCTCCCAGGCCAACGCCAACCAGATCCTGCGCGAGCTGCGCCGCGAGTTCCTGCCCGAGCTGCTGGCCTCGCACCCGGGGGTCTCGTACAGCCTGGAGGGCGAGCAGCGCGAGCAGCGCAAGACGCTCGCCGCCCTGGCGCGCAACTACGGCTTCGCGCTGATCCTGATCTACGCGCTGCTGGCGGTGCCGCTGCGCTCCTATGGCCAGCCGCTGCTGATCATGGCCGTGATCCCGTTCGGCCTGGTCGGCGCCATCGGCGGCCACCTGCTGCTGGGCATGCAGCTCAGCATGATGTCGGTGTTCGGCGTGGTGGCGCTCTCGGGCGTGGTGGTGAACTCGAGCCTGGTGCTGGTGCACTCCGTCAACGCGCGCCGCGCGTCGGGCGTCCCACTGGTGCGCGCCGTGCGCGACGCGGGCGTGGCCCGCTTCCGCCCGATCGTGCTGACCTCGCTCACCACCTTCGCGGGCCTCACCCCGCTGCTGTTCGAGCGCAGCATGTCGGCGATCTTCCTGATCCCGATGGCGACGTCGCTGGCCTTCGGCGTCGCCTTCGCCACCTTGATCTCGCTGTTCCTGGTGCCGAGCGCGTACCTCGTGCTCGAGGACCTGAAGGGGCTCGGGCGCGGCGGGCGCGCGGAGCCGGCACGGCGCGGGCCTCTGCCGATCGCCGTGCAGAGGCGCGTGGGGGAAGACGCCACCCCGTCCGAGCGGCGCGCATCGTAGGTCGCTAGGACGGGCCGCCGTCGGCCCGGGAGATCAGCTCGGCCAGCGCCCGGACCGCGGCGCGGCGCTGCTCGGCCGTGCCGGGTCGCGGGTCGAAGAGCGAGAGCAGCAGGCTGGCGTCGAAGGCGAGCATGAGGCCGGTCGCCAGGAGTGCGGGGTCCGATCGGGTCGGAGCGATCGCGGCCACGGTCTGCCGCAGCGCGCCGGCGAAGCGCTGGTTGAGGTCGAGCAGCGGCTTGACGACGCCGTCGCGCAGGTCGGGCGACTCGACCGCCCAGCGCACGAAGGCCGCGATCTCGTCGCGGTGCTCCCGCGCGAAGCGCTCGGACGCGGCGAGGTGTTCCTCGAGCCGGCGCCCGGGCTCGACGTGGCGCAGGTCGCGCTCGAGGGAGTCGCGGAAGGGACCCAGCAGGCGCGAGAACGACTCGCGGAAGAGCGCGGCCTTCTCCTGGAAGTGCCAGAACACGGTCGCGCGGCTGACGCCGGCCCGCGCGGCGACGTCGGCGACGCGGGTGGCCTCGTAGCCGCGTTCGATGAAGAGCTCGGTCGCCGCGACCAGGATCCGCTCCTGGGTCGCGGCCTTCCCCGCGCCCGGGTCCCTGGAGCGAGCGTCGCTGGCGGGCATGCCGGGCGGGAGGGTACCGCGCCCGCCCGCTGGCAGGATGAGGAGAACCGTCAGACGCGCAGGGCCTCTGAGTCCGATCCGGGCCAGAAAGAGGCCGGACGGCTGACGCCAGCAAGCCCTCCGCGCTCTAGGGTCGGACGGGCCCCACAGGCCCGGGGGGCACCATGGCGACTCGCTGGCTCTGCGCCTGGGTCGAGATCGTTCGCAGACACGCCGTCCTCACGGTCGCCGCGTGCGCGCTGGCCACGGGCTTATCGCTCTGGCTCGCAGCGGGTACGCTCGGACTCGACTCGAACACGATCCGGCTCTTCCCCGAGGACCTGGCCGCCCGCCGCAACCACGACGCCTTCGTGGCGCTCTTCCCGGATCTCGAGAACGCCGTGCTCATCGTGCTCGACGCCGAGACACCGGACCTGGCGCGCGAGGCGGCCGAGCGGCTCCGCGAGCGCCTGGCAGGCGACACCGCCCACTTCGACGACGTCTACCTGCCGGCCGGCGGCGCCTTCTTCGAGCGCCACGCCCTGCTCTACCGGAGCGTCGACGAGCTGCATCGCTTCGGCGACCAGCTCCTGCGCGTGCAGCCCGTCGTCGCGGCGCTGCAGCGCGACGGGAGCATCGCGAACCTGGCGTCGCTGGTGGAGCTCGGCCTGCGCGAGCTGGGCCCCGACGGCTCCGACGACGCGCTCTGGTCGGACGTCCTGGATCGCATCGGGCAGGCCAGCGTCGAGGTCTACGAGGAGCACCCCGTCGCCGTGTCGTGGGAGGAGGTGCTGGTGCGGGGCTCCGCGCTCGCGGTGACGGCGCGCCGCGTGCTCGTCACGCACCCGGTGCTCGACTTCTCGCAGGCGCTGCCCGCCGCGGCGCCGCTGGCCGCGATTCGCGAGGCGGCGTCGGACCTCGGCATCGTCCCCGAGCGGGGCGTGCGGATGCGGGTCACGGGCAATCCCGCACTCACCCACGAGGAGACCCTCAGCATCGTCTGGGACATCGGCGTGGCCGGCTGCTTCTGCCTGCTGATCGTGTGCGGGATCCTCACGCTCGCCCTGCGCTCCGCCCGCCTCGTGGCCGCCGCGGTGATCACGCTGCTGACGGGCCTCGCCTGGACCGCGGCCTTCGCGGGCGCGGCCGTGGGCGACCTCAACGTCATCTCCGTCGCGGCTGGAGTGCTCTTCCTCGGCCTCGGGATCGACTTCGGCATCCACCTCTGCATGCGCTACGCGGAGCGCCTCCAGCGCGTCGGCGACCACGCCCGCGCGCTCCGCGAGGCGACCCGCAGCGTGGGAGGCTCGCTGGTCCTCTGCACCGTCACCACCTCGATCGGGTTCTTCGCGTTCCTGCCGACCGACTACCAGGGCGTCGCCGAGCTGGGCCTCATCACGGGGGTCGGGCTGGTGCTGATCCTCTTCCTCACCCTGACGCTGCTGCCCGCGCTGCTCTCGAGCGTTCTTCGCGTCGATCCGGTGCGGCTGGGCGACCGCGGCCTCCAGTTCCGGGCGCCGGCGTTCCGGATGACCGCGGCGTTCCTCGCGCGGCATCCCGTCGCGATCCGTTCGGTCTCCCTCGCCGCGGCGATGGGCGCGCTGCTGCTGCTTCCGGCCACGCGCTTCGATGCCAACATCGTCGACATGCGCGACCCCTCGACCGAGTCGGTGCAGACCTTCAATGATCTGCTCGCCGAGGCGGGCGCGTCCTCGCCCTGGTACGCGAACTCCGTGGTCGCGAGCCTCGACCGGGCCGATGCCCTCAAGCGGGAGATCTCAGCACTCGACGAGGTCGAGCGGGCGATCACGCTCTCCGACTACGTCCCGGACGACCAGGAGGAGAAGCTCGAGATCCTGGCCGACATCGCGTTCCTGATGGACGCACCGCCCGGCCCGGGAGCGGGCGCCGCGGGGCGCCTCGACGAGGCGGCTCAGGTCGAGGCGCTGCGCCGGCTCCACGCCTTCATCGGCGAGTTCCGCGGCTACGGACCCGAATCCCCCCTGCGCGCCAGCGTCCGCGACCTCGAGCAGAAGCTGGCGACGTTCCTGGCGCGCGCCGACGACGCGACGGATCCGGGCCCGGCGCTGGCCGAGCTCGAGTCGATCCTGCTCTCCTCGCTCCCCGCCCAGCTCGAGCGCCTGCAGCGCAGCCTCGCGACGCCGGGAGTCACCCGCGCCGACCTGCCCGAGCGGCTCGTCGCGCGCCTGATGGCGCCCGACGGCCGCGCGCGCATCCAGGCCTTTCCGCGCGACAGCCTGCGCGACGAGGCCGCCTTCGCGCGCTTCGTCGACGCCGTTCTCGAGGTCGACCCGGACGCGACGGGCGTCGCCGTGAATCTCGTGGCCTTCTCGCGCACCACCCAGCAGGCCTTCCGGCAGGCGCTCTCCGGCGCGGTCGTCGTGATCGCCACCATCCTCTGGATCCTGTGGCGCAGGCCGCGCGAGGTCGTCACGGTCCTGGCCCCGCTGTTCC
>JASJBO010000112.1 GCA_030066475.1 Myxococcota bacterium
CGACGATGTCCCAGCGGATCTCGCCCTGCGAGGTGCCGAAGGTCCTGCCCCACTGCATGAGCTCGTTGGGGATCTCCATGGTCCACTCGCCCTCGGCGCACACCACGGTGGTGAGGTCGATGCCCTCGCGCGCGGCCGACTGCATCTCCATGAAGTTGAAGCCCGCCGCACCGTCCCCCGTCACGCACACCACGTCACGGTCCGGGTTGCCGAGCTTGGCCCCGAGCGCCGACGGGATGCCCGTGCCGAGCATGCCCAGCTCGAGAATGCTCAGGTACGAGCGCGGGCGCGTGGGCGGCAGCACGAGCGAGGCCCAGAGCGCGGTGTTGCCGCCGTCGACCGTGTATATGGCGTCGCGGCCGAAGGTCTCGGCCACGGCACCCATGACCTGGAGCGGGTGGACGCCGTCGCCCCCCCAGCTGCCGAGCGACTGGAGCACCCGCCCCGCCATGGCCTGGTCGAGTTCGCGGTAGCGCGCCAGGTCCGCCGAGGGCTCGCGGCTCACGCCCCGCTTCTCGAGCGCGGCGAGCAGGCCCTCGAGCGCCGCGCGCGCGTCGGCCACGATGCCGACGTCGATCGGGCGCGACGCGCCCAGGTGTCGCGGATCGACGTCGATCTGGATGATCTGCTGGCTTCCGGGATCGCCCCAGTACTTGTCGAACGGCAGGTCCAGGTTGCCGAGCCGCGAGCCCACCACGAGCACCACGTCGGCCTCGCGCCGCGCGGCGTCACCGCCCTCGCTGAAGCCCATCACGAAGTGCGCGTGGTCGCGCGGCACGACCGCGCGCCCCGCCATGCTCGGGATGACCGGGCAGCCCAGCCGTTCGATCAGGCGGTCGAGCGCCTCGTTCGCGTCGGCGCGATCGACGCCCGAGCCGGCAAAGACGAGCGGCCGCTCGGCGTGCGCGAGCAGGTCGGCGGCCTGCTCGAGCTGCGCCTCGCTCGGCAGCGCCACGCCCGCGCGGTAGCGCTCGGGCGCCACCAGTCCCAGCGCGCTCTCGTCGCCGGTCTCGTACAGGATGGGCGCGGGCACCTCGAGCTGCACGGGCCCGGGCCGCCCTACCCACATCTCGCGAAACGCGAGCCGGGTCACTTCGCCGATGCGGTCCCACGAAAAGATCGGGCCGCCCCACTTGACCGCACCCGAGTAGACGTCGAGCTGGTCCTGTCCTTGAAACGTCGTGGGCGGCGAGGGATAGACCACACCGAGCCGATGCTGCGAGGTGATCGCGACCAGCGGTACGCCCTCGTGGCGCGCGGTGATCACACCCGGGATCAGGTTGGCCGAGCCGGGGCCCGGGTTGCCGAGCACCGCCGCCACCTGGCCCGTGGTCTTGTAGAGCCCTTCGGCCATGTGCGCCCCGGCCGACTCGTGGCGCACGGGCACGAAGCGGATGCCGTTGCCTTCGAGTGCAGCGAGCATCGGATCGATCTCGGGGCAGGGCAGCCCGAATACGAAGCGAACGCCCTCCTGCGCGAGGCAGCGCGCGAGGGCCTCTCCACCGGTGATCTCTGACATGATCCCTCCTCCGTCTGGGGTTTCAATCCTGCAGCGGGCGGGCGCCACCCGTCTCCCGGAGCGCCCGGTCCACCATGCGGTCGGCCATCCGGTTCGCGAGCCCCGGCACGATCCGGGCGAGCCGATGCGTGAGGCGCGCACGCCGGCCGGGTACGACCATGAAGCGGCCCGCGTCGATGCCTGCGAGGATCTCGTCGCACGCGGTGTCGACCGCGAGCGTTCCCGAGAACCGTTTGAGCGCAAGACCGACCCGGTCACCGGCCGCGTGCTCCTCGGCGACCATCGGCGTCTCGACCTCGGGCGGGCAGACGACCGAGACCCCCACGCCGCGCGGCCGATACTCGAGGCGCAACGCCCCGGCCAGGCCCACGACGCCGAACTTCGAGGCGCCGTAGGCGGCGTAGCCGTAGTTGGCGACGACGCCCGCCAGCGACGCGATCAGCGCGAGTCGGCCGCCGGGCCCGATGTAGGGAAGCACGGCCGCGGCGAAGTTCCGGCTGCCGAGCAGGTTCACCGCGATCACGCGCTCGAAGTCCCCGGCCGTCAGCCGTTCGAACGCCTGGCTGCTCCCGACGCCCGCGGAGCTGATCGCGAGGTCCGGAGCCCCGAGCGCGGCGACGGCATCCTCGACGGTGGCCGCGACCCCGGCCGCGTCGCGCACGTCCACCTCGTGGAAGCTGCACGCCGCGTTCGAGCGCTCGGCGAGCTTGCCGAGGCGGTCGCGCACCTCGCTGCGCAGCGCCAGGTCGAAGGCCGCGACGCTCGCGCCGCGCTCGAGCAGCCGCTCCGCCAGACCCAGTCCGATGCCGCTGCCGCCGCCGGTGACGAACGCGCACTTGCTCACGGGGTCCTCCTCGGGATCAGCCGAGCATTCCGCGATCGGCGAGCCAGCGCTCCGTGCGCTGCATGCCCTCCGCGAGGTCGACCTTGGGCTCGAAGCCGAGCACTCGACGCGCCTTCTCGATCGAGTAGCCGCCGCGCCGCGCGAGCATGCGCATGGTCTCGGCACTCACCTCGGTCTCTCGACCGAGCGCGCCGAGCACGGCCCCCGCGATGCCCGCGATGCCCTTCGCGAGCGGGGTCGGCAGCGTGCGCACCGGCCCGGCTCCGAGCATGCGCGCGTAGTGGCCGAAGAACTCGGCGGTGGTGACGCCCACGCCGTCACCCAGGATGAAGACCTGGCCGCACGCGGCTTCGTTCGAGGCCACGGCCTCGAGCCCGTCGACGAGGTTGTCGACGTAGACGGGGCTGAAGATCCCGCGCCCGCTCTCGGGCAGCAGGAACTGGCCCGAGCGCATCATCTCGACGGGCAGCACCGTCCACGGGCGCGAGCCCGGGCCGTACACGTCCGCAGGGCGAACGATGCTGCACTCGATCTCGGCAGCCGCGTGCGCCTGCAGCACCACCTGCTCGGACGCGACCTTGCTGTCGACGTAGTGGTTGCCGTTCGGGCGCAGCGGGTAGGTCTCGTCCACGCCGTCCGGGAAGTCGAAGCCGTACGCGCCGACCGAGGACAGGTGCACGAAGCGCCCCACGCCTTCGGCCGCGCAGGCCTCCAGCAGCCGCCGCGTCCCGAGCACGTTCACCTGCCAGAATGCCTGCTCGGGGGCCACGTTCGAGACCACGGCGGCCGTGTGGAACACGAGGTCGCAGCCGCGGAGCCGCTCGCGAAACGAATCGGGCTCGAGCACGTCGCCCGCCACCACGCCGAGCGCGGCGTCCGCCTGTCGATCGATGCCCACCACCTCGGCGCCCGCGGCGCGGTAGCGCTCGAGCAGCGCGCGCCCGATGAACCCGAGCGCTCCCGTCACGAAGACCTTCATCCCCGATTCCTCGCGCGCGGCGCGCGCATGAAGCCCGTCAGCCGCCACGCCCAGGGCCGCGGGTAGATCAGCTCCACGTTCTGCCCCGACGGCAGGTCGAAGTACATGACGCGGAAGATGCCGGGATCGAGCGGAGTCGGGCTGGTCGGGCGCAGTCCGGCCTCGACCCAGCGCGCGAAGGTGCGGTCGTAGGCCGCGCGGTCGCGCACGACGATCGCGACGTTCATGATGCCCTGGTCGCAGATGCGCCAGCCTTCGGGAAGCCCGCGGCCCCTCGGCGCGAGGTACTCGACCAGCTCGACCAGCACGCCGCCGCCGTCGAGCACGAGGTGGCGCGTCTCGGCGCCCTCCAGGCCGAAGATCACCTCGTCGCCCGCGGCGCGCAGCGCGCCGCACGCGGCCGGCTCGAGGCCCACGCCCTCGCTCCAGCTCTTCGCGGCCTCGTCGAGGCTCGCGACCGAGATCGTGACCGAGCGCAGCGTCGCGTTCACCTCGGGCCGCGCCTTCGGCGGCGCCAGGCCCTCCAGCGGATCGCGCTCCATGAGCTCGACCCAGTTGCCCTCGGGATCGCGCACGCACGCGCGCCGCCCGCCGGGCTCGCCCCGCACGGGGCCCACCGGCGCGGAGCCGCGCTCGGCGAGGCGCTGCAGCGTCGCGCTCCAGTCGCGCACGGCGAAGCCCACGCGCCGGTAGCCGTGGTCCGCGGCGGTCTCGTCCGTGCGGCGCCGCTGCGGGCGCGGATTCAGGAAGCGGAAGAACTCCAGCTGCAGCCACTCGCGCCCGTCCACGAGCCAGCGCCCCGGGAAGAGCGGATGGCGCAGGCCGTTCACCCTGGCGGCGGGCGGCCCGCCGAAGAGCGTCCCGCCCGCCGGCAGCAGCCCGAGCCCCTCGCGGTACCACGCGACGATCCCGCTCTGGCCGAGGTGGTTGAAGGCGACCTGCCCGATGGCGATCTCTGCCATGGGAGCGATCGTCGCACGTCGGAACCCCGAGGGCACGAGCTTCGAGCGCATCGAGGACGGGGCCCGCGCCGCGCGCTGCGCGCGCGGCTGGTCGCCGATCCCTAGCGGGTGGACTTCGCTCGCCTGCGGCTCGCTGCGCGCGCCCTGCGGGCGCTTGCAGGGGGCTTCTGCCGCGCAGGCTCCTAGCCTAGCTGTCTGACTTCGTTCGGCTTCGCCTCACTGCGCGCGCCCTTCGGGCGCTTGCAGGGGGCTCGTGCCGCGCACGCTCCTGGCCAACGGGCCTAGGGTGGCGCGGAGCGGGGCCGCAGCTCCTGCAGGAGGCTCTGCTTCAGGCGGGCCAGGCTGCGCCCCGCGCCGCGCCGGCCAGGCCCTTCCAGGATGTTGGTCGTCGCCAGGCCCGACAGCACCGACACGGCGTAGCGCATCAGGTCGGCGGTCTCGCGCTCGCCGAGCGGGCTCTCCGGGAAGTACTCCCGCCAGATCGCCTGCCAGGTCCCCAGCACGCCGGGCGCCCACGACGACTCCATCTCGGGCGGGAGGTTCAGCAGGATCTCGAACGTCGTCCGGTAGTGGGGACCACCGAAGTGCTCCCAGGCCCGATCGATGAACGCGGAGACCCGGGCCTCGAGCGGGGCGTCGGCGGGCTCGGGCCGTCCGAGGGTCGCTGCGAACTGTTGGAACGACTCCTCGAGGACGGCCGCGAGGATGCCGTTCTTGTCGCCGAAGTGGTGCTGGACGGCGCCCCACGTCACCCCGGCCCGGCGCGCGATCTCGGTGCCCGTGGTGCGCTGGAAGCCGAGCTCGGCGATGCACTCGACCACGGCGGCCGTGACCCGGCGGCGGGTCTCGGCGGTGCGCTCGGCGTGGCTCCGCCGGGTCGGCTTGGGGGCGCGGACGCGGACTTCCGAGGCCACGGACGGCCCTCCACGGCAGCGGGGACGCGTCCAATGATAATGCCATTTACGTTGCCAGCAAATGGTAAATGCCGTAGCGTCGCTCCCGACCCGGAGCGAGGGGACCCGCCATGACCGCCGCAGAGCAGCCGCTCGGGACCTCCGCGTCGGCGCGAGCACGCCGCCGGCGCGGCGCCGCGCCGCCCGTGCTGAGCGGTCGCCTGCCGTTCCTGGGCCACCTGCTGGAGCTGCGCCGCGACCCGATCGCCCTGATGAAGCGCCTGCGCGCCGAGTGCGGCGAGATCGGCGAGTTCCACCTGGCCGGCCACCGCATCGCGCTGCTCACGGGAGAGGCAGCCCAGGAGGCGTTCTTCCGCGCGCCCGACGAGCAGCTCGACCAGGCCGCCGCCTACCCCTTCATGAAGCCGATCTTCGGCGAAGGCGTGGTGTTCGACGCCAGCCCCGAGCAGCGCAAGCAGGCGATGCGCAACCAGTCGCTGCGCGACTCGTTCATGCGCGGCCACGCCGAGAAGATCGCGGCCGAGGTCGAGCGCATGACCGCCGACTGGCCCGAGCGGGGCGAGATCGACCTGCTCACGTTCTTCGCGGAGCTCACGCTCTACACGTCGACCGCGTGCCTGATCGGCCCCCAGTTCCGCGACGAGCTCGGGCCCGAGATCGCGCCGATCTTCATGGACCTCGAGCGCGGGACCGACGCCCTGGCCTACGTGAACCCGTACCTGCCGATCCCGGCACTGCGGGCGCGCGACCGCGCCCGCCGCGAGCTCGCCGCGCGGATCGAGGCGATCTTCGCGCGGCGCGAGCGCAGCGGCGAGACCTACACCGACCTGTTCCAGATCCTCCACGGCCTCCGCGACCCGCAGGGCGAGCGGCGCTACAGCGACGACCAGATCACCGGCATGTTCATCTCGATGATGTTCGCGGGCCACCACACCACGTCGGTGGTCTCGTCCTGGGGCATGATCGACCTGCTCCAGAACCCGGCCTGGCTGCGGAAGGTCACGGGCGAGCTCGACGAGATCTACGCGGACGGCCGCGACGTGAGCTACCAGGCGCTGCGCGAGATCCCGCTGCTCGAGTGTGCCCTGAAGGAGACGCTGCGCCTCCACCCGCCGCTGATCATCCTGATGCGCAAGGTGATGGCCGACTTCGACTACGAGCAGTGGACGGTGCCGGCGGGACACCTCGTGGCGGCCTCCCCGGCCGTCTCGAACCGGCTGCCCGAGCACTTCCCGGATCCCGAGCAGTACCGGCCCGAGCGCTACCTGCCGGGCCGCGAGGAGGACCGCCAGAGCTTCGCGTGGATCCCCTTCGGCGCGGGCCGGCACCGCTGCGTGGGCGCCGCGTTCGCCATGATGCAGCTCAAGGCGATCTTCTCGATCCTGCTGCGGCGCTACGAGTTCGAGCTCGCGCAGCCCCGCGAGACCTACGCCAACGACCTCTCCAAGATGGTCGTGGCGGTGAAGCAGCCCTGCCGGGTCCGCTACCGCCGGCGTGCCGCGGCGGCGGCCTCCCGGTCGGTCGCCGTGCCGACGGCCGGCGAGGCGACCGCCGCAGCCGGCGCGCTGCGCCTCCGCGTCGACCTCGACCTGTGCCAGGGTCACGCGGTCTGCGTGGGCGAGGCGCCCGAGGTCTTCGACGTCGAGCGCAACGAAGACGGCGAGGACAAGGTGGTGCTGCGCAGGAGCCAGCCGCCGCCGGAGCTTCGCGCCGGGGTAGAATCCGCCGTCCGACACTGCCCGACCCGGGCGCTCTCGATCGAGGAGTGAACCAGATGCCTGCCTTTCCGAGAAGCGAGATGGAGGAGATGGTGCGCCGCTGGGTGGCGGCCAACAACGAGTCCGGTCGGACCGGGGACTGGTCGCGGATGTCCGCCTTCTACACCGAGGACGCGGTCTACAGCTGGAACACGGGCCCCAACTGGGAGTTCGTCGCCCGGGGACGCCAGCAGATCCACGACTGGGCCTTCGGCAGCGAGATGGCCGGCCTCGAGAAGTGGACCTACCCCTACGTCCGCACGCTGATCGACGACCAGAAGGGCGAGTTCATCGGCATCTGGCGCCAGGTCGCTCCGGTCGAGGATCCCGACGGCAACCCGTACGAGATCCACGGCACCGGCGGCTCGTGGTTCCGCTACGCCGGCGACTTCCAGTGGTGCTGGCAGCGCGACTTCTTCGACCACGCCAACGCGGGCACCGTCTTCGGCGCGATGGCCCAGAACGGGCAGCTCACCGAGAAGATGCTCGAGCGCATGAAGAAGGGCTCGAAGATGCCGGGCTGGACCCGCCGCTCCGAGTTCGACTGGTTCGCAACCCTCGCGGACCGGGAGGCGTGACCACGGCCCCCCCCTTCGATCCCCGGCGCACGCTGGCGGATCGGTCGCGACAGGAACTCTGTCGCCTGGGCCGTGAGTACCTGCTCATCGGCCACCTGCAGGACCGGGTGGGCCTGCCCCTGGCGGTGCAGCTCGTGGGCGAGGAGGCGCAGGTCCAGCTCGCGATCGACGAGTGGATGGGTGCCAGCCCGATCTACGCGGAGCGGATGCAGCGGGCGATGCGCTTCGAAGGCCACGATGTGAGCACGGTCTTCAAGGGCATGCAGCTCGAGATCGGCGCGCCCCACCAGTTCATGGACTTCCAGTACCGGCTCGACCGGCCGGACTCGGGCGAGTTCTGGCTCGCGCACTGCGGGGCGCTGATGGACGTCGAGCGCTTCGGCGAGAAGCGCGTCGAGGCGATGTGCCACCACATCGAGGATCCCACCTTCGACGCCACGGCGGCCGCCACGCATCCCTGCATGAAGATGCGCCCGATCCACCGCCCCCCGCGCCCGGCCGAGCCGGGCCGCCGCTATCCGCACTGCCGCTGGTCGGTCTTCATCGACGGCGAGTCGCAGCCCTACGAGCAGCACCCGAACCTGCCGCTCATGCGCGAGACCCGGATCGCCAGCGTGCCCGTCGTGACACCCGACGAGGATGAGGAGCCGGGCGGCTGGGAGGACTACAGCGGCGAGTTCGATCCCGGCTTCCAGCTCGAGGACATGGGGCACCGGGCGCTCGTGGTCGTCTGCCAGGAGGCGGCGGTGCAGGCCCACCTGCTGGCGCGCTCCCTGCTCCTGAACGTCGACCAGCGCCACGGCGAAGCCGCGGCCCGCGACCTCGGCCGCCGGATGTGGATCGGCGCGGCCGGGCTCGCCGCGGTTCGCCTGAAGCGGGCGCTGGGGCTGGACGACGGGATCGAGGCGATCGCGACCCTGTTCCAGCTCCATCCCCACTTCCTGCCCCGGACGTACGTCGACCTGAGGGTCGAGCTCCTCGACGAGCGCAGTGCGCGCATCGCGATCGGCGCCTGCCCGGCGCTCCAGGAGGCCGACGCCCACTCCTGGTTCGGCAGCCTCTCGAGCGAGCCGCATCCGGCGCTCGAGACGATCGCGTCCGTGGTGAACCCGCGGGCGCGCTGCCATCCCGCCGAGGCGGGCGACGCCCGCCTTGCCTGGCGCATCGCCATCGAGCCGGATGCGGAGCCGCTGGAAGAGCCCGACGAGCTCAGGCTCGCCCGCTACAGCCACGGCCTCGACTTCGAGCTGATGCAGCGGAGACCCCTGCGCGCCTGAGCGTCAGGGGTGGTGGGAGCCAGCCGGTCGGGGCCGGCAGCGCCTCCTGGCGAGGATGGCCAGCGCGACACTCGTCCCGAGCCAGCACGCGGCGGCTCGCGGCTCCGGCACCAGCCGCACCGAGTCGAAGAGCGCCTCGCGTTCTCCCCCGGCGCCGCTCTTCCCCAGCGTGACCTCGAGCAGGGCCGCGTGCGCGTCGGCGGGTGCGACCGTGTACGTGTCGATCGCCGACCACTGGTCTTCGACGTAGGAGACGGTATTCGACGTCCAGAGGATGGACTCCGTGCAGTCCTCCCTGCGGAAGAACCGGATCCGGTAGCCGGGTGCGCCGTCGGTCCCCTGAGCCGACGGCACGTAGACGAAGCCCCGCAGCTCGTGGATGGCCGACGGTCGGACCCCGAAGCAGTCGGTGACGATGCGAACGCGCCGATCCTCCTGGGCGCTGTCGTTGTGGAGTCGGGCCGAGCCGGACAGGAAGGGGTCTTCCCGGTCGAAGCGTGCCCACTCGGCCGATCCGCTGCCGCCACTGGGATCGAAGCTCCAGTGCGCGAGATCGAAGTCGAACTCCGGGTTGGGCGAGAAGACCGCCTCGCCGCGCAGGAACACGCGCTCCTTCTCGACTCCCTGCACCGCGACCGATACGGGGGAGACGCCGAGGAGGAACGTCCAGGGTCCGCTGACGATGGCGCCTGCCGTGTCGAGGCCGGCGAGCGCGAGCGGGCCGAGATCGGACGACACGGTCTCGCCGTCGAGGCCGACCGGCGGAAAGGAGGAGCAGTCGGGGCCCGTACAGCGGAACGAGGCGGAGGCTCGCAGCAAGGGCCCGCTCCCGACGAGCTCGACCGAAGCGCCCGCCAGCGTCGCTTTGCGCATGCCGACCTGGAACCCGGAGAACGCACCGGTGACGCTCGTCACGCCGAGGGCGTTCACGAACGCGCCGATCGAGGCACCCGTGATGCCCGCGCTGCCGTCCAGGGGACGCCTGGGCCCCGACGCCTGCACGGCGAGGGTCAGCGATCCGAGCGAGACCCCTCCATTCGGGGGGATCTCGATGGCGCCGTCGTAGATCCGCACCAGGCTCGGCCTCAGATCGAACTCGATCAGGAGCTGGTCCCCGCCTGCCGGCCCGGCGAGCATCGCCGCGCAGATACTGATCCACAGGGTGAGAGCGCCCTTCATGCACCGGAGCGTCTGCAAGGGGCGAGCCATGCAGCTTCGCCGAAGGGGTCGCCTTCCCGTCGATGGAGCTCGTACGGAGCCCTGTGGCCGCCGGCGACCGGGTGCAGACTGCCACGCCGCGCTCGAACCGGGTGAGGCATTGTGACCGTCGGTGACGCGAATCCACCAGAGCTTGCGCGCGTGGGCGCCATGTCGGGCGTGCGACATCTCGCGATCGGTTCGTGCCCTAGCCTGGCCTCCGATGGATGACGGGGCGCAGTCGAAGCGATCGTGGGCGTTGGCCGTCGTGCTGGTGGCGCTGGCCGGGCCCGCGGCTGCAGCCGAGTTCGTCGTCGACAGCCTGGTCGACGGCATCGATCTCGATCAGGGAGACGGCATCTGCCTGGGGCTCGCCGATCGCTGTACGCTGCGGGCCGCGATCCAGGAGGCGAACGCGTTGCCGGGCACGCACACGATCGTGCTCGGAGCGGGGGTCTACGCGCTCACGATCCGCGGCAGCGACGAGGACGCCGGGGCCACCGGCGACCTCGACGTGACGGGCGCGCTGCGGATCGAAGGGGTGGGCGCGGACGAGACGGTGGTCGAGGCCAGCACCGGCGACCGGGTGTTCGACGTCGCCGCAGGCGCGGAGCTCACGCTCGCGGGCATGACGGTCTGCCGGGGTCTGGCGATCGGCGCGGGCGGCGGATTGCGCGCGGGCGAAGACACGTTCGTCTTCCTGTCCCGGAGCCGCATCGAGCTCAACATCGCGACCGAGCTCGGCGGCGGCGTCGCGCTCGTCGCGACCGAGCATCCCGCCACCCTGCTGGCCTTCGAGACCGACTTCTTCCAGAACGTCGCGGGCTACCCGGCGCCCGTCTCGGGGACCGGCGGCGCCATCTACGCCGGCTTCGGGTCCGTCCAGCTGCTGGACGTGACGCTCGCGGCGAACGAGGCCGACTCGTCCCCCGCGCTCTGGGCCGGAGGCCAGGCCGTGATCGAGCGCAGCACGATCCGGGATCACTCGGCGAACCGGAGCACGATGGAGTTCCTGGGCAGCGCTCCGTCCCGGATCGAGAACAGCACGATCAGCGGGAACGACAGCGACTTCGCGATCCTGCTCACGACGGGCGCGGGGCGGACGACGATCCGGAACAGCACGATCGTCGACAACGAGGCCGCCATCACCCTCGACAACTTCGCCTCCCCCCGGCTCTACCTGGGCAACAGCGTGATCTTCAACACCGTCACGGCGGGGGAGTGCCAGGACGTCGACTCGCTCGGGCACAACGCGCGTCCGGCCGGTCCGGAGGGATACTGCGGCACTCCGACGACCGACCTCCTGCTGACCGATCCGGAGCTCGGGCCGCTGCAGGACAACGGGGGGGACACGCCCACGCATCTGCCGCTCGCCGGCAGCCCGCTCATCGACGCCGGCGACGACGAGAGCTGCCTCGGCGTGGATCAGAGGCTCGCGGACCGCCCCCAGGACGGCGACGGCGACGGAGCCGCGCGCTGCGACATCGGTGCCGTCGAGGTGCCGGAGCCCGGGCGCCCCCAGGCCGGCGTCGCGGCGCTCATCGCACTCGGCCTGCGCGCACGCGCGGCCCGGCGACGCCCGAGGCAGCCCACGCCGCGGCACCGAGCGATCGCAGCATGTCGATCTCGGTGACGAGGCTGGCGCTTCGGAGCTAGGGGGCGAGGGGCTCCGTCGCGGCCTCCTCCGCCTCTGCCCAGGCGTCCGGGTTGGGGGTCGAGGGCGGGTCGAGCCGGAAGTAGTCGGTGATCCCCGACGTCCACGAGCCGTGAAACGGCGCCCCGTACTTCGCCTGCCCCGCGGCGATCAAGGCCTGGTGGGCGGCCTCGTCGGTCACGAACACCGCGTGGCGCTCGAAGTGGCGCCCGTCCGCCCGGAGCACGACGCGGGGCGACTCGGCCACCACCGCGTCCCAACGCTTGAGGAAGGCGTAGGTCACCGGGAGGTGGGGCACGCCGTCGAGGACGACGATGCCGGTGCGCACCGTGCGCGGGGGCGAAGAGTCGATCTGCACGTCCACCGAGTCGAGATCCACGGCGAACGACCAGTCGGGCTCGGGGCCGGTCTCGAGCGCGCCCTCGAACGCGCCGCCCGGCACGAAGCCCACGGGTCCATCGGTCCAGCAGCCCACGGAGAGCAGGCCCAGGAGGAGCAGGAGCAAGACGGGTCGATGCATGAGCCAATATTGACAGTGTATATTTTCGCTGTCAACATCCGTGTCACGATGCCCTCTGCCGCTCCCTCTCGCCGCCCCCGCTCCACCTATCACCACGGCAATCTGCGGCCCGCCCTCGTCTCGGCAGGCGTGGAGCTCCTCGAGGCCGAGGGCGTGGAGGCGCTGACCCTGCGTGCCGTTGCGCGGCGCGCCGGCGTCTCCCACGGCGCGCCCTACAACCACTTCGCCGACCGCCAGGCGCTGCTCGCGGCGGTGGCCACCGAGGGCTTCGAGCAGCTTGGCGCATCGATCGCGACCGCCGCCGCCGGCGTGACGGCCCCGCGCGAGCGGCTGCGCGCCCTGGCGCGTGGCTACCTGGCCTTCCCGGCCGCACACCCCGAGCTCTACCGCCTGATGTTCGGCAACGAGATCCGCGACCGCGCCGCCCACCCGGAGCTCGTCGCTGCCGACGACGCGATCGCCGGGGCAGCCCGGGAGGCGACGGCAGCATGCCTCGCGCTCTCCGCGCGCAGGCCGGTCGCCACGGAGATGGCGTCAGCCGCCGGCTGGGCACTCGTCCACGGTCTCGCCGCGCTGCTGATCGACGACCAGATCCACCTCCCGAGCGGCCGCGTGCCCGACGCCGCCTTCCAGGAGGAGGTCGCGGACCTCTTCCTCGACGCCATGATCCCCGAGGACGCGCTCGCTCCCGCGACCGTCCGGACAGCGAGGAGCAAGGGATGAACCTCTCCGGCAAGACGACGCTCGTCACGGGCGGCAGCTCGGGCATCGGCGAAGCCCTCGTGCGCGCACTCGCGGCGGCCGGCGCGCGCGTCCTCACCTGCGGGCGCAACGAGGCGGCGCTCGCGCGCAGCGGTGCCGAGACCCTCGCCTGCGATCTCGCGACGCGCGACGGCCGCGCGAGCCTGATCGAATGGGTCGGCAAGCAGACCGACGCGCTCGACCTGCTCGTCCACAACGCCGGCGTCCAGCACGAGGTGCGCATCGATCCCGACCTCGACGGGGACGCGGTGGAGCAGGAGATCGCGACCAACCTGCTCGCGCCGATCGCGCTGACGGCGGCGCTCCTGCCGCTGCTCGAGCGCGGCCGCGAGCCCGTGGTGGTCCAGCTGTCCTCGGGCCTCGCGATCGCGCCGAAGGCGAGTGCGCCGGTCTATTGCGCCACCAAGGCGGCGCTCAGCAACTTCTCCCGCGGCCTGCGCTTCCAGCTCGAGCCGAAGGGCATCCGCGTGGTCGACGTGGTGACCCCGCTCGTCAAGACACCGATGACGGCGGGCCGGCACGACGGCGCCATGGAGGTCGATGACTTCGTCGCGAAGCTGCTCCGCGGCCTCGCCGCCGGAAAGGACGAGATCTACGTGGGCAAGGCCCGCCTCCTGCCGGTGCTGCTGCGCCTTGCGCCGAACCGCGCGCGAAACGTCCTGCGCAACGGCTAGCAGCCCGTTGAAGAACCCGGACCGAGCCTGGCGCGCGAATTCGGCCCGAGATCAAGGCGCGAAACCGCAGCCATAGCCGTCGCTACGGCGAGGTTTCGCAACGCAGAGCTCGGGCC
>JASJBO010000023.1 GCA_030066475.1 Myxococcota bacterium
CCCCCAATCAGGAGCGCCCATGTCCCTCAATCTCGGCACCATCCTCCAGGCCAGCGCGGCCGAGCGCCCGCGCCATCCCGCGCTCAAGCTCGACCACACCGTCTACACCTACGCCGAGCTCGACCGCGCCGCCCGCGGCGTGGCGGCGAGCCTGCGCGCGCGCGGCATCGCGTCGGGCGACCGCGTGGCGCTGCTGGTGCCGAACGTGCCCGAGTTCACCATCGCGTACTTCGGCATCCTGTACGCCGGCGGCACGGTGGTGCCGATCAACGTGCTCGCCGCGGCGCCCGAGGTCGCGTACTTCCTCGAGGACTCCGAGGCGAAGCTGCTCGTAGTGCACCCGCTGTTCGAGAAGGCGGGCCGCGAGGGCGCCGACCAGGTCGGCGTGCCGCTGGTCGTGGCGGGCGGCGGCGGCGAGGACAGCATCGCGGCGATGCAGGAGGCGGCGCCGATCGCGGCGCCCGAGCCGACGCCCGCCGACCAGACGGCCGTGATCCTCTACACGTCGGGCACCACCGGCAAGCCCAAGGGCGCCGAGCTGACGCACTCGAACCTGTTCGTGAATTGCGCCTTCGTGGTGCCGCGCCTGATCCCCACCGACCCCGCCACGCACGTGGCGCTCGCCACCCTGCCGCTGTTCCACTCGTTCGGACAGACCTGCATCCAGAACGCCACCATCGCCGGGGGCGGCACCTTCACGCTGCTGCCGCGCTTCGAGCCGCAGCAGGCCTTCGAGATCATGGAGCGCGACCGCGTGTCGCTGTTCGCGGGTGTCCCCACCATGTACTTCGCCCTGCTCCACCACCAGGGCGAGCGCGACTACGACCTGTCGAGCCTGCGCCACTGCATGACGGGCGGCGCGCCGATGCCGGTGGAGGTGATGACGGCGTTCGAGGAGAAGTTCCCGGTGCAGATCCTCGAGGGGTTCGGCCTGTCCGAGACCTCGCCGGTGGCGAGCTTCAACATGCTCGACAAGCCGCGCAAGGCCGGCTCGATCGGCTACCCGGTCTGGGGCGTCGACATGTGCATCGTCGACGAGTTCGACGCGCCGCTGGCCGACGGCGAGCGCGGCGAGATCTGCATCCGCGGGCACAACATCATGAAGGGCTACTGGCAGCGCCCCGACGCCACCGCCGAGGCGCTGGTCAACGGCTGGTTCCACTCGGGCGACGTCGGCTACCGCGACGAAGACGGCTGCTACTGGATCGTCGACCGCAAGAAGGACATGATCCTGCGCGGCGGCTTCAACGTCTATCCGCGCGAGGTCGAGGAGGTGCTGTACTCGCACGAGGCGGTGATCGAGGCGGCCGTCGTGGGGTCGCCGCACGAGAGCCACGGCGAGGAGGTGAAGGCGGTGGTGGCGCTCTCGCCCGGGGCGAGCGTCACCGCCGAGGAGATCGTCACCTTCTGCAAGGAGCGCCTGGCGGCCTACAAGTACCCGCGCATCGTCGAGTTCCGCGAGGCGCTGCCGAAGGGCCCGACCGGCAAGATCCTGAAGCGCGAGCTGCGCTGAGCGCCATCGCGCCGCCGAGGCGAGCCGAGCGGAATGCCCCCTCCCGGGGTGGTTTCGCCTCAACTCGCGGGCCCGAGCGTCCGATCCAGACCGCTCGAAGGAGCGAGTCATGGTCCGGGTGCTTCGTCACGCGTTGCTCCAGTGCCTGCTCGGCGCGTCGTTCGCCCTCTCGGCGGGGGCGCTCGTCTTCGACGACGGCGGCCAGCACCGGATCGACTACGACACCGGCGGCGCGTCGCTCCAGATCTACAACGCCGGCCAGAGCCCGGGCGGCGCACCCACGCACGTCGAGCTCGCCGACGGCGGCGATGCCTTCACGGCGTCCACCTACTACTCCTCGACCTTCCTGATGAGCGGCGGCGTCCTCGACAGTCTCTCCGCCCAGGGTCAGGCTGAGGCCGAGGTGGAGGGCGGGTCGCTGAACAACATCGTCAATGCCTACGAGACCTCCACCATCCGCATCCGGGGCGGCCTGCTCGAGGACGGCATCAACGTGGACGCCTACGAGGACTCGCTGATCGTGATCGAGGGCAGCGGCTTCGAGCTCCAGACCGGCCCCGACGATTGGACGGCGCTGGGCGAGGGACCGCTGCCGGGCGTGGCCGGAGTCGTCCGCGGGACGCTGGCGTCCGGAGACGCCTTCCAGGCCGACTACCGCCACCAGGACACGTTCCCCCTGAACCCCATGGGCACGATCGTGCTCGCCGCGCCCGAGCCGGGCGCCGCGTCGCTCGGCGCGGGCGCCGCCGCCGCGCTGCTGGGTCTGGCGCGGCGGCGCCGAGCCTAGGAGCCTGCGCGGCAGAAGCCCCTTGCAAGCGCCCGCAGGGCGCGCGCAGCGAGCCGCAGGCGAGCGAAGTCCATCAGCTAGGCTCGACCCCGCCGCTCAGCCCGGGTCGGGGCCCGCGGCGCGCACCTCGGCGCTCGTCCGGTCGGCGTAGTCGGCGAAGTGCTCGACGAACTTGCGCGCGAGCTCGCGCGCCTGCTGGTCGTAGGCGGCGGGGTCGGGCCAGGTGCTGCGCGGGTCGAGGATCTCGTCGGGCACGCCCGGGCAGCTCTCCGGCACGCCAATCCCGAAGACCGGGTGCGGCTTGCAGGGCACGCCGGCCAGCGCGCCCGACACCGCCGCGCGCACCACGGCGCGCGAGTACGCGATCGAGATGCGCTCCCCGGTGCCGTAGGGCCCGCCGGTCCAGCCGGTGTTCACCAGCCAGCAGTCCGCCCCGTGGTCGGCCACCCGCTTGCCGAAGAGCTCGGCGTAGACGGTGGGGTTGAGCGCCATGAAGGGCGCCCCGAACAGCGGCGAGAAGGTGGCGCTCGGCTCGGTCACCCCGCGCTCGGTGCCGGCCAGCTTCGCCGTGTAGCCCGAGATGAAGTGGTACATGGCCTGCGCCGGGTCGAGCCGCGCGATCGGGGGCAGCACGCCGAAGGCGTCCGCCGTCAGCATGACCACCGCGCGCGGGTGCCGGCCCATGCCGTTCTCGACGATGTTCGGGAGCTGGGTGATGTGGTAGGCGGCGCGGGTGTTCTCGGTGAGGCCGCCGTCGTCGAGGTCGAGGCGTCGCGACACGTTGTCGACCGCCACGTTCTCGAGAATCGTGCCGAAGCGCCGCGTGGTCTCGTAGATCTCGGGCTCGGCCTCCTTCGAGAGCTTGATCGTCTTGGCATAGCAGCCGCCCTCGAAGTTGAAGATTCCGCTCTCGCTCCAGCCGTGCTCGTCGTCGCCGATCAGAGCCCGGTCGGCCTCCGCGGAGAGCGTGGTCTTGCCGGTGCCCGACAGCCCGAAGAACAGCGCCGTCTCCTCGTCGGGCCCCTGGTTCGCCGAGCAGTGCATGCTCAGCACCCCGCGCTGCGGCAGCAGGTAGTTCATCACGGTGAAGATCGACTTCTTGATCTCTCCGGCGTAGCTGGTGCCGCCGATCAGGATCATGCGCTCGGCGAAGTTCAGGAGGATGAACGCCTCGCTGCGCGTGCCGTCCACGTCCGGCACCGCCTTGAACTGCGGGCAGTGGACCACGGTGAAGTCGGGCGCGAAGCTCTCGAGCACCTCGCGGTCGAGCTCCTGGAGGAACAGGTTGCGGGCGAACAGGCTGTGCCAGGCCGTCTCGGTGACCACGCGCACCCGCAGGCGGTGCTCGGGGTCGGCGCCGGCGTAGCAGTCCTGCACGAAGACGTCGCGCCCCTGCAGGTAGGCCAGCACCCGGATGCGGAGCTGCTCGAAGCGCTCCGGCTCGATCGGCCGGTTGTACTGGCCCCACCAGATGTTCGACTCGCTCGAGGGCTCGCGCACCACGAACTTGTCGTTCGCGGAGCGCCCCGTGTACTGGCCGGTGCGCACCACCAGCGGGCCCAGGTGCGACAGCCAGCCCTCGCGTCGCCGCACCGCCTCCTCGACGAGCGCCGGCGTGGCGAGGTTGTGGTAGACGGAGCCTGCGTTGCGAATCCCGAGATACGCGAGATCGAGCATGGGTCCCTCCGGGTGGGTTGGAGTCGCCGTGGGCGTCGACCTCGATGGTAGACCTTCGCGGCGCACCAGCCAGGACCGGGCGGGCGTGTCGACGGCGGCGGCAACGGGGCCCGGCGAAGGGTCGGCGCGCGAGCATGTGAGCCCTGGGGTCGTGTCCGGCGGGGCGTTTCGACTACGGCGTGCGCGAGTTTGACGTGCCCGCCGATTCCAGGGTGTCCTCGCTCCCTGGGGGGCTCTAGACCCTCCCGGTGCTCGCGACGACGGCTCAGATACCGGCCAGTACGTAGGCCGTGACGCCGGTCCCCACGAAGGCCAGGCCGTAGGTCATCAGCTTGAAGACCAACGCCTCGTTCTGGATCCCGAGATCATGAAGGGTGTGCAGGACCCGGTGCATGGCGTGCCAGAGCGTCAGTGAAATCACCGCGAAGATCGCCAGCTTGCCGACGGGACTCGATGCGAGGGCCATCATGCGGGAGTAGTCGAGGGACTCGGCGGGAAGCATGCCGAGCGGGACCGCGATGCCGACGATGAGGATCAGTACCGGGAGGAGCAGGGCAGTCAGCACCCCGCCCGCACCGAAGAGCACCCAGAAGACCGGTTCGTTCGAGCGTTCTCTCACGGCGCATCGCCTCCGGCTCCGTGTCCCACGAGCAGAAGCACCAGGGCCGACAGGACGGCAAGTGCGACGTACTGGCCGCCGATCAGCGCTGCGTCGGGGAGTCGTCGGCCTCCGAGGTAGAGCGGAGGCGCCGCCTTCGGCGAGACCCCGAACCACGTGTAGCTGTGGTAGAGCGCAGCCGCGAGCGCGATGACGTGCCAGGCAACGACGAGTGGATGCCCGAGGAACGCGAGCCAGGCCACGTAGGCCGCTTCGCCTCGCGAGAGCGCGACGACGCCGCACAGCAGGATCAGCGCGAAGCAGAGAAGAAACACGCTGGCAGCCTCGCGAGCCATGTATCGCCTGAACGCCGGCTTCCTGAGCCACCACCCCTCCATCGAGCGGTGGTAGGGATTCCGGTAGCGACCGCGCGCATTCATCTGTCTGCGTCTCCGCGCGGCGACAGGAAGCGAAGGAAGTAGGCCAAGGTGCTCGTCACCTTGTTCCGGTTGATGGCGGCCGCGGGGTCGACGTTCTTCGGGCACACCTCCGAGCAATACCCGACGAGCGTACACCCCCAGACCCCGTCCTCGGCATGGACCAGCTCCATCCGTTCGTCCTGGCCCTGGTCTCTCGAATCCGCGTTGTAGCGGTGCAGCAGGCTCAACGCGGCGGGGCCCAGGAATTCCCCGTTCAAGCCGTACTGAGGGCACGCCGAGTAGCAGAGCAGGCAGTTGATGCAGCCGGCGAAGGGCTTGTACGTCGACAGCTCGGCGGGCGTCTGCAGATGGGTGCCTTCCTCGAGCGGCTTCTCTTCGCCACGGATGATCCAGGGCTTGATGCTCTCGAGCTTTCGAACGAAGTCCGTCTGGTCGACGGCCAGGTCTCGGATGATCGGGAAGTGTTCGAGCGGCTCGATGCGAACCCGGTTCGGATAGTAGTCGCGCAGGAACGCCTTGCACGACAGATGCGGGACGCCGTCGATCATCTTGCCGCAGCTCCCGCAAACCGCCATGCGACACGACCACCGGAACGTCAGGCTGCCATCGAGATGGTCCTTGATGTACTGCAGGCCCTGCATCACGGAGGTCTCGTCGGAGAAGGGGACCGTATACGTCTGGAAGTGCGGCTCCGAATCGCGGTCGGGGTCGTAGCGCAGCACCTCCAGCTCGATCTCTCGGGTCTCCGTCGCCAAGCTAGGCCCCCTGCGCCTTCTTCGCGGCCGCCCCGTAGACCCTTTCCTCGGGCGGAAGCCGCGTGATCCGCACGTCCTGGTAGTCGATGCGCGGGGGCTCGGCGCCCCGGTAGTGCGCGAGCGTGTGTTTGAGGAAGTGCTCGTCGTCGCGTTGCTTGAACTCGTCGAGCCGCACGTGCGCGCCGCGCGATTCCTTGCGCGCGATGGCCGAACAGGCGATGGCCTGTGCGACGTCGAGCATGTAGCCGAGTTCGATGGCGGTGAGCCATTCCGTGTTGAACGCCCGGCTGTGGTCGTCGAGCCGCAGCGATCGGTAGCGCTCGCGGAGCTCGGCCAGCTCGTCGCAGGTCGCCTGCATGCCGGCGTGGCTGCGATAGATGCCGACACCTGCTCCCATCGTCGTTCCCATGGCGTCACGAACCTCGGCCAGTCGCTCGCCTCCCGATCGGGGCTCGAGCAAGGCGAGAGCCGGAGCCATCGCGTCTTCGGCGAGGCGCCTCACCGTGTTCGAATCGGGGCGCGGCGCCGACTTCGCGTACCGCGCAGCGTGCTCGCCCGCGAGCTTGCCGAACACCGTGAGCTCGGCCAGTGAGTTGGAGCCCAGCCGGTTGGCGCCGTGAATGCCGACGCTGGAGCATTCACCGCAGGCGTAGAGCCCGGGCAGTTGGGCGGCGGTGGTCAGTCCATCGACCATGATGCCGCCCATCGTGTAGTGCACCGAAGGGCACACCGGGATCGGCGCCACCACCGGGTCGATCCCGAGAAAGGTCCGAGCGAGCTCGCAGATGAAGGGCAGGCGATCGTGGAGCTTGTCCGCGCCGAGATGCATCAGCTCCAGATGTACGGCAGGTCCCTGCGGCGTCTCGATCGTGCGCCCCTTCCGCTCTTCGTGCCAGAAGGCCTGGCTCAGGCGATCGCGCGGCCCGAGCTCCATGGTCTTCGGAGTCGGCTCGGTGACGACCGGGCCGAGCTCGTAGTCCTGCAGGTACCGGTAGCCGTCCTTGTTGAGCAGGTAGCCGCCCTCGCCCCGACAGCCTTCGGTGATCAGCACCCCCGAGCCCGGCAGGCTGGTCGGGTGGTACTGCACGAACTCCATGTCGCGCAAGGGAACACCGTGGCGGAAGGCCAGCGCCATGCCGTCACCGGTCACGATGCCGGCGTTCGTGTTCTGGCGAAAGGCGCGACCTGCGCCGCCCGTCGCGAAGATCACCGCCCGCGCCTCGACGGCCACGAAGTTCCCGGTGGCCATCTCGATCGCCACGACGCCCTGACAGCGTCCGTCCGAAACCAGCAGATCGAGCACGAAGAACTCGTCGAACCGCTGGATGGAGGGGTACCTCATCGACGTCTGAAAGAGCGTGTGCAGCATGTGGAAGCCGGTCTTGTCGGCGGCAAACCAGGTGCGCGCCGTGCTCATACCGCCGAAGTTGCGCACGTTCGTGTGGCCGTCGTCCTTGCGGCTCCAGGGGCAGCCCCAATGCTCGAGCTGGATCATCTCTTTCGTGCACTCGGACACGAAGTAGTCCACGACGTCCTGATCGGAAAGCCAATCGCCGCCAGCGACGGTGTCATGGAAGTGCAGGTCGAGATCGTCGACCTCGGTGATCACTCCCGCCGAGCCGCCTTCCGCAGCGACCGTGTGACTGCGCATGGGAACGACTTTCGAGATCAGCGCGACTTCGAGCTCGGGTTCGCTCTGGGCGGCGGCGATCGCCGCGCGGAGACCGGCTCCGCCCCCGCCGACGACGACCAGGTCCGCGTGCATCGTTTCGAGGTCAGCCACCGAGTGCTCGCGTCGATGATCCGATCATGGCCCAAAACATATCGGAGCAGCCGATCTCAGGGAACGATCCACGCCAGAGGATGCCCCGGGCGCCGCGCGCTACCGCGAACGCGCGTGCTCGAGCACCGCCTGGACGATCGCAGCCAGCGCCAGGTCCTCGGAATTCCTCTTCCCGGCCAGCCAGTCCCAGAGCGTGGCGTCGTCCGTCTGCAGAAGCCGTCGAAACGCGGCTCGTTCGTCGCAAGCAAGCGACGGGTAGGCGTTCTCGCAGAACGGGACGAGCAGCAGGTCGAGCTCGCGCATGCCACGACGGCATTGCCAGAGAAGCCGCCTCCGCTCCGCGTCGAGAGTCATCCTCTACCCAGGCACGGGCCGGTCGGCCTCGCCCTCTCGTGCCCGTCTTCCGGGCTGCGCTGTCCGGCTGCGGGTCCGCCGCCATCGGGGTTCTCATTCCAGTGACGTGAGCAGGAGCTGGGCAATGAGGATCTTGCTGATCGTCGCCACGGGATAGACCGTTGCATAGCCCAGGTTCGGCACCTCCGTGCGCGTCTGCTCGCCCGCAAAGGCGAGCAGCGCCGGTTGGGTCTGGAGGCCGGCGAGCATCCCGCTCAGGACACTCATGGGGATCTTCAGGACCTTGTGGCCGATCACGAGCATGCCGAGAGCCGCCGCGCAGGTGATGATCGTGCCGGCCAGGAAGATCGTGGTGCCACCGTCGGCGAAGGTGCTGGCGAAGCCGTAGCCCGACCTCGTACCCACCCCGGCCAGGAAGAGGATCACCCCGGCCTGCCTCAACGTCAGGTTTGCGTTGTACGGGAGCTGCCACACGATCGGGCCCGTTCGCCCAAGAGCTCCCAGGACGAGGCCGACCACCAGCGGGCCGCCCGCCAGGCCAAGCTTGAACGTAGCGCCACCGGGAAGCGGAATGGGGACCAGCCCGATGAGCAAGCCGAGCGCGATGCCGAGGCCGAACACTCCGATGTCGATCTCGGACAGGGCCTTGTACGAGTCCCCGAAGAACCCCGTCACGGCGCCCATGTTGCCGCGCGGGGCGACGACCCGAACTCGATCGCCGGGCTGCAGCGTCATCCGCGCTTCGGCCAGGAGATCGACGTCGCCGCGGCGCACACGTGTGATGACCCCCCCGAACTGCTCGGACAGGCGAAGATCACTGATCCGGCGCCCGACCGCTTCATGGCTGGAGACGAAGATGCGACGGAAATCGATCTCTCCCCGGTCCAGCATGAGCTTCTCGTCACTGGGGTCGCCGAGGTGCTGGATCACCCGGTCGACGTCCTCTGCCCGGCCGATTACGCTGACGAGGTCGCCGGGAACCAGCGCGGTCGAACCGCGGACCACGGATTGACGGCCGCCCCGCCGCAACCGTCCGAACACCACATGCTGAAAGATCGGCAACTTCATCAGCTCGGAAACGGGCGCCCCGTCGAGGTCGCGGGTGCAAAGGACCGTCAGGTGTTGGAGCTCCTCGCCGACCGCGCCCAGATCCCGGAGCTCGGGTGCTTCGGCTGCGTAGTCGACCTTCCAGAGCCGCTGGACCAGGGCGAGGGCCAGAATCATGCCCAGCACACCCATGGGATACGCCACCGAGTACGCGACCACGGGTTGGGCAATCGCCTCGTCGAGGCGAGCGGCCGGTACCGACTCGGTGATGGACTGCAGGACCGAGGCCAGGGCGGGCGTGTTGGTGAGGCTGCCGCTGAACAGGCCGGCGCTCTGGCCCGGCTCGAGGTCGAAGAAGGAATGAGCGAACACCACCATGCCGGCGGCCATCAGGATCACGCCGAAGACGAGCAGGTTGTCTCGCAGCCCCTTTCGACGCAGGGCGGCGAAGAAGCCGGGACCGCCCGCCAGGCCGACCGTGTACACGAAGACGAGCAATCCGAACTGGAACACGATGTCGGGGAGCCGCAAGGCAGGGTCGAGCGACCCGATGCCGAGCCCGACGAACAGCACCGCGGCGATTCCCAGACGAAGTCCGCCGATCTCGATCCGACCGATCAGGTACCCCAACGCGGAGACCACGAACAGGAGGAGGAGCGGATTGTCGATCAGCAGTCGAAGCATGACGGGTCCTGCTCGGGTACGGCGGTCATGCGGGTCCGGGGTATTGCGGTCGCGATCCGTTGGACTTCGTTCGGCTTCGCCTCACTGCGCGCGCCCTGCGGGCGCTTGCAAGGGGCTTCTGCCGCGCATGCCCCCAGCCTAGCTGGCGTTCCACGCGGCGGCGGCCTGGCGCCGCCGCTCGGCCAGGATCTCGGGCCTGGCCTCCTCGTCCGGCGCGAGCCCGTACCAGTCCTCGAGGCGCTTCATGATGTCGTCGGCCGTCTCGGCGTACGAGACCAGCTCGACGTCGCGCGGCGCGATCACACCCTCCGCCACCATGTGGTCGAAGTCGATCATGCCCCGCCAGAACGCCTCCCCCACCAGCACCACCGGCACCGGGTCCATCTTCCGGGTCTGGATCAGGCACAGCGTGTCGAACAGCTCGTCGAGCGTGCCGTAGCCGCCCGGGAAGGCCACCAGCCCCGCGGCGAGCCGCAGGAAGTGCATCTTGCGCAGCGCGAAGTAGTGGAACTGGAAGCACAGCTCCGGCGTGATGTAGGAGTTGGGGAACTGCTCGCGCGGCAGCGTGATGTTGAGGCCGATGCTCTTGGCGCCGACGTCGGCGGCGCCGCGGTTGCCCGCCTCCATCACGCCGGGGCCGCCGCCGGTCACGATCACGTAGTCGCGCTGGAGCTCGCGCTGGCTGGCGCGGCTGATGCGCTCGGCGAACTCGCGCGCCACGTCGTAGTAGTGGCTCTTGGCCTCGACCCGCTCGGCGATGCGCATCCGCTGCTCGAGCGCGGCGTCGCCGGGCGCGGCGGCGCTCGCCGCGCGCGCCTCCTCGAGCTGGCGCCGGGCGGCGGCCGGCTCGATGATGCGGGTGCCGCCGAACAGCACGATGGTCGAGCGGATGCCCTCCTCGCGCAGCGCCATCTGCGGCTTGAGATACTCGAGCAGCAGCCGCACCGGGGTCGTCTCCTCGCGCGCCAGCAGGTCGAGGTCCTGCTCGGCCAGCCGGTACGACGGGCTCTCCATGATGCGCCGCACGCGCTCGAGCGCCTCGGGGTCCTTCGCCAGCTCGGGGGGCAGCTCGACGCCCATGGATTCGGGTTGCTGGGACACGGATCTCCTCCTCGGCGCCAGTCGCGTGGGCGCCCAGTCTAGCCCGGCGGGCTCGACCCTCCGGACCTGGGCCCGAGTCCGATCGCCCCACGGCGTGGCCGCGCGGTCAGGGCCTGGCGCCGGCCGGGCCGGAGGGCCCCGGGGGCTCGCCGAAGCGCAGGCGGAAGGCGTTGAAGTCGGCCAGGCCGATCGCCCCGTCGCCGTCGGCGTCGACGTCGGGGTCGAACAGCGGGTCGTCGTCCTCGCGGCCGAACTGGGCGCGCAGCACGGCGAAGTCGCGCAGGCCCACCACGCCGTCGCCGTCGTAGTCGGGGTCGCAGGCGTTCCCGTAGCCGTCGCCGTTGGTGTCGCGCTGGAATCGGTTCGCGACATCGGTGCAGTTGTCGTCACGGTCGCGGATCCGGTCGCCGTCGCGGTCGGCGTACTCGTCGCCGTCGAGCGGCGACTCGCAATCCGAGTCGGCCGGGAAGTCGCTGCGCCCGTCGCCGTCGTTGTCCACGCCGTCGTCGCACACGAAGCGGTCGGAGCGCTCGGAGGCGTCGGTCGGCGCGTCGCAGCCGCGGTCGGCCGGGAAGTCGGCGCCGAAGTCGCCGTCGTCGTCCACGCCGTTGTCGCACACGAGCGCGGGCGAGCGCTCGCTCGGATCGTCGGCCGCCGCGCAGCCGGGATCCTCCCTGACGTCGCTCAACTGGTCCCCGTCGTCGTCGATGCCGTTGTCGCAGGGCAGCTCGGGCGAGTTCTCGGAGGGGTCGCCGGGAGCGTCGCAGCCCGGATCCTCGAGATCGACCACGCCGTCGCCGTCGTTGTCGCGGCGGTCGTCGCAGGGGAGCCGGTCGTCCGTCTCGCTCGGGTCCGCCTCGCTGACGCAGCCCGGGTCCTCCGGGAAGTCCACCAGTCCGTCCTCGTCGTTGTCCACGCCGTCGCGGCAGGCGTCGGAGTCGCCCGCGCGCATCGAGAAGATCCCGAACCCGGGAAAGATCGGCTGCGCTCCGATGTTCGTGGAGATGAAGATCGGCGTGACGAGCTGCAGCTCGCCCGGATTCGAGACGGCCGAGGTCGTGGCCGAGGCCAGCCCGTGGGCGAAGCCCTGGCGCGCGATGCCGCCGACGGTCGTCGAGCCGGTCGTCCAGGGAGCGCCCACGACCGTCACGTTGACGAGCACACTGACCGTCTCGGTCCCGCCCACGCCGACGTGGCTCATCGGCACCGAGACGATCGCAGGCGGATCGTCGAAGCAGGCCGCGAAGAGGCAGACCTTGGCCAGGGCGCCGGCCGGCATCGTTCCCCGGACGGAGCTGCCCTGCACCGAGAAGTGGCCGCTCTCCTGGAGGACCGTGAGCCGGAGACCTTCGATCGGGAAGACCGCCGGGTCCGTCACGGCGATCGCGGTCTGGCCCGTGATCTGCCCGGCTGGGATCGAGAGCGTTCCGGCCTCGGGATTCGGGACGGCCACGCCGAATCCCTGAACCGAGAGCGGCGGTGCGACGGTCGGCAGCTCGAGGTCGAGCGAGCCCTCGAAGGCAACCGGCTCGGCGGCGACCCGGCCACCACCCACACACAGCAACGCCAGCAGGGCCATCGGGGCCCATCGCGAGATGGATCGCACTGCGTCGTCTCCTGTTCCGCGTCTGCAGCTCGGCCGGCCCACGTGCGTTCCCGGCGACACTAGCAAGCGATCGAGCGAGACGTCAGGGCGCGCCGTTCGCCACGCCCGAAGGCCCCGGCGCCCCGCCGAAGAGCGCGCGGAAGGCGTTGAAGTCGGCGGCTCCGATCGCCCCGTCGCCGTTGGCGTCCACGTCGGGATCGAATCGCGGGTCGCCACTCTCGCGCCCGAACTGGGCGCGCAGCACGGTGAAGTCGCCCAGGCCCACCGCGCCGTCGCCGTCGTAGTCGGGGTCGCAGACGTTGCCGTAGCCGTCGCCGTCGGTGTCACGCTGGTCGAAGTTCGCCACCTCGGTGCAGTTGTCGTCACGGTCGCGGATCCGATCGTCGTCGCGGTCGCTCTCCTCGTCGTCATCGAGCGGCGACTTGCAATCGTGGTCGGCCGGGTAATCGGAGCGCCCGTCGCCGTCGTTGTCCCGACCGTCGTCGCAGGCGAAGACGTCGCTGCGCTCGGAGGCGTCCGTCGGCGCGCTGCAGCCGCGGTCGCTGGGATAGTCGGTGTCCAGGTCGCGGTCGTCGTCCTCGCCGTTGTCGCAGACCAGCGCCGGCGACCGCTCGCTCGGATCCTCGGCGCTTGTGCAGCCGGGGTCCTCGTTCACGTCGCGCAGCTGGTCTCCGTCGTCGTCGATGCCGTTGTCGCAGGGCAGTGCGGCCGAGCGCTCGGAGGGGTCGCCGGCGTCGTCGCAGCCCGGATCCGCGGCCGTATCGATCAGCCCGTCGCCGTCGTTGTCCTTGCCGTCGTCGCAGGGGAGTCGATTGTCGGCCTCGAAGGGATCTGCCTCGCTGCGACAGCCCGGGTCCTCGGGGAAGTCGATCAGCCCGTCGCGTTGTCGATGCCGTCGCGACAGCCCTCCGATGCGAAGGAGGCCAGCTCGAAGATCCCGAACCCGGGGATGGCCGGCGAGGCGGCGAGGTTGGTGGAGATCCTGACCGGGGTCACGAGCTGGAGGCCACCGGGTCGCGACACCGCCGACGTCGTGGCGGATGCCACGCCGTGCGCGAAGCCGGTGCGCGTGAGACCGCCGGTCGTGGTCGTGGCCGTGGTCCAGGGCGCTCCGACCACCGTGACGTTGACCAGTACCGACGCGGTCTCGGTGCCGCCGATGCCCACCGCGTCCAGCGGAACGGAAATGTTGGCGGGTGGCGCCTCGCACCCGGCGAACAGGCAGAGCTTCGCGATCCCGCCGACCGGCATGCTCCCGCCGAGCTCACCGCCCTCGAGAGCGAACGCTCCGTGGTCGTTGCGCAGGGTGAGCTGCAGCCCTCGGATCGGGAACGCGACCGGATCGGTGACAGCGAAGACGGAGCGCCCCGACATCGCGGTCGACGGCACCGACAGCACGGTCGCCGCCGGGTTCGGCGTGGCGATCCCGCTCCCGGTCACCGTCGCCTGGATGTCGAACGCCGGGATCTCTAGCGTGAGCGAGCCGGAGAAGGCGACCGGCGCCGCGCCGGCGGGCTGCGACAGCGCGAGCGCCAGCGGGACGAGCGACGCGAGAGCCCGCCGGGGAGGCCGTAGCAATCGGTCGGCGACCAAGGAACACCCCCACGCCGCCGCCCGTCCTCACCGCGACTCCAGGATCCCAGAAGCGGCGCACTGCCTCAAGGGAGGAATGGGTCGTCCCAGCTTCGACGCCCAACCGGCCTACCCGCCTGCCCGCCCCGAACCGCCCGCGCAAGCGGAGGCGAAGCCGATCAGCAAGCGGAGGCGAAGCCGGAGCGCGCAGCGAGCCGCAGGCGAGCGAAATCCACGAAGACGCCCCGCCGGCCTGCCAACCCGGAAGAACCAGACGAGGCCGCCCGCGCAAGCGGAGCCGCGCAGCGGCGGAGCGCGCAGCGAGCCGCAGGCGAGCGAAGTCGATCAGCAAGCGGAGGCGAAGCCGGAGCGCGCAGCGAGCCGCAGGCGAGCGAAGTTCATCAAAACGGAACGTCGTCGTCCCCCGGCGGCGGCGGGATGTCGCCGTCGTCGAGCAGCGGGGGCGCGTTGGTCTCGCCCTCCTTCTCGACGGTCCAGACGTCGAGGCTGTTGAAGTAGCGGACGTCGCCCTTGGGGCTGGTCCACTGGCGGCCGCGCAGGCTGAACTCGATGCGCACCTGGTCGTCCACCTCGAACGGGTCGAGCAGCTCGCAGCGGTCGCCGGTGAGCTGGAACAGGACGAACTGCGGATAGCGGGGGTTGTCGGCCAGCTCGACGACGAACTCGCGCTTGCGAAAGCGCTCGGTCACCTGCTGGGCGTCGAACTTGGCGTGGATGCGGCCGCGTGCTTCGAGTCCCATGGCGCGAGCCTAGCAGCCCGTTGAAGAACCCTCCCGTCGCCTGGCACGCGCCTTCGGCCCGAGCCCTGCGTTGCGAAACCTCGCCGTAGCTCGGCTATGGCTGTGGTTTCGCGCCTCGGTCTCGGGCCGAATTCGCGCACCAGGCTCGGTCCGGGTTCTTGAACGGGTTGCACCCGGCGACCGGGTGGGTCCGCTAGGGTCTGGGCCGGACGGCCCTGGGGGACTGCGCGTGGCGATCTTCGGACGGCGAAGGAAGGACCGGGACGAGGCGGCGCCCGAGCCGGCCGAGGCGGAGGCGGCCTCCGCCGCCGAGCCGATCGAGGACGAGGCCGAAGACGACGACGAGCCGCTCTACCGCGCGGTGCACGTCCAGCGCGTCCCGCTCGGCGACGCGGCCGAGCTGGTGACGGCGCTCGAGACGGGCGTGTCGCACGAGCTGCCGCGCGACGTCTCCGCGCTGCTGCCCCACTGCCAGACCTTCGAGACGCTCGCCGATCACGCCGCCCAGCTCGCCCAGGCCATGCGCATGCCCGCCCGCGAGGTCCCCGTGCTCGCGACGGTGCTCGGCGAGCTGGCGGGCAAGGAGCTGCTGGTCACCCACGACGACGTGGTGGAGGAGCTCGAGGCGCACGCGCGCGACGAGGCGCCCGCGCCGCCGATCGCGGCGCTGGGCGTGGTGACGCGCGGCCGGCCCGAGGCGCTGGCGCGCGCCGCCGGGAGCTACCTCGCCAACGCGCAGGAGCACGGCCACGAGATCGAGCTGTTCGTGGCCGACGACTCCGACGCGGCCGGCTGCGCGGCCAACCGCGACGTGCTGCGCAAGCTCGGCGAGCAGCACGGGCTGCCCGTCGCCCACGCCGGCGACGCCGAGAAGCGTCGCTTCGCCGAGGCGCTGGTGGGACCCGATCGAGTGCTCGATCCGGCGCTCGTGGAGTTCGCGCTGCTCGACCCGCACGGCGCCGGCTACCACTGCGGCGCCAACCGCAACGCCTTCCTGCTGCACGCCCAGGGCGACCTGGTGCTGTCGGCCGACGACGACACCTGTGCCCGCCTGGCCCGGCCGCCCACCTGGGCCCGCGACCTGGTGCTGAACACCGACTCCGACCCCACCGCCTTCTGGTGGTTCCGCGACCGCGAGGCGGCGCTCGCCGCCGCCGCGTTCGAGCCGGCCGACGTGCTCGGCGAGCACGGCCTCGCGCTCGGCGCCAGCGCCGGCCGCTGCGCGAGCGGGCTCGGCGACGACGCGGCCGTGGACCTCGACCGCGTCGACCCGGTGCTGCTGGCGCGGCTGCGCGCCGGGCGCGCGCGCACCGTGCTGAGCGCCGTGGGCTTCGTGGGCGACTGCGGCATGGGCGCGCCCGGCCACTACTTGATGCAGACCGGCACCACGCGCGACCGCCTGGTGGGCGACCCGGACGAGTACGCTGCGCTGCGCACCACGCGCGAGGTGATCCGCGCGGCGCCGCGCCTCACGCTCGCGCAGGGCGGCTTCCTGATGACTGCGCAGGTGGGCTTCGACCTGCGCACGCTGCTGCCGCCCTTCTGCCCGGTGTTCCGGAACAGCGACGGCGTGCTCGCCGCGACGCTCGCCCGCGTCTGCCCCGGCGCGCTGATCGCGCACCTGCCCTGGGGCGCGCTGCACGAGCCGCCCGAGGCGCGCGCCTTCGCCGAGGACGACCTGCTGACCTGGCGCACCCGGCCGCGCTTCGCCGACCTGCTGATCGGGCTCGTCCAGGCCGAGCCCCGGCCGGGGCTGGCCCAGGCCGACCCCGCCCGCCGGCTGCGCGTGCTGGGCCGGCGCATCGAAGAGACCGGCTCGCTGGCGACGGCCGACTTCACCGCCCACGCCCGCGCCCACCTGCGCGCGCAGCAGGCCCACGACCTCGAGATCTTCGAGAGCCACCTGCGCTATCACGGCGCCGCCCCCGAGCACTGGGCCGGCGACGTCGAGCGCATCGCCGCGAACCTGCACGAGGCGCTGGTGCGCGACGCCGGTCCGCTACCCCGCGAGCTGGCGGACGGCCGCGACCCGGCGGAGGCCTGGGAGACCGCGCGGCGCGTGGTGCGCGACTTCGGCGCGCTGCTGGCCGCCTGGCCCGACCTGGTGGAGCGCGCGCGCGAGCTGCGCGCCGCGGGCACGCGCCTGGCGCAGCCCGTCTCCGCATGAGCGCCTCGGGCGCGGCCTTCGGCTACCGCGGCGTCGTCGAGGGCTTCTACGGCACACCCTGGTCGCACGCCGACCGGCTGTGGCTGATCGAGCGGATCGGTGCGTGGGGCATGAACACCTACGTGTACGCCCCCAAGGAAGACCCGCTGCACCGCGACCGCTGGCGCGAGCCCTATCCCGAGCCTGCGCGGGCCGAGCTCCGCGAGCTGGTCGAGCGCGGCGCGAAAGCGGGCGTCCGGGTGGGCTTTGCCGTGGCGCCCGGCCTCTCGATCCGGTACGCCGCCCGCGACGACGTGGCGGCACTCGCCGAGAAGCTGCGCGGCTTCCAGGCCCTGGGAGCCCGCCTGCTCTCGCTGGCGCTCGACGACGTCCCCACCCACCTGACTCACGCGGGCGACCGCGCCGCCTTCCCGTCGCTCGCGGCCGCCCACGTGGCGCTGGCCCACGCCGTGCGCGAGGCGCTGGGCTCCGACACCCACCTGTGGCTCGTGCCCACCGACTACCTCGCCGCCGAGCCCACCGCGTACCTGGAGGAGATGGGCGCCAGGCTCGACCCCGCCATCGAGGTGGGCTGGACCGGCCGCACCATCGTGAGCCCCACCATCCGCGCCGACGAGGCGCGCCAGCGCGCCGCCACGCTGCGCCGCAAGCTCCTGCTGTGGGACAACGTGCCGGTGGCCGACGGCCCGATGCGCCCCATGCTGCACCTGGGCCCGTACCTGGGGCGCGACCCCGCGCTCGCCGAGCACGCGACTGGCGTGCTGCTGAATCCCATGCAGCACGCCCACGCCTCGGGCGTGATGCTGCACACCGCGGCCGCCTGGCTGCGCGACCCGGCCGGCACCGACCCCGAGGCGGCCTGGCAGGCCGCGCTCGACGAGCTGGGCGCCGGCGCGCCGGCCGCCTTCGCCTGCTTCGCGCGCGCCCACCGCTTCTCGGCGCTCGCGCCCGACGATCGCGACACGGAGCTGGAGGCCGCGTGGACCGAGGCGCGCTCCAAGCTCGACGCCGACAGCGACCCGCGTCCCGCGCTGGCTGCGCTGCGCGAGCAGCTCGAAGCGCGCGCCGGCGTGGCCGACACCCTGCGCGCCGAGCTCGCCGACCGCGCCCTGGCGGCCGAGATCGAGCCCTGGCTCGCCGCCCACGGCGCCGAGACCCAGCGCATGCTCGCCGCCACCGCCCTGCTCGAGACGCTGGCCGGCGACGCCCCGCGCCTCGCCCGGACGCTCGCCTTCCTCGCCTTCCAGGGCCGGCTCACCCGCATCCCGATCCCGCCGGTTGCCAGCTACGGCCCGCGCCGCGTGGTCTACCCGCAGCTCGTCAGCATGCACGACGACGGCGCCGGCTTCGGCGCCGACCCGGCCCTGTTTCGCGACCGCTGCCTGGCGGACGAGATCGTGCGCGTGGCCGAGGAGCGCGCGCTCGCGGCGCTGCGCGTCTGAGCGCCTCCGTTCAGAGCTGGACCGGCAGCTCCAGGTGCTCCGCGTACAGGAAGTCGCGGTGCTCGAGCAGGATCGGGTCGAGGGCCGCGCGCGTGGCGTCGTCGATGTCGCCGAAGGTGGCGCGCAGCGCCTCGGGCATCGGGCACTGCTCGGGCGGCAGCGGGGCGAACAGCGTCATGAAGGTGGCCGCGTAGATGTCGAGCGCCGTGAGCGACCAGCCCTCGTAGTAGCGGCTGCCGGCGGCGAGCTGGGTGCGCAGCGTGTCGGCCAGCAGCCCGAGCAGGTCGATCACGCGCTGGTGTGCACCGGCGGCGACCTCCGGCTGGTAGCCGTACTTCGGCGCCAGGTACTCGGCCACGGGCCGCACGAAGCCGCCCTCGCCGGTGAGCCCGCGGTGGATGCCGACCAGGCGCCGCGACCAGCCCAGGCCCTGCTCACCGCAGATCTCGTGCGAGAGCCCGAACACGCGCGCGCGCTCGGCGGCATTGGCGGGCAGCAGGCTCGGCTGCGGTGCGAGGCGCTCGGCCAGCAGCAGGATCTCGGCCCAGCCGGTGCGCGGCGCCTCGTCCTCGTAGACGACGATCGGCGCGCTCGCGTGGCCGGTCCAGTCCTCGACGGCCGCCTGCTCGGGCGTCATGCGCACCGCGCAGAACGGGATCTTCTTGACGTGCAGGATGCCCTTGGCGGCCTCACCCCAGGGGCTGGGCAGCCCGCCCACGACGACCATGCGCAGGCCCCGGCGCTCGCGCGCCTCGGCGACGGATACGAACTCCATGCGGGAGTCAATAGCGCAAGGGGTCGTCGGGGTGAACGACCTCGCCCACGACCAGGCGGTAGAAGACGGAGCGGTCGGCGCGCTCGGCGACTGCCGAGCGCTGCGGGCAGATCGCGAGCCCGGCGCGCGGCCGCGGTCGCCGCAGCGCCGCCAGGTTCCGGTAGCAGACCCGTGACCCCGGCGGACTGTGGCGCGCCAGCCCCGCGAGCAGCGCGTCGAAGGCCGCGGCGTTCATCCAGCTCCCCACGTCCGAGAGCGACCACATCACGCGGGTCGTCGGGTTCAGCCAGGCCGGGGCGCACTCGATGCGGTCCTGTCGAAGCTCGAGCCGGGCCAGGCGCTTGCGCGCCCCCTCGTAGCCGGTCCGGGTGAGATAGTGCGGCACGGCGCCGCCCGGGTCGTAGCATCCGAAGTAGATCAGGTGGAGCAGGAAGCTGTCGCGCAGCCGGTGGCGGCGCGCATAGGCCAGGAAGCGCCGGAACAGGTAGCGCCCGACGTCGCCCTGCGTGGAGCGCAGGAAGCTCGGGTCGCGCGTGGTGAGGAACACGGCGAGAGGGTGGAAGAAGACGCTCCACAGGCGCTCGCTGCGCGCGAGCCGCGCGACGTCGCGGCGCATCAGCGCGCGCTGCTCGCGCAGCGTCGGCGCCGCGAACCAGTCCCGCGCCCAGTCGAGCGAGCCCGCCCGGCGCAGCGCGGCCGCGTAGGCGGCGAGGGCCGTCTCCAGCCGCCCGGCGTAGAGCACGCCCGGCCCGATCATCCACGCGCGGGCGTCCCAGTAGCGGCGCGCACCCGCGCCGAGGCTGCCACGCAGGGCCGCATAGGTCCCGAGCCGATCGGGGTCCGGCTCGAGGCCGAGGAAGCGCCGGTAGCTCTCGTAGCCCAGGGCGTCGAGCGCGGCCGCCTTGAGCTCGAGTGCGTGGAGCTGGCTCGCGCTCCGGTCGATTGCGAGGAAGCGGCCGCCGCCCGCGGCCAGCAGGCTCAGCGCGCGGCCGCCACCGGCCGCGATGCACACTACGGTGTCGGTGGGCGCCGGCGCCAGGGCGTGGATCTCGGTGCGGGTGTCCTCGTTGCACGCGCTGTAGAGCGGGCGGCGGCGCAGGTTGCGTCTCATCGCGCATCTCCCTCCCGGGAGGCCCGTCCGATCCACTCGAACAGGTCCTCGTCCTCGCGCTCGAGTCGGAGCGCCGAGAACGCCCGCTCGGTCAGGTGCGGGTCGACCTCGATGCGCTCGAACACGACCTCGGTGAAGGCGCTGCGCCCGAGCTGCTCGACGCGCAGCCGCTGCACCCGGAGCCAGGCGCCCAGCTCGCCCACGTCGTCGGGATCGACGCGGAGCCGCTTGATCGGCTGCTCGCGCCGGCCGCGGTAGAAGTCGATCCGCAGCACCGCGAGGCGCTGCTGCTCGATCCAGATCCGCAGCCTTCCATACTGGGAGTCGGCCGCGGGGAACGCGTCGACCACGTGGCAGAGTCGGTCGGCCTCGCGCTGCGCGGGCAGGGTGCGCAGCTCGAAGCGCTCCCAGCGGTGGTGCTCCATGTCCTCGAAGCTGAGGTCGCTTCCGTAGAAGGAGTCGGCCTTCTGCCGGGTGCCGACGCGCCGGGGTCGCCTCTCCTCGGGCTGGTAGAGCCAGGTGTCGTTGGTGCCGTCGGGTCGCTCGACGACGAGCAGCGCGTTGCCCCGAAGGTACTCGGGGGCCGTGAAGCGGAGGATCGTGCGCCCCCCGGCGTCGTCGCGGCGGTACGCGACGTCGAAGCTCCGCTGCGAGACGACCCGCCCGCCCCGATGGATGCGCAGGCGCACGCTGCGCACCCCCGGGTGATCGAAGCTGCGGTCGAAGGCGCGACGCACCAGCGCGAGCGGCGCGTCCTCGGGGCGAGCGTCCTCGGCGTGGGCCGCGCCGGCCGCGAGTGCGACGGCGACGAGTGCGGTCCAGCCGGGGCTCACGAGGTCGAGCGCCCCAGCGCCGCCAGGCCGAAGCGCCGCCAGCGATGCCGCCACGCCGCGCGCGTCATGCCGAGGGCCCGGCGCGCCGCCTCCTGGTTGCCGCCGCTGCGCCGGAATGCCTCCACCATCCGGTGGCACTCGACGCGCTCCTCGGAGCCGAGCGAGGGGTCGAGCGACGCCAGCGTCTCGAGCAGGTCGGCCTCGCCGAGTGGACCCTCGCCGTCCCACCAGAGCAGCGCGCTCTGCAGCACCGAGCGGAGCTGGCGCGCGTTGCCCGGCCACGGCTGCGCGCGCAGGCCCGCCAGGAAGGCCGGCGTGCACTCCGGCGCGCGGATCCGGGCCTCGGTCGCGAGCTCGGCGAGGAAGGCGGCGACCAGGGTGTCGAGATCCTCTGCGCGCTCGCGCAACGGCGGCACTCGCAGGCTGGCCTGGTTCAGCCGGTAGAACAGGTCCTCGCGAAAGCGCCCGGCGCGGACCTCGTCTGCCAGGCTGCGGTGCGTGGCTGCGAGCAGGCGCACGTCGAGCCGGCGCAGCGCCGACCCGCCCACCCGCCGCACCTCCCCGGTCTCGAGCACGCGCAGCAGCTTCGCCTGGAGCGCCGGCGGTGCGTCGCCGATCTCGTCGAGCAGCAGGGTCCCGCCGTGCGCCTGCTCGAAGAGCCCGGGGCGCGATCGCACGGCGCCGGTGAAGGCGCCGCGCTCGTGGCCGAACAGCTCGGCCTCGAGCACGCCGTCCGCCAGCTCGGTGACCGCGAACGTGATCCACGGCGCGCGCCCGCTCTCCTCGTGGATGGCGCGCGCCACCACCTCCTTGCCCGCGCCGGTCTCGCCGGTGATCAGCACGCTGGCGCGCGAGCGGCCGAGCTGGCGCACCAGGGCGCGCAGCCGGCGCGTCGGGTCCGCACGACCCTGGATGCGCTCGGCGCCGCGCACCGCGACGGGCTCCTCGCCAACCCGCGCCAGTGCGCGCTCGATCGCGGGGAGCAGGTCGCACTCGATCTCGAACGGGTACTCGAGGAACTGGAGCGCACCCAGCCTTCCGGCACGGAATCCCACGCCCGCGTCGCGCGCCGCGCTGTACAGGATGAACGGCAGGTCGCCGCTGCGCCGCACCGCGCGCAGCAGGTCGATGCCGCTCATGCGCGGCATGCGGTGGTCGCTCACCACCAGATCGATCTCGGTGCTCCGCAGCCGATGCAGGGCCTCGCCGCCGTCGCGGCTGGCGAACACCGCGTAGCCCGCCTCGCGCAGCGCCCGCTCGAGGCGCTCCCGGGTGGGCGCCTCGTCCTCCACCAGCAGGATGCGCGGCGCCGTCACGCGCTCGCCCCCGCGCTTCCCAGCTGCGGGAGGCGCATGCGGAACACCGTGCGCCCGCTGCCCGACTCCACCTCGAGATCCCCGCCGTGGGCGGCCACCACCTCGCGGCAGAGCGCGAGGCCCAGCCCGAGTCCGTCGCGGAAACGGCCCACACCGGCCTCGAAGATCTGCTCGCCGAGCTCGTCGGGGATCCCCGCGCCGTCGTCCTCGACCTCGATCTGGGCGTCGACCCGCGCGCCCCGGTGCAGCAGCGTCGTGCGCAGCGTCACGCGCTGCCGGGCCGCCTTCGCCGCGTTGTCGACCAGGTTCTCGACCGCCGCGCCGATCCCGGCGCGGTCCGCACGCAGCGGCAGCCGCGGTAGCTCGTGGCGCGTCTCGTAGCGCAGGCGCGGCCGCAGCAGTGCCACGCGCCGCACCGCCTCGTTCGCGAGCCCGACGAGGTCGACCCGCTGTCCGCTGCGCGCGGGGGCCGCGCCCTGCACCAGCGACTCGATGCGGCGCGCGAGCTCGGACGCGACGCCCTCGATCCGCCGCAGCGCGCGCCGCTCGTGCGCACCGGCCCCGTCCGCCCGGCGTCGCGCCAGCCGGACGATCTCCTCGCTGGGCCGGCGCAGCTCGTGCGCCACGCGGCGCGCGAACTCCAGGTGCTGGCGACCCGAGCGGGTCGCAGCCAGCTCGCGGGCCTGCCGCGCGACCTCGCGCTTGAGCTCGGCCAGCAGGTGGATGCGCTCGAGGGCCAGGTTCGCCAGGGCGGCGACCGTGTCGGTGTGGCTCTGGAGCGCGCGCGCCCGCGAGGCGTTCGCGACCGCTGCGGAGAGGCGCTCGCAGCGCGCTGGAGAGATCGAGAGGGAGGCGCTCACCCCGTGTCCGTTCGCGACCGCCCCGCGCTGGAGGGAGCCCGGCTCGCAGCGAGCCCCCAGAAACTCGGTCGCCGCCGCGACCACGGCCTCGCTGTCGATCGCGGCCTGGATGCCGCGTGCGGCGCTCAACACCGCGGCGCGATCGGCGAGCTGCATGCGCAGCGAACGCGTCCGGGCGCGCACGGTCCGCTCGAGGCGGCTCGAGGTCTCTGCGTCGCCCAGCGCGACCGAGGCGATGCGCGCCAACGCCTCCAGCGCCGGCCGCTCTTCGGGCGCGAGCGGGAGTCCATCGTCGCGCGCCGACAGGACGACGAGCCGGGGCGCTTCGTCCCGCCGCGCGATCACCAGCACGGCCTCGGGGCGCGCGGCGTCCGGGTCCTCCGAGCGCTCGGCCCACAGCGCACCGGCCGAGCGGGGTCGGCCCGCCGTCTCCCAGATCGCCAGACCACGCTGCGCCAGCAGCGAGGTCACGCGCCCATCGGCCGCGCACCCGACCCGCTGCGCAGGGCGGCCCAGTCGCTCGTGGATCAGGCAGAGGAGTCGCTCGAGCACCAGATCGGGATCGGACGCGCCCGCCAGCTGCACGGTCGCCGCGGAGAGCAGCTCGTCCGCGCGCGCGAGCGCGCCACGCCCGCGGCGCAGCACCCGTTCGAGGCCCGCGCGCACGCTCGGGTAGAGCAGCCCCGTCAACAGCACGACCGGCAGCGCGTCGATCGTCCCCGCATGCCGCGGCGAGCCGCTGGCCGCGGCCACGGCCGTCAGCGACGCCAGCAGCGTGCAGAGGGCGGCGCAGACCGAGACGAGCGCGGCGCGCAGCCAGGGCGGGGGATCGAGCAGCCGGTAGCGGACCACGCACCAGCCGAGGCACAGCGGCAACGCGAGCGAGGCGGCCGTGACCGCACTGGCCGCGTCCGGCGCCAGCGCCGCGCCGCGCACGAACACCGCCAACGGCCCTGCCCCCGCCACCGCGAACCCGAGCGTGGTGGCACGCGCTCGGGCGCGCTCGACGGGCGTGAGCCTGCGGCGCGGGAACGCGGCCGTGAACACCAGCAGCGCCCCCGCGCCGAACGCTGCCGTCAACGCGACGCGCTCCACCGCACTCGCGACCCCCGGATCGCCGAAGCGGAGCTGCGCAGTGGCCGCGGGGATCGCCCAGATCCAGTAGGGCAGCGCCGCCAGCCCGGGGCGGCGGAAGCGCGGCGCCGCGACCGGGAAGCGCACGGCGAGATGCAGCAAAGCCGCCGGCAGCAGCGACACCGCGAGCATTCCGATCCGCGCCCGAGCGCCGGCGAGGCCGAGCAGGCCCGCATCTCCGGGCAGCACCGGATCGAGCGCAGCGAGCAGCCAGGCTCCGAGGCACGAAGACACCGCGCACAGCGGCACCGCGACCGGGTGGCGTCCGCCGGCCCACGCGGCGAGGGCGAACAGCAGGAAGGCGAGTCCCGCCAGCGGCACCAGCCACTGCGCGCGCAGGCTCGTGCCCGGCTCGACCACGGCGACTCCGATGCGGCGGCGCTCGCGATCCGCGCCTTGCACCGCGAGCCGAACGGTCGCGCCCGGATCCGTCTGGCGCGCGGCGGCGAGCAGCGTTGCCCGGCCCCGCGGCGTGCGCAGGCCCCCCTCCCCTGGCAGCTCGATGCCCACGATGCGGTCGCCGGGCGCGAGCCTCGGCTCGGGCATGCGCAGCACGATGCTGCTGAACGGCACCCGCAGCGCCGGGTCGATCGCGACCGGCAGCGGGCTTCCGCCGGTGCGCAGCGAGTCGGGGTGCGGCAGCAGGGCGAGCAGCACGCCCGCCACCGGAAGCGCCCCTGCCAGCACCCTAGCGAGTCGCATCGCGCTCGTTCCGGGCGCCGACCAGCAGGGCGGCGGGCAGCAGCAGCAGGTCGCCGGCCAGCACCAGACCCACGCCGAGGCTCGCCAGCAGGCCGAACCACACGAGCCCGCCCCACTGGGAGAACAGCAGCACCGAGAAGCCCAGCATCAGACACAGGCTGGTGACGAGCACGGCCTCGCCCACGGTCTCGAACGCGCGCTGCAGCGCGAGCGCCGCCGAACCGACCCGCGCGCGCTCGCGCTGGTAGCGGAGCGCGACGTGGATGGTGTCGTCCACCGCGATCGCGAGCAGGATGGCGCCCACCATGGTATTGGCCGGGTCGATGCCGATCCGGACCCAGCCCATCAGGCCGAGCAGCGCCGCCACCGGCAGGGCGTTGGCCACCAGCGCCCATGCCAGCAGGCGCGGGGCGCCGCGCAGCAGCAGGGCCAGGGTCGCGGCGACCACCGCGAACGCCGACGCGAAGCTTCGCCACTGGGTGTCGCGCAGCGCCCGCACGAAGCGGTCGGCCAGCACCAGCCCGCCCTCCAGCTCGACGCGATGCCCGGCCTCCCGCGCTCGCTGGTCGAGCGCCTCGATGGCCGCTTCGATGCGCGCCACGTAGGGCGACTGCGCATCGTCGTCGAGCCAGGCGCGGTCCACCGAGACCCGGAGGCGACTGCGGGATCGGGCCGGGTCGGCGATTGCCTCGCTCCAGAACCGGCGCGCCTGCTCCGAGCCGGCGACGAGCGCCAGCTCGCGACGGGCGCTGCCGGTCAGCTCCTCGAAGGAGTCGGGCGGTCGGCCGCGGTCGACCAGGTAGGCGTCTTCGAGCAGGTCGAGCAGGCTCCACGCGTGTCCGGTGGAGGTCTCGGCGCCGAACACGGCCTCGACGTCGCGCAGCAGCTGCAGCGACGCGGGGTGGTAGACGGGCGTTCCCTCGAGGAGCGTGACGACGGCTTCGGTCGTCATCGGCTTGCGGAAGTTCGCCTCGATGAAGCGCAGCGAGCGCACCACCAGCGAGCCCTCGCCGAAGCCGAAGTCGGTCGCATAGCCGACGCGACTCGCACCGCTCGCCAGCAGCCCGAAGCCGAGCAGGGAGGCCAGCAGGACGAAGCGGGGGTAGCGCGAGACCGTGTCGAAGGCCGCGCCGAGGATCTCACGCGGCAGCTCGCGGCGGCGCTCGGCCGGCCGCCAGCGTCCGACGCGCAGCCTCAGCGTCAGCAGCGCGGGCAGCAGGGTGAAGGTGAGCGCGAAGGACGCGCCCAGGCCGGCCGCGGCGAGCGCGCCGAAGTCGCGCACGCTCTGCAGGTCGCTGCCGAGGAAGGAGGCGAAGCCCGCAGCGGTCGTGGCTGCCGCCCAGAAGCAGCCGGCGCCGACCTCGCGCGCGCCGCTCACCAGCGCCTCGCGTCCCTCGGCGCCGACGCGTCGTACGAAGGCAGTGAGCAGGTGGATCGAGGCCGCGACGGCGATCACCACCAGCAGCGGCGGCAGCGCGGCGAGCACCGAGGTGAGCGGAACGCCGAGCAGGGCCGCCAACCCCTGTACGACGGCGGTGGTCGCTGCGACCGTGACGAGCGGCAGCGCCGTCAGCCAGACGTCGCGGAACAGGGCGGCGAGCAGCCCCAGCATCGTGAGCAGCATGAGGGCGGTCAGCACGCGCGAATCGCGGTCGAGGTCGTCGGCCGAGACCACGGTCCAGACCGGGTCGCCAGCCAGGTGCAGGTCGGCGCCGAGCTCCGCCTCGAAGTCGGGCCGCAACGCCAGCACGCCGCGCACGGTGCGCCGCATCGGCTCGCTCTGGAGCGACTGCAGCTCCACCACCACGCCGGCCGCGCGCGCGTCGGGAGCGAGAACGGTGCGTGCGAAGCGCTGCTGCTGGCGCCCCAGCCCGAGCAGCTCGCGCCAGTCCGGCGCCAGGGTCGCGCTCCCGTCGAGCGCGGCGAGCGTCCGCGTCTCCAGGGGACCCACCACGATCGGCGTATCGAGCGCGCTGCGGGTGCGTCGCACGTTGGGCAGCGCGTCGAGCGACGCCTGGAGCCGGGCCAGGAACCCGAGCGCCCACGGCTCCCCAATGTGCTCGCAGCGCGGCGTGTCGCGGCAGCCGAACACCACCAGCATGTGGATGCCGCTCTCGAACTCGTCCAGGAATGCCGCGAGCCGCTCGACCTGCGGATCGTCGGGTCCGAAGTAGGCCGCGTAGCCGACCTCGCTCTCGAGTCCGGCGGCGTGGAGGAGGAGCCAGCCCACGAGTGCCGCCGCGACGCCCGTCGTGGCGAAGGGCCTCCGGACCCCGAGCGCCGCCAGTCTGGTGGCGAGGCGGGTGGCAAGACTGGCGGCAAAATTGGTGGCGATTGCTGCCACGCGACCCTGCACCGCGACCGCTGTCCCTCTGCATCCGAACCGGCCTTGGCATCCTAGGGGCCGGTGCCCGACACGGCGCCCAGGAAGATCCAAAGAAAGCCCGAGCGAGCCGGCTGCGGGCGCTGCAGCCGAGCGCCCTGGCTGCGTCTGGCTGCACGCGCTCCGCGGCGTACGGCAGCCAGGTCCGCGCGAAGCGGCGCCTCCGGTGCGGCTGGTCGTTGCTGGTCGGGCGGAGCGGTCGCCACGCGGGGCGGCGCGGCACCTCACCGCGCCCCGCACCGGGCACGCGGCTTGCTCTGCCTGACACCCATGCACCCTGCCCGCGCCCGACGCCTCCACCACACGTCCCTCGCGCCCCGGCCGATCGTCGGCAGCTCGCCGGCCGTCCGCCGGCTGCGCGAGGCGATCCGACGGATCGGCCCCAGCGACTCCACCGTGCTGCTCACCGGAGAGACCGGCGTGGGCAAGGGGCTCGCCGCCGAGCGGCTGCACGCGCTGTCCCCGCGCGCGAGCCGCGAGCTGGTTCACGTCGACTGCGCCGCGCTGGCGCCGAGCGTGATCGAGAGCGAGCTGTTCGGCCACGTTCGTGGCGCGTTCACGGGCGCGAGCAGCGACCGGCCCGGCCGCTTCGAGCTGGCGGCCGGCGGCACGCTCTTCCTCGACGAGATCGGAGAGCTCGAGCCCCGCCTCCAGGCCAAGCTGCTGCGCGTGCTGCAGGACCGCCGCTTCGAGCGCGTGGGCGGTCGCGAGACGCTGTGCATGAGCGGGCGCATCCTGGCGGCCACGAACCGCGACCTGGGCGCCGCGGTGCGCGACGGCGCGTTCCGCGCCGACCTGCTCTATCGCCTCCGGGTCGTGGAGCTACGCCTGCCGTCGCTGCGCGAGCGCATCACCGATCTTCCGGAGCTGATCGCGCAGGCCCTCGACGCGCTGTCGGAGCGCCTGTCCCGGCCGCCGCCGCCGGTCTCGCCGTCGTTCGTGCAGCGTCTCGCCGCCCACGACTGGCCCGGCAACGTGCGCGAGCTCTGGAACCTGCTCGAGCGTCTGCTCGTGGCACACGGCGCGGTCTCGCTCGACGGGGAGGCGGCGGCGTCCGTGCTCGACGCGTGCGGTCCTCTGCCAGGCCCCCGCGCCACGGCCGCCGAGCCTGCTGCCACCGACGTGCGCGGGTGCGACCGTGACGGCCTGGCCGCCGTCCTGGTGGCAACCGGCGGCAACGTCTCGCGCGCCGCGCGGCGGCTGGGCGTGCCGCGCAGCACGCTGCGCCATCGCATCGAGCGCTTCGGCCTGCACGAGCTGATCCCGCGCGACTGAGGGCCGCGATCCGCTAGGAGCCCGCGCGGCAGAAGTCCCCTGCAAGCGCCCGGAGGGCGCGCGCAGTGAGGCGAAGCCGAACGAAGTCAGACCGCAAGCGCCCGGAGGGCGCGCGCAGTGAGGCGAAGCCGAACGAAGTCAGAC
>JASJBO010000113.1 GCA_030066475.1 Myxococcota bacterium
GGGCCGAGGAGACGTCGGACCCGACCGTTCACGCCACCGCGGAGCTCGTGGGGGACGGTCGGACTTCGCTCGAGAAGCTCGAGCTTCCGGTGGCGGAGCTCGATCGACTGGCCGAGATCGAGCCGGGAGAGGATGCGAACTTCTCGAGTGGCGAGTACGCGAAGCTCGCCGCCGCCCGGGCCGGGATCACGGACCGGAAGGAGCGCCGGGCGGCGCTGCAGGCGGCCCTGCGCGAGATCCTCGCAGAGCGACTGGCCGCGTATCGAAGCCGCGGGCTTGCGGGGATCGCTCCCTACCAGCGCGCCGGCGGCAAGCAGAGCCCCGCAGCGGCACAGCTCGAACGCGCCTTCAGCGCTCTCAGGATGACGAGGCGGGTCGTCCCGCCAGCCTATCGCGCCATGTCGGAATTCCCGAAGCCGGTGCCCGAGGGTGTCGAGAGCCGCTTCTACTGGATCCTGCACGAGGCCCGGGATCGGATGGCCGTGGCCCTCGCTCACGTCGTCTACGGCCGGGCCGGCGATGCCATCGCGTTCATCGAGCGACGCTTCTACGTGAGCAACTCGCTGAACTCGCTGCAGGCCGTCGCGCTCGTCCTGCCCATCGAGGAGGGCACCGCGGTGTTCTACGCCAACCGCACCGGGACCGATCAGGTGACCGGCTTCGGCTCGTCCGTGGCGAAGGAGATCGGGCGCCGGATCATGCGCGGCGAGCTGGAACGCCTCGGCGAGGCCTACCTGGAGTCCTCCGACCCCGGCTGAGTCCCGAGCAGGCGGTCGGCGCCGCGCTCTTCGCCCTGTGCGCGCCGGAGGACGACGCCGGCGAACGCCGCTAGCCTGCCTCATGCAGTGGACGCTATGGCTGTTGCCGCTCTCGGTGGTCGTCGGCGCGATCGGCTGGGGCGTCAGCGACCGGGTCGAGCAGCGCAACGACTTCTGCAACGCGTGCCACCTGCCCGACGGGACGGCCTTGCATCGGCAGGTCCGCGACGACTTCGACCGCGTGATGCCGCTGAGCCTCGCTGGCGTGCACGGGCGCGGCTGGGTGGAGGAGCGCGAGGACTCGGACTTCCGCTGCATCGACTGTCACGCGGGGTCGGGTCCCGTCGAGCGAACGAAGATCAAGCTGCTCGCCGCGCGCGACGCGGTGCGCTACGCGATCGGGCGCTTCGAGGAGCCGGAGGGGATGCCGTTCGACCTGTCGGCCGGCACCTGCCTCGGCTGCCATCCGACCTTTCGCAGCTCCGCCGCCCCCGGCTGGACGGTGGAGGCGTACCACGGGCTCGACGCGCACGACGACGCGCCCGACGGCCCGGCCTGCGTGAGCTGCCACGCCGTTCACCCCCGGGACGGCGACGCCTTCGCCTACTTCATGCAGCGGGAACGGGTGGACCGGCAGTGCCAAGTCTGTCACTCGGGACCCGACGGCCCGGGCATCCGCTAGCTGGAGGATGCGGCAACGGCCCTTCCTGGACTGGGAGCTCGCCCATGTACGAACGGGTTCGACTTCGCGCTGGCACGGTGCTGCTGTCGATGGTCGCGCTCGGCCTGCTGCTGGCCGCGGCGCGGGCCGGGCAGTCCACCGCCGACGATCGCATCTTGCGCGTCCAGGACGGCAGCTCGGTCCGGCAGTACACGATCGAGGAGCTCGTCGCCGCCATCGGGCTCGCGGAGCTCGAGGTGGCGAAGGATCCGCACTTCGGCACGGATCGGATCTTCGCGGGCTTCGCGCTGGACTCCCTGCTGGATCACATCGGGCTCGGCAGCGCGCCCGAGCTGCTGCTGGTCTGTGCCGACGGCTACCGCATCCCGTTCGATGTAGCGGCGTTGTCACGATCCGGGCTGCGCGGTCTGCTCGCCATCCGCGACACGGCGCTGCCCGCCGACGGCGAGGCCCATTGGGCGATCTATCGCCACGGAGCCGAGGCCGTCGACTTCGATCCGTTCTACCTGGTCTGGGCCAGCACCGACGCGGGCGCCGACCTCGGCCCCGAGACCGTGCCGTGGCCCTTCCAGCTCACCGAGATCCATCGCTTCGACCGGACCGCCTACTTCGCCCCGGCGCGGCCACCGCCGGCCGCCGGCGACTCCGCGCTGAGGGGCTTCGCGATCTACACCGCGCATTGCGGCAAGTGCCATCGCATGCGCGGCGTCGGCGGCAACGTGGGGCCGGCCTTGGATCGCGAGTGGAGCCTGTCCTCGGTGTTCCCCACGGCGGAGCTTCGCGACTACGTGCGCCACGAGGACAGCCGCTTTCCGCACTCCAAGATGCCCGACTTCTCGACGCTGCTGGGCCCCGCCGAGATCGACCAGGTGGTCGACTACCTTCAGACGATGCAACCAGAGCGCTAGCGAAGACCGCCCGAAGCTCCCCGCAAGCGCCGGCGAAGCCGGCGCGCGCAGCGAGCCATGGGCGAGCGAAGTCCACCAGCTAGGATTCCACCGCATCGAGGAAGGCCGGCTTCTCGCCGCCGCCGTGCACCAGGATGCTGGCGCCGCTCACGTAGCTGGCGAGTGGCGAGGCCAGGAACGCGCACACGTCGCCCACGTCGCGTGGGGTGCCGAGACGCTCGAGCGGGACCGTCGCGGCCACGCGCGCCTGCGCCGCGTCGTCGCCGTAGTGCAGGTGGGCGAGCTCGGTCGCGATCATGCCGGCGGTGACGGCGTTCACCCGCACCTTGGGTGCCCACTCGACGGCGAGCGTCTGGGTCAGGGAGAGCAGGCCGGCCTTGGCGGCGCCGTAGGCGGCGGTGCCGGGCGAAGGGCGCACCGCACTCACGCTCGCGATGTTGACGATCGAGCCCCCCTCGGGCTGCGCCTGCATCACGGCGTTCGCCGCCTGCGCGCAGTGGAGCGGCGCGATCAGGTTGAGCTGGATGATCTTCTCGTGGAAGCGCGGCGACGCGTCGGCCGCCTGCGCGGCGGGCGAGCCACCCGCGTTGTTCACCAGCAGGTCGAGCCGGCCGAAGCGCTCGCGCGCGAAGCCGACCGCGCGCGCGGCCTGCTCGGGATCGCGCACGTCCGCCTCGGTGAAGGCGGCCTCGCGCCCGGCGTGCGCGGGCAGCGCCTCGGGCGGCTTGCGCCCGCACACCACCACGTCGGCGCCCGCCTCGAGCAGGCGCTGGGTGATGCCCCGCCCCACGCCGCGCGTCCCGCCGGTGACCAGCGCCACCCGGCCGCCGAGGTCGATCGCGAGCGTCACGTGTCGGACTCCAGCCCGAGGTGGCGCGCCACCCGCTCCCGGTGCCAGTCGGGCGTGCCCAGCAGCGCCTCGCCGGCGCGCGCCCGCTTGAAGTAGAGGTGGACGTCGTACTCCCAGGTGAAGCCGACGCCGCCGTGGATCTGGATCGCGTCGGCCGCGCAGCGGAAGAACGCCTCGGAGGCGGTTGCCTTGGCCAGCGACGCGGCCACCGGCAGCTCGGGCGCGTCCTCGGCCGCGACGCACGCGGCGTAGTAGGCGCCCGAGCGCGCCGCCTCCACCGCCACCATCATGTCGGCGCACTTGTGCTTGATCGCCTGGAACGAGCCGATCGGGCGCCCGAACTGCTCGCGCTCCTTCGCGTAGGCGACCGACGCGTCGAGGCAGCGCTGCGCGCCGCCCACCTGCTCGGCGGCCAGCGCCACCGCGGCGCGGTCGAGCGTCTCCGCGAGTGCGGCCGCGCCCTGGCCCGGCTCGCCGAGCCGCGCCGTGGCGGACACACGCACGTCGCGCAGCTCGACCTCGGCGAGCCGGCGCGTCTGGTCCATCGTGGGCAGCCGTCGGCGCTCGAGGCCCGCGGTGTCCGCGGGAACGGCGAACAGGTCGAGCCCCTGCGGCGACTCCGCAGCCACCACCACCAGGTCCGCGCAGTGCCCGTCGACCACGAAGCGCTTGCAGCCGCTCAGCACGAACGCGTGGCCTTCGGGGCGCGCCGTGGTGCGGGCGCCTGCCGCGTCCGTGTGCGCCAGCGTCGCGACGAGCTGCCCCTCGGCGATCGCGCCCAGGTGCTCCTGCCTCTGCGCCTCGCTGCCGGCGGCGAGCAGCGCGTTCGCGCCCAGGCACACGCTCGAGAAGAAGGGCGCGCACAGCAGGGCCTCGCCCATCACCTCCATCAGCGCGCTCAGCTCGACGGCGCCGAGGCCCAGGCCGCCGTACGCCTCGGGGATCGAGACGGCGGCCCAGCCCAGCTCGGCGCCGATGCGCTTCCACAGCGCCGGGTCGTGGCCCAGCTCGCTGGCCATCGCCGCGCGCACCGCCTCGCTGCCGCCCTGGTCGGCGAGGAAGGCGCGCGCGGTCTCGCGCAGCTCCTCCTGCTCGGCGGTGAACGCGAAGTTCACCGGGCTAGGTCCCGTAGACCTTCTGCGGCGGCACGGCCTTGGCGAGCAGGTCGTGCACCGCGCCGCCCACCTCGTCGGCCGCCCAGCGCTCGCCCTTGTCGACCACCGGCCCCTCGCGCCAGCCGTCGGCGAGGCCCAGCTTGCCGCCGGCGATCTCGAACACGCGCCCCGTGACGTCGCGCGACTCGGCGCTGCCGAGCCAGACGACCAGCGGCGACACGTTGCCGGGGTGCATGGCGTCGAAGCCGCTCTCGGGCTTCGCCATCATCTCGGCGAACACCTCCTCGGTCATGCGCGTGCGCGCCGAGGGCGCGATCGCGTTCGACGTGATGCCGTAGCGCCCGAGCTCGGCGGCCTGGATCAGGGTGAGCGTCGCGATGCCGGCCTTGGCCGCCGAGTACGAGCTCTGCCCGATGCTGCCCTGGAGCCCGGCGCCCGAGCTGGTGTTGATGATGCGCGCATCCACCGCCTCGCCGGCCTTGGCGCGGTTGCGCCAGTACTCGGCGGCGTGCCGCGCCAGGCAGAAGTGGCCCTTCAGGTGCACGCGCACCACGGCATCCCACTCGTCCTCGCTGCACGACACGAACATGCGGTCGCGCACGAAGCCGGCGTTGTTGACCACCACGTCGAGCCCGCCGAAGTGCTCGATCGCCTGCTGCACGGCGGCGCCGGTCTGCTCCCAGTCGGCCACGTCGGCGCCGTTGGTGATCGCCTCGCCGCCCCGGCCGCGGATCTCCTCCACCACCTCGTCGGCCGGCCCGGTCGAGCCGCCGCTCCCGTCGAGCGCCACGCCGATGTCGTTCACCACCACCTTGGCGCCCTCGCGCGCGAAGGCCAGCGCGTGCTCGCGCCCGATGCCCCGCGCGGCACCGGTCACGATCACGACCCGTCCGTCGCAGATGCCCATGCTCAGAGCCTCTCGATGATGGTGACGTTGGCCTGGCCGCCGCCCTCGCACATGGTCTGCAGGCCGTAGCGGCCGCCGGTGCGCTCGAGCTCGTTCAGCAGCGTCGTCATCAGCCGCGTACCGGTGGCGCCGATCGGGTGCCCCAGCGCGATCGCGCCGCCGTTGACGTTCACCACCGACAGGTCGGCGCCCGTCTCCTTCTCCCAGGCCAGCACCACCGGCGCAAACGCCTCGTTGATCTCGACCCGGTCGATCTCGCCGAGCTTCATGCCGGTCTTCTCGAGCGCGTGCGCGGTGGCGGGGATCGGCGCGGTGAGCATGAAGATCGGGTCGGCGGCGCGCACCGAGATGTGGTGCACGCGCGCCCGCGGCTTCAGGCCGTGCCGCTTCACCGCCTGCTCGGAGGCCACCAGCATCGCGCTGGCACCATCCGAGATCTGGCTCGCCACGGCCGCCGTCAGGCGCCCGCCCTCCTCGAGCGGCTGGAGGCTCGCCATCTTCTCCAGACTGGTGCCGCGGCGCGGCCCCTCGTCCACCGCCACGTCGCCGAGCGGCACGATCTCGTTGTCGAAGCGGCCCTCGTCGATGGCACGCAGCGCGCGCGTGTGGCTCTCGAGCGCGAACACCTCCATGTCCTCGCGCGAGATCTCCCACTTCTCGGCGATCATCTCGGCGCCGCGGAACTGCGAGACCTCCTGCGTGCCGTAGCGCTCGACCCAGCCCTTCGAGCCCGAGAACGGGTCGCTGAAGCCGAGCGGCTCGGCCAGGGTCATCGCCGACGAGATCGGGATGGCGCTCATGTTCTGCACGCCGCCCGCCACCACCAGGTCACTGGTGCCGCTCATCACCGCCTGCGCCGCGAAGTGCACCGACTGCTGCGAGGAGCCGCACTGGCGGTCGATCGTCACGCCCGGCACGTGCTCGGGAAGTCCCGCCGCCAGCCAGCAGGTGCGCGCGATGTCGCCGGCCTGCGGACCCAGCGTGTCACAGCAGCCGAAGATCACGTCCTCGACCTCGCCGGGGTCGATCCCGGTGCGCTCGACCAGCGCCCGGATCACGTGCGCGCCCAGGTCGGCGGAGTGGACCTGCGAGAGCCCGCCCCCGCGCTTGCCCACCGGGGTCCGCACTGCATCGATCAGGTACGCCTCAGCCATCACGCTCTCCTGCGAAGGTGGTTCCGGGTCCGATCCGCGCGTCGGGCCCGAGCAGCCAGTCGGCCGCGCGCGCGCGGTGCAGCGCGCTGCGACCCCAGGCCCGCTCGAGCGACCAGGCGCGCCGCATCCAGATGTGGAGGTCCTGCTCCCAGGTGTAGCCGATCGCGCCGTGCACCTGGAGCGAGGTGCCCGCCGCGCGGGTGGCGGCCTCGCAGGCCGCCAGCTTGGCCAGCGAGACGTGCACCGCCCGCTCGGGGTGGCCCTGCGCCACCGAGTGCGCGGCGCGGTGCACCACCGGGCGCGCGTACTCGAGCGCGACCTTCAGGTTGGCGAGCTGGTGCTTCACGGCCTGGAACGAGCCGATCGGCACGCCGAACTGCACGCGCTGCGAGGCGTACTCCACCGAGAGGTCGATCAGCCGGTCGGTCGCGCCGAGCGCCTCGGCGGCGCTGGCCAGGGCGCCGCGGTCGAAGGCGGCCGCCTGCAGCGCGCGGCCGCGCTCGCCGTCGGCCAGTCGCGTCGCCTCGGACGGCTGCCAGCGCACGGTGAAGAGCCGCCGCGAGGGGTCGTTGGCGGGCTCCGCCACCAGGTCCACGCCGGCCGGCTCGACGGCGTGGAGCGCGTCAGCGTCGGTCAGCAGCAGCAGGTCGGCGACGTCGGCGTCCACCACGAACGGGCTCTCCGCGTGGCCCACCGCCACGATCGCCTCGCCCCGCGCGATCGGCCCGAGCCAGCGCTCGGCCCGCGCGGCGTCGCCGCACTCGGTCAGCAGCGGCGCGGCCACCGCGGCAGTCGCGATCACCGGCTCGGGCAGGCCGGCGCGGCCCAGCTCCTCGAACAGCAGCACCGCATCGACCTCGTCGAGACCCATGCCGTCGTGGCTCTCGGGCACGCGCAGGCCGGCGATGCCCAGCTCGGCGAGCTTGGACCAGAGCGCCGGCGAGTGGCTGCGGCCGGCGTCCCACAGCTCGCGCAGGTGCTCGGGCGTGCACTCCTTGGCCAGGAAGTCGCGCACCGTGGTCTGGAACAGCAGCTGATCTTCGCCGAACGTGAAGCGCACCGGTCAGCGCCTCGGCAGGCCGAGGATGCGCTCGGCGATCACGTTGCGCTGGATCTCGTTGGTGCCGGCGTAGATCGGACCCGAGAGCGCGAAGAGGTAGCCGTCGAGCCAGTCGCCGACGTCGGTGGCCGAGGGCGCGCCCGCCAGCAGCTCGCCGCGGTCGCCCAGGATCTCGAGCGCCGTCTCGTGCATGGCCAGGTCGAGCTCGGACCAGAAGATCTTGTTGAGGCTCGCCTCCGCCCCGATCTTCCCGCCCTCGAGCAGGCGAGAGACGGTGCGGTAGGTCTCGAGCGTGTACGCCTCGGCGCCGCGCCACGCGTCGAGCACCCGATCCCGCAGGGCGGGCTCACAGTCCGCGGCGTTGGCGCGGTACAGCTCGACCAGCTTGCGCGCCGTGCTCTGGAAGCGCGCCGGGCTGCGCAGCATCAGGCCGCGCTCGAAGCCGGCGGTGGCCATCGCCACGTTCCAGCCCCTGCCCTCCTCGCCCAGCAGGTTCGCCGCCGGCACGCGCGCGTCGTCGAAGAAGACCTCCGCGAAGGCCTGCTTCCCGTTGAGCTTCTCGATCGGTCGCACCGTGACGCCCGGCGTGTCGAGCGGCACCAGCACGAACGAGAGCCCGCGGTGGCGGTCGGAATCGGGATCGGTGCGGAACAGGCCGAACAGCCAGTGGGCGAAGGCGCCGCGCGAGGCCCAGGTCTTCTGCCCGTTGATCACGTAGTGGTCGCCGTCGCGGATGGCCGTGGTCTGGATCGCCGCCATGTCGCTGCCGGCGTTCGGCTCCGACCAGCCCTGGGCCCAGACCTCCTCGCTCGACGCCATCGGGGGCAGGTAGCGCGCCTTCTGCTCGGGCGTGCCGTACTCCATGATGGTGGGGCCGAGCAGGAAGATGCCGTTCTGGTTGACCCGGCCCGGCGCGCCGGCGCGGTAGTACTCCTCCTCGAACACCAGCCACTCGAGCAGGTCGGCGCCGCGCCCGCCGTACTCGGTGGGCCAGGGCACCATCGCCCAGCCGCCCGCGTTGAGCTTCGCCTCCCACTCGCAGTGCGCGGCGAAGCCCGCGGCGGTGTCGAAGCTGGCGAGCGGCTCCTTCGGCACGTGGGCCTCGAGCCAGGCGCGCGCCTCGGCGCGGAAGGCCTGCTGCTCGGGGGTGTAGGCGAGGTCCATGCTCAGCGCTTCCCGTCGTCGAACCTGGCGTCGCGCTTCTCGACGAAGGCGTCGCGCGCCTCCTGCGAGTCGGGCGAGGTGTAGAGCTCGAGCGTGAAGCCCTGCTCGAACTTGTAGCTGGTCTTGATGTCGAGCAGCTCGATGCCGTTGAGCGACTGCTTGGCCAGCCGCAGCGCGCGCGGGCTCTTGGACGCGATCTTCCGCGCCAGCTCGATGGCCTCGTCGCGCAGCTTCTCGCGCGGCACCACCGACTCGACCGCGCCCAGCCGGTACGCCTCCTGCGCGTCGATCGACTCGCCGGTGTAGAGCATGCGGCGCGTCTTCTGCATGCCGACCAGCCGCATCAGGTGGGTGGCGGCGCCGAGCGCGCCGCGGTCGATCTCGGGCAGGCCGAAGCTGGCGTCCTCGGAGGCGATCACGAGGTCGGCGGCGCCCGAGATGCCGATGCCGCCGCCCAGGCAGTAGCCGTGCACGGCGGCGATCACGGGCACGGGGCAGTCGTAGATGGCGGCGAAGGTGTCGTAGCAGCCGCGGTTCACGTCGACGATCTTCGTGCCGTCCTCGGCCAGCTCCTTCACGTCCACGCCGGCCTGGAAGCCCCGCCCGTCGGCGCGGACCACGAGGCAGTGCACGTCGCCGCGGCGGCCGAGGCCCTCGATCGCCGCCGCCAGGTCGGCCCACGCCCGGCTGCCGAGCGCGTTGACCGGCGGGTTGTCGATCACGACCTCGGCGACGCCGTCGGACTCTTCGATGCGAAATGCCATGGGGGTCCTCAGCTCGCGAGGCCAGCGAGCGTTGCTTCGGCCTCGGCCACGATGCGGTCGATCAGCTCCGCGCAGGTCGGCCGATCTTCGATCACGCCGGCCACCGTGCCGCTCGGCAGGTAGCCGCCCACCGGATCGCCGTCCTGCATGGCCTGCTTGGCCAGCATCGGCGCGTTGGCGGCCATCAGCAGCTGCGAGCGGGTGAGGCGCTCGTGGCGACGCAGCGCCAGCGCCGAGCGCAGCAGCTCGGCGACCGAGGCGCCGCTGCTCTTGCGGTAGGCGAGCCCGCTGCGCAGCGCGCGCCACAGCAGGGTCACCGGGTTGGCGCCCTCGAGCTGCTGCACCAGCTCGTTCACCACCACGCGCTGCGGCATGCCGTCGACCTGCGAGGTGACGATCACGTCGTTCACGGTGGCGGACAGGTAGCGGTCGGTGGTCTGCTTCGGCACCGGGCTCTCGGCGCTGAGCAGGAAGCGCGTGCCCATCGCCACGCCCGCGGCGCCGAAGGCCAGCGCGGCCACCAGCCCCCGGCCGTCGCGGAAGCCGCCCGCGGCGACCACCGGCACGCCGACCGCGTCGGCGCACTGCGACACCAGCAGTGAGCTCGGCACGACGCCGGTGTGGCCGCCGCCCTCGCCGCCCTGCACGATGATGGCGTCGGCGCCGAGCTGCTCGGCCTTGGCCGCGTGACGCGCGGCCCCGCAGGTCGGCACGCACGCGACGCCCGCGTCCTTGAGCCGCGTGATCAGCTTCGCGTCGGGCGAGCGGTTGTAGCCCGCCGCGCGCACGCCCCCGCGCACGATCGCCTCGGTGATGACGTCGGCGCCGGGCGCGTCCATCAGGAAGTTCACGCCGAAGGGCCGGTCGGTGAGCGCCTGCACCTTCTCGATCTCGCCCGCGGCCTCCTCGGGCCGGATCGTCGCGGCCGCCAGGAAGCCGAAGCCGCCCGCGTTGCACACCGCCGCCACCAGCTCGGGCGTCGCCACCCAGCCCATGCCGGTCTGCACGATGGGCACGCGCATGCCGAGCAGGTCGCACAGGCGGGTGTGGAGGGCGGGGTGCATGGCTAGCTCCGGACCTCCCCGGCGGCGAGGCCCTCGGGGTCGAGGCGCTCGCGCAGGAGCTTCAGCTCCGCGTCGGTCGGCGCGCGCGTCTCGGGCACGTCGCCGTCGCAGACCAGCTCGAAGCCGGTATTCTCGATCACCTCGTCGACCGACACGCCCGGGTGGACCGACACCACGCGCATCGCGCGGTCGGGCGTCTCGAAGTCGAACACGCCCAGGTTCGACACCACTCGGCGGATCTCGTGGAAGCGCGACGAGCGCTCGCCCAGCGCCGCGGCGCGGTCGTAGCCGACGCCGGAGACGACATCGACGGCGTCGACGAACACGCGCGCCGTGTGGCGCGGCACCCAGTAGCTGGTGGTGTGCGAGATGGTGTTGCCGGGCGCCCCGCGCATGCCGAGCAGCTGCGCCACGGGCTGCGCGTGCGGGCCGATGCAGGCGAAGTTGTGGTTGCCGTGGCGGTCGATCTGGCTGGCGATCATCACCACGTGGCGGCGCCCCGACCAGAGCAGGTCGAAGACGCTGCGGAAGGGCAGCCAGCCCTCGACCACCGCCTCCGCGGTCGGCTCGCCCGAGACAGGCGCGACGTCCGCCCTGAGGAAGGCGATGCCGTCGGTCATCATCAGGTCGGGCGCGAAGGTGAGCCGCGCCAGGCGGGCGCCGATCGCGGGTACCGTGCCGAAGGAGCTGGCCAGGATCTCCCCGTCGCCGCGGAACGCTTCCGCCACGGCGACGGCGCACACCTCCGCGCGCGTGAAGTCGCTCATGAGTGGCTCTTCCGTTCTTCAACCGCACGTTGGTAGTCCGCTTCGGAGACGTCGAGGTAGCGGGACTTGAATGCCGACCAGGCGTCCGGGTCCTCCGCGGTGGCCGCGTACTCGCGCTGGAAGGCCTCGTCGCGCTCGTAGTCGGGCGGGCACTCGGTGAAGTGGGCGCCGTTCGGCGTCTCGACGACGCCGTCCACCAGGCCGCGGTGGATCACGAGCGTGTGCGCGGTGCCGGCCTTCAGCAGGTCCGAGGTCTCCACGATCTTCTCGCACGAGACGAAGCGCCGCTGCGCCGCCATGCAGTAGAGGTCGTCGAAGTACGGGTCGGGACCCAGGAACTGGGCGTTGCCGCGCGCGTCGGCGCGGTTCATGTGGACGATGGCGGCGTCGAGCTCGAGGGCCGGCATCGCCACCAGCTCCTCGCCGTCCTCGTAGGGTGAGCGCACGGTGCGCAGCTCCGGGTTGATCGCCATCACGTCGGAGCCGAGCCCCGCGCGGGTGGGCAGGAACGGCAGGCGCAGGGCGGCCGCGTAGAGCCCCCACTGGAGCATGCCCTCGTCGAGCTCCGCCGCCTCGATCCCGCCCGCCTGACGGACCTTGCGGAAGTGGGGCTCGAGCGGAATCGAGTCGAGTGAGACGAAGCCGTAGATCACCTTGCGGACCTTGCCGGCCTTGCACAGCAGCCCGACGTCGGGGCCCCCGTAGGAGACGAGGGTGAGATCGGTCAGCGAGGAGCGCAGGATCTCGCGCACCAGCGCCATCGGCTTGCGGCGCGATCCCCAGCCGCCGATGCCGAGGGTCATCCCGTCGCGGAGCTCGGCCACCACCTCCGCGGCGGTCGTGCGCTTGTCCATGGCAGCCTCCCTGGCGGAGGCATACAATAACGAGACGTATCGTATCTGTAAATCTCGTCTCCCTCGGGGAAGAGCCCGAACCGACCGGAGATCCTCCCGCCCCATGCCTTCGATGACGTACGGGCGAGCCACCACCTGGCTCGCCGAGCAGGCGCCGGATCGCGCGGCCATCGTGTTCGAGGGCCTAGAGCGCACCCGCGGCGAGCTGGAGCGGCGCGCCAACCGTCTGGCGCGCGACTACGCGGCGCGCGGCGTGGTCGCCGCCGACCTGGTGACGATCGCCCTGCCCAACGGGCTCGAGTTCTTCGACGCGGCGCTGGCCGCTTGGAAGCTGGGCGCCACGCCGCAGCCCATCTCGGCGCGGCTGCCCGAGCGGGAGCAGCGCGCGATCGTCGAGCTGGCCGATCCGCGGCTCGTGGTCGGCGTCGAGCCCGGCACCTACGGCGAGCGCCCCACCCTGCCCGCCGGCCACGAGCCCGACGCGGCGCTCGACGACGCACCGCTGCCCGACGTCGTGCCCGAGAGCGTGCGCGCGATGACCTCGGGCGGCAGCACCGGCCGGCCCAAGGTGATCGTCGACACGACCCCGGCGCTCTGTGATCCGGAGTCGGTCGAGAACGGCATGCGCCCGGGCGGCACCACGCTGGTGCCCGGTCCGCTCTACCACGCCGGGCCCTTCATCACCTCGTGGCAGCAGATCCTGTGCGGCGGGACGGTGGTGCTGATGGGCCGCTTCGACGCCGCCGAGGCGCTGGCGCTGATCGAGCGGCACCGCGTCGACTGGGTGCTGTTCGTGCCGACCATGATGCAGCGCATCTGGCGCCTGCCCGAGGCGGAGCGCAACGCGCGCGACCTGTCCTCGATCCAGCGCGTGATGTGCACCGGCGCTCCGAGCCCCGCCTGGCTCAAGCGCGCCTGGATCGAGTGGATCGGCCCCGAGCGGATCTTCGAGGCCTACGGCGGCACCGAGCGCACCGGCGGCACGATGATCTCGGGCAGCGAGTGGCTCGCGCACCCGGGCTCGGTGGGCAGGCCCACCGGCGGCCGCAAGCTGCGCATCCTCGACAGCGACGGCGCCGAGTGCCCGCCCGGGACGATCGGCGAGGTCTACATGATGCCGCCCGGCGGACAGGGCTCGACCTACCGCTACCTCGGCGCGGAGGCCACCGCGACCTCCGACGGGTGGGAGACGCTCGGCGACCTCGGCTACCTGGACGCGGACGGCTACCTCTACCTGGTCGAGCGCAAGACCGACATGGTGGTGAGCGGCGGCGCCAACATCTATCCGGCCGAGGTGGAGGCGGCGATCGACGCGCACACCGCGGTGCGTTCGAGCGCGGTGATCGGCCTGCCCGACGACGACCTGGGCCAGCGCCTGCACGCGATCGTGGACGCACCGGACGGCGTCACCGAGGAGGTGCTGCGCGCGCACCTGGCCGAGCACCTGGTCCGCTACAAGATCCCGCGCAGCTTCGAGTTCGTGAGCGAGCCGCTGCGCGACGACGCCGGCAAGGTTCGGCGCTCGGCGCTGCGGGAGGCGCGCATCGCCGGCGGCGCCGGCGCGAGCCGAGGGGCGGCGCCGTGATCCTGGAGCGCGCCGCGCGCGACCCCGACGGGCTCGCGCTCGACGACGGCACCCGGCG
>JASJBO010000114.1 GCA_030066475.1 Myxococcota bacterium
GCGAAGTCGAGATGGCGGTTCGAGACGTGGATCGCGAGCACTCCGTCGGGCTCGAGATGGGCCGCGTAGAGCTCGAACGCCTCGCGGGTGAGCAGGTGCATCGGCACGGAATCGCTCGAGAACGCGTCGAGGACGAGCACGTCGAAGCGCTGGCTCCCGCTGCTGGCCAGCTCCTCCGTGAGCCGGATGCGCGCATCTCCCAGCACCACCTCGACGCTCGCGGCGCTGTCCTCGAGGAACGTGAAGTACTCGCGGGCGAGCGACAGCACCTCCTCGTCGATCTCGTAGAAGCGGAAGTGGTCGCCCGGGTGACCGTAGGTGGCGAGCGTGCCGACGCCGAGACCCACGACGCCCACGTGGAGCGGCGTCCAGCCCGGCTCCCGGCGCAGTCGCGCCATGCGCTCGGGATGGGCGGTGATGGCCAGCGTGCCGCCGCTCTCCGGCCCGTAGTAGGTGGTGGGCACGCGCCGCCGCGCCGCATCGGTCCACTGCATGCCGTGGCGCACGGCGCCGTGCCAGAGCGCGCGGAAGGTCGGCGTCTCCGTCGACGCGTGCTCGTACACGCGCAGCACGCCGTAGAAGCTGCGCCGGGCGGCGATCGTGCTGGGATGGGCCTCGAAGATCGTCGCCATCAGGGTCGGCAGGACGGCTCCGAGCGAGAGCACGCAGGCCGCGCGGGCCGCCAGGGCCAGGCGCGGGCTCGGCAACGAATCGTCGCGGAACACGCAGCTCCAGAACAGCAGCAGGCTGCCCAGCACCGCGGCGTGCAGCTCCCAGTAGCCGAGGAACAGGCGCGGCGCGAGGATGCCGACGAAGGTGCCGCCCAGCGCGCCGCCGAGCGCGATCATCACGTAGAAGCGCGTCAGGTGGGCGCTCACGGGCTGGAGACGCGCCAGCTCGCCGTGGCACACCATGCACCCGGTGAGCAGCAGGGCCGCCAGCGCGCCGAGCTGGAGCAGGATCGCCGTGTGGGACTGGAACAGCACGAACACCGTCGCCAGCGCGGAGGCAACCAGACCGGCGCCCCACACGCGCCGGTCGTACCAGCGGGCGTCGTCGAAGCTCAGGATGAAGGTGACCAGGTAGATGGCGAGCGGCAGGACCCACAGGAAGGGAACCACCGCCAGGTCCTGGCACATCTGGTTGGTGACGGCGAGCAGCAGCGACGAGCCGCAGGCCGGGAGCACCAGCCACAGCAGCGCGTCGCCGTCGCGCGGCGCGGTGGGCGCGGGCTCCGTCGCGACCCCGGTCCCCTCGACCGCGTGCGAGATGCCCTCGAGCCGGCGCAGCGTGCGCCAGGTCGTGAGCGCGCACAGCGCGACGAACCCGGCGTAGGCGACCGACCAGCCGGCAGTCTGGAAGGGACGCGACAGCCAGCGCTCGATCGCAAAGGGGTACGCCAGCAGGCCGATCAGCGATCCCGCGTTCGAGAGCGCGTAGAGCCGATAGGGCTGCCCGGCCGGCTCGGTGAGCGCGTAGAAGCGCTGGAGCAGGGGCGCCGTCGACGAGAGCAGCACGAACGGGATGCCCAGATGGACCGCCAGCAGCCCGACGACGCCCCAGCGCGGATCGCCCGCAGCGCCCATCCAGCGCTCGTCGGGCGTGATCGGCAGCAGGGCCAGCGATCCGACCAGCAGGCCGACGTGCAGCCAGCCCTGGGTCCGGGGCCGAAGCTGGGCGCCCAGGTGCGTGTAGGCGTAGCCCAACAGCAGGGCGAGCTGGAAGAACAGCATGGACGTCGTCCACACCGCCGGGCTCCCGCCGAACCACGGCAGGATGTAGCGGGCCATCATCGGCTGGACGACGAACAGCAACAGCGAGCCGCAGAAGATCGTGGACGCATACCGGGCCATCGTTGGAAACCCGATCGGAATCCCGGCATCCCAGCATGAGCCGGCCTGATGGACTTCGCTCGCCTGCGGCTCGCTGCGCGCGCCGCTCGGTGGGTGGGTGGGCCTTCGGGGTGCGAGGGCGGCGCTTGCGCGGGCAGGCGCCCTGGCTTCTAGGACACCAGGCGGCCGGCGGGGCGCAGGGAGGCAGAGGCGTTCAGCTTGCGCACGATATGCACTGAATGGCGTAGGGAAGTGCCTCCAGGCGACGGGCGTCGATGGGCTCGCCGCAGCCGGCGCACTGGCCGTAGGTGCCGGCGTCGAGACGCGCCAGGGCGGCGCGGATCTGGCTCAGCTCGTTGCGGCCGCTGGCGTCGAGGCCTTCGAGCACCTCGTCGTTCTCGGCCTCGACCGCGGCCTCCTCCCAGTCGCGCAGCGGCTCGCGCCGCAGGTCGCCCGAGACCCGCTCGACGCGGTCTGCGAGCTCGCGAAGCCGCGCCTCGAGCCGTTGGCGCAGAGCCTCCCGATCGGTCATGGCACCTTCCCTCCGCCGGCAATGTAACAGGCCTGCCCTGAACGGCGTCCCCGGTACGCCATTTGCTTCGACTTCGGGCCGGCCGCTGCCAGGTAGGTTCCGGCCGGATGCGGTATGTATGGATGTGGCGTCGAGCCACAAGTGAGAAGAGGGGAACATCGATGGCGGCCAGCAAGACGGCGCGCAAGAAGACGATCCGCAAGTCGACCACGCGCAAGCCCGCGACACGCAAGAAGGCCGGAGCCAGGAAGGCCGGATCACGCAAGAAGGCGGCGGCCCGGGCCGCCCTGGGGACGCAGCTTCCGAAGTCGCTGAAGGCGTTCTCGACCCAGCTGCGGCGCGATCTCAACGCGATCGAGAAGGAGATCGAGGACGCGGGCCGCGGCGCCGGACGCAACCTCGCCCGCATCATGCGCGACGCGAGCCACCAGCTCGGCGTGCTCGAGGCCCGCGGCCAGCGCGAGTGGCGCAAGCTGTCGAAGCGCGCCGAGAAGGAGGTCGACGCGCTGGCCAAGCGGGTGCGGAAGGCCGCCAAGCGCTAGGCGGTCAGGTGGCGCGGGGGCCGCATCGGCGTCTGTTCGACCTGTGGTCGCTGTTCTACGACGCACCCGTCGTCCAGCGGCTGACCTACCGGCCCGAGCAGGACGCCGTGCTCGAGCGGCTGCGCCAGGCGCGCCCGGCTCGCGTGCTCGACGTCGGCTGCGGAACCGGCCAGCTCGCCGCGCGGATGCACCGGAAGCTGGACGGCGCCGAGGTCGTCGGCTGCGACTTCTCGAAGGGGATGCTGCGGCGCGCCGTCGCGCGCGAGGGCCGCGTGGCGTGGGTGCGCGGCGACGCGCTGCGCCTGCCCTTCGCGAGTGCGCACTTCGACGCGGTCGTCTCGACCGAGGCGTTCCACTGGTTTCCCGACCAGCCGGCCGCGCTGGGCGAGTTCGCGCGCGTGCTCCGGCCGCGGGGGCGACTGCTGGTGGCGCTGGTGAATCCGCCCCTGCGCTGGCTGAGCGAGGCGACGCAGGCCAGCTCGCAGTGGGTGGGCGAGCCGCTGCTGTGGCCGACGCGGGGGCGAATGCGCCGCCAGGTCGAGGCCGCCGGCTTCCGGGTCGAGGAGCAGCGCTACGTGTTCCGGCTGCCGGCGGCGCTGCTGCTGCCGACCGTTCTGACGGTCGGCGTGCGCCGGGACTGAAGCGCGGAGCGCGCCCGCCGGGCGCGCGGAGCTCAGCGTCAGCCGCGGCGCGGCGTGGGTGCGCGCGCCACGCCGCCCACCAGCTGCAGCCGGCGGTGCGCCCAGCCGAGCTCGTTCAGGTGGCGCGAGGTCGCCTCGACGCTCGCGGTGATCACGCGGCCGTCGGCGTAGATGACCGTGTCCTCGGTCGCCACCAGGGCGCGACCGCGCATGCCGGCCACCGCCGTCCGGACCTGGCGCGGCGAGTCGACCACCACGACCATCACCGCGCCGGCAGCCGGCTCGCACACCTTCCCCTGGCCGAAGGCCGTCGCGGGGGCCAGCAGCGCGGCGGCGAGCGTCAGGACGCACGCGGCGGGGAGTCGGCACGGGCGCATGCCGTCTGGATCGGAGGACGGCGCGACCGCCTTGAGGCGGGCCTCAGCGGTTCACCACCTCGACGCGATCGCCCCGCTCGGCCGCGCTGCGCTCGCTGTCGGCCACGATGCGCTCCGCCTTCTCGCGATTTGCCTGGGCGAGGCACACGGTGTCGCCGTAGCGCCAGGGCTCGTAGAGCTTCGCCTTGAGCGCGTCGAACTGCTCGGCGGCGCCCACCTCGTTGGCCGCGTAGATCACGCCCACCGCGGTGTAACCCCGCTTCTTCTCGGGATCCTGCCGGCTGGCCCGGCAGGCGAAGTAGTCCGCCGCCAGCGCGGGCCCGGCCATCAGGACGACCCCCGCCAGCGCGGCGAGGCCATGGAATCGGTTCCTCATGCAGCCCTCCGCTCGGGACCCTCTGCACGAGCCGTTCCCGATGGTGCTCGGCGAGCTGCAATGCAGCGGGGGCGAACTGAGACAATCCGGCACACCGACGCGGCCAGATGTCCCGCCGGGCACTACGACGGCCGCGGGCCGTCGCGCAGCAGCCGCCCCGCCGCGCACCCCGTCTCCTTGTCGTCCTCGATCGTCACCTCGCCGTTCACCAGCACGTACCGGTAGCCGCGCGCCCGCTGGATGCGGCGCCACTCGCCAGCCGGGAAGTCCCAGACCTTCTCGACGGGGGTGATCTCGAGCCGCTCGAGGTCGTAGACGACCACGTCGGCGGCGAGCCCCTCCTCGAGCGTGCCGCGGTCGCGGAAGCCCGCGCAGCGCGCGGGCAGGGCCGAGAGCTTCCAGTGCATGTCCTCGAGCGACAGGATCTCGTGGTCGCGCACGCCGCGGAGGATCGCCTCCGTCGGGTAGCGACCCGAGGTGAGGAAGCGGGTGTGGGCGCCGCCGTCCGACACGCCGGGGATCACGTAGGGGTCGAGCATCAGGTCGCGGAAGCCCTCGATGCTGGCGTTGCCGGGCGCGGAGTAGAACGTGGTGCGCAGCTCGGGGTCGGCGACCGCCAGGTCGCAGAGCGCGTCGATCGGATCGATGCCGCGCGCCTCGGCCACGTCGCCCACGGTGTGGTTCAGCCAGCGCTCGTCGTCGGCGCGGAACACCTCGGCGACCACGACGTTCTCGATCGGACCCAGCGTGATCCAGGGCCGCACCTCGCGCAGCGCCGGGCGCCGCGCCGGGTCCGACAGCTTCCGGTGTCGCTCGGCGACCGTGCCGGTGGTGGCCTCGCGCCAGGCCTCGATCTCGTCGAACAGGTTCCACTCGTCGAACGAGAAGGTGAAGCCGGCGTCGGTGGTCTGCCCCTGGCCGTACACCGGCACGCCGCGCTCGCGACAGCCCTTCAGGAACTCGAGCTGGAGCCGGTAGATCTCGGGCTGCGCGTCCAGCGGCAGGATCACGTTCCACAGCACCGGACGGCCGGCGACCTCGGCGATCCGCTCGACGCCCTGGAGCGTCGAGCCGTCCGCCTTGGCGAGCGTGAGCTGGACGAAGCCCTCGTTGCGCTCGGCCAGCACCTCGGCGAGGTGGAGGCAGGTCTCGTCGCGCATCACGTCGCTCACCATCGGCGTGCCGTCGTAGTCGTTCTGCACCTGCACGCCGCAGCCCGGCTCCAGGCGCTGCGCCGACCAGCCGCCCGCGCCCGCGTCCATCGCCTCGTGCAGCAGCCGGCGCATCTCGGCGTGCTCGGCGTCGCTGGGCATCGCCCCCGCCTTGGCGCGCTCGAGGCCCAGCACCCAGACCAGCAGCGGGCCCACCGGCAGGAAGGGGCGCAGGTTCACCGACTTGGGCGTGCGGTCGAGGCAGTCGAGGAACTCGGGGAAGGTGACCCAGTCCCAGGGCAGACCCGCCTTCATCGCATCGTACGGGATCGCCTCGACCCGCGTCATCGAGAGCATCGAGCGCTCGCGGTCCTCGGGGCGCATCGGCGCGAAGCCGAAGCCGCAGTTGCCGATCACCACCGAGGTCACGCCGTGCCAGCCCGAGAGCGAGCAGTACGGGTCCCAGAAAACCTGGGCGTCGTAGTGGGTGTGGAGATCGATGAAGCCCGGCGCGACCACGTGACCCGCCGCGTCCAGGACCCGCTCGGCGTCGCCGGGGTCGATGCGGCCGAGCCTCGCGATGCGGCCGTCGCGGATCGCCACGTCGCAGCGGCGGCGCGGCATGCGCGTGCCGTCGACGACCATGCCGCCGGTGATGAGGGTGTCGTAGCGAGCCAAGGTGGTCCTCCCGGGTGGCCCCGATGATACCGCGACCGGCGGCCCCGGAGCGTGAAGTCAGACCGCTAAGCTCGCATCACCTCCAGCACCTCCCACTCGCCGGACAGCTCCGAGAGCACCGTCTCGCGCGCGGCGCGCTGCGACTGCGCGTTGACCGGAACCGTCATCGAGCGCGGGCCGCCGCACTGCTTCACGCGCACCTGGAACAGCGGCAGCGTCTCCTCGGGCTCCGGCTTGGGCGGAGCCATCGGCTCCTTCGAGCGCGGCAGCGACTCGTCGAAGGCGGCGAGCAGCTCGCTGCGGCTGCGCGGCGCGCGAGTCGGCTCGCGCACGGGGCCCAGCAGCTTCGCGAACAGCGCGAGGTAGGCCGGCGGCGGCTCCGACACCAGCAGGCTCATCAGGAAGCGGCGCTGCGAGCCATCGCGCGCGCGCATCGCCTGCACGTTCCACACGATGGCCGGCACCGCGACCGCGTGGCGGCCGCGCTGCGGGTGGACGACCGCCTCGACCGGATCGCCCTGCTCGAGCGCGCGCTCGGTCTCCACGCCGAGCCCACCCTCCGACAGGCTCACCACCGTCGCCCGCAACGAGCCGCGCCTTCCGATGCGCAGCTCGGCCGGGAGTCGACAGCGCACTCGCGGTCGCCTCTGCAGTGCCACGGCCTCCTTATCGGAGAGCGGCCGGCGACCTTTTGGGCTGTTCGTGCGTACCCGGTCTCGAAGGCGGCAGAGAGGCCGCAAGAGAGCGCGCCGGAGGGATGCAGATGCAGCTCGATCGAGATCGAGGACGGAGATCGCACCTGGCAGGAGACCGGAGGCTCGCGGAGGCCGCGCGACGCGGCTGCCCCCGCGCCTCGGAGCGGCTCGTCGCCGAGCACGCGCCGCGCATGCGCGCCGTCGCGCGGCGCATGCTGCGCAACGACCTCGACGCGGACGAGGTGGTGCAGGACGCCTTCCTCCAGGCGTTCCGACACATCGAGCGCTACCGCGGGGACGCGCGGCTCTCGACCTGGCTGCACCGCATCACCTGCAACGCGGCTCTGATGCGGCTGCGCAAGCGCCGCCGCACGCCGGAGGTCGCCGCGGGCGACCTGCTCGACGAGGTCGACGCGACCGGGCCGGCGGCGGCGGCGCAGGCGCCGGGCGACCCGGAGACGCTGGCGGCCGGCGCGCAGCGCGGCCGGCGCGTCCTGAGGCTGGCCCGCGAGCTGCCGGAGCCGTACCGCACCGTGCTCTGGCTGCGCGACGTGTGCGAGCTCGACACCGGCGAGGTCGCCGCCGAGATGGGCACCACGCGCAGCGCCGTGAAGACGCGGCTGCACCGGGCGCGGGCCGCGCTGCGGCGGGCGCTCGAGGCCGAGGAGTCGGCCCCGAGCCCCGTGGCGGCGTGAGCCGGCCGGCGCGGGTTCGCGCTCCCCCCGCGCGGGACGCGCCGCTGCCCGGCGCCCGGCCCGGGCGTTGGCGCGATCGCGCCGCGCGTGACAGCATCCGCGCGTGCCGCCGCGCGAGCAGGAGGAGCAGCGCTGGTCCGAGTGGATGGCGCGCGCCAACCGGGGCGACGCACAGGCCTATCGCGAGCTGATGAACGAGGTAGCGGAGGCGGTGGAGGCGTTCGTGCGCTCCCAGCTCGGCGGCAGCGACTTCGTCGAGGACTGCGTGCAGGAGTCGCTGCTGGCGGTGCACCGCGCACGCGCCAGCTACGATCCGCGCCGGCCGTTCCGGCCCTGGCTGTTCACGATCGTGCGCCACAAGACGATCGACCTGCTGCGGCGGCGCGGGGTGCGCGAGCGCGAGCGGGGGACCGAGCCGGACCAGCTCGCGGCGGTCGCCGACCCCGCCAGCGCCGACCCGACCGCCGGTCTCGAGGCCGGCGCGCTGCTCGGCAGGCTCGAGCCCGAGCAGCGCGAGGCACTCGCGTTGACCAAGCTGGCGGGCTACTCGCTGGCCGAGGCCGCGGAGCGCGCCGGAGTCTCGCAGAGCGCCATGAAGACCCGCGTGCACCGCGCCCTGCGCGCCGCGCGGCGCATCCTCGAACGGGAGGGCTCGGAGTCGTGACGCGACCGCGCCGCGCGCTGATCGACGACCTCGCGGCCGACCTCGCGCCGGTCCGCAGTCCGGGTCGTACCGCGGGTCGCGCGCTGGGCTGGCTCGCCGGTGGGTGGCTCTTCGTGGTGGCTGCGATCCTGGCCAGCGCGCCGCTGCGGCCCGGCGCGGGCGCCCAGCTGCTGGCGTCGCCGCGCTTCCTCGGCGAGACGCTGCTGGGCGTGGTCGCGGGCGGTCTCGCGATCGCCGCCGCCCTGCGGCTGGGCATTCCGCAGCCGGGTCCGCTGGCGCGGCGCGTCGCGCCGGCCCTGGCGCTGCTGGCTGCGTGGGCGGGCGCCTACTTCTACGGCCTCTGGGACCCGGCGCTCGAGCCCTCGATGCTGGGCAAGCGCGAGGGCTGCTATCTGCAGGTGCTGCTCTACGGGGCGCCGCCGCTGGCAGCCGGCCTGTGGCTGGCGCGCCGGCTGGCGCCGCTGTCGCGCGCCTGGACCGGCGCGCTGCTGGGGGCCGCCGCGGGCGCCCTGCCCGGCGTGTTCATGCAGCTCGCCTGCATGTACATCCCGGAGCACATCCTCACGCACCACGTGGCGCCCGTGCTCGGGCTCGCCGTGGTCGGCGCCCTGCTGGGTCCGCTGGCGCTGCGCCGCATCTAGGAGGGACCGGCTTGCGCTCCACACGCATCGCCCTGGCGCTGCTCTCGCTCGCCGGCGCCGCGGGCGCCGAGGTCGACGTGCGCGAGGCCGTCGCGGCGCGCCGCGAGCGCACCGCGGCCAACGCACTCCAGATCTTCGCCTGGGCCGAGCTCGGCTACCAGGAGACCCGCAGCGCGGCGCTGCTCCAGGACGATCTGCGCGAGGCGGGCTTCGAGATCGAGTCCGGCATCGCCGGCCTGCCGACGGCGTTCGTCGCGAGCACGGGATCGGGACGGCCGGTGGTTGCGATCCTGGCCGAGTACGACGCCCTGCCCGGCCTGTCCCAGGCCGCCGTGGCGCAGCGCCAGCCGATGGCCGACGGCGGCGCCGGGCACGCCTGCGGCCACCACCTGTTCGGGGCCGGCTCGGTCGCCGCGGCGGTCGCGGTGCGCGCCTGGCTGGACGACAGCGGCACCGGCGGCACGCTGCGCGTGTACGGCACGCCCGCCGAGGAGGGTGGCTCGGGCAAGGTCTACATGACCCGCGCCGGCCTGTTCGACGACGTCGACGCGGTGCTGCACTGGCATCCGAGCAACCGCAACGACGCCAGTCCGATGTCGAACCTGGCGAACAAGTCGGCCAAGTTCCGCTTCACCGGCGAGGCCGCGCACGCGGCGATGGCGCCCGAGCGCGGCCGCTCGGCGCTCGACGGCGTCGAGGCCATGAACCACATGGTGAACCTGCTGCGCGAGCACGTCCCGGAGGAGACGCGCATCCACTACGTGATCACGCGCGGCGGCGAGGCCCCCAACGTGGTGCCCGAGCGGGCCGAGGTGTTCTACTACGTGCGCCATCCCGATCCGGCCGAGCTGAACCGGATCTGGGCCCGCGTGGCAGCCGCGGCGGAGGGCGCGGCGCTCGGCACCGGGACTCAGGTCGAGTCCGAGATCATCCACGGCAACCACAGCCTGCTGCCCAACGACACGCTGGCGCGCTCGGTCGACGCCAACCTGCGCCGCGTGGGCGGCCCGGTCTGGGGCGACGAGGAGCGCGCCTTCGCCGCGAGCCTGCGCGCCCACCTGCCAGAGGGCGCGGGCCGCGAGGGCGCCGAGCGCGAGATCCACGCGTTCGCCATGCAGCACTGGAAGGCGTCCACCGACGTCGGCGACGTGAGCTGGGTCGCGCCCACCGCCGGGCTGCGGGTGGTCACCTGGGTGCCGGGCACCGCCTCGCACAGCTGGCAGGCCGTCGCCGCCGGCGGCACCGGGATCGGCGAGCGCGGCATGCACGTGGCGGCCCAGGTGCTGGCGCTCACCGCCGTCGATCTGTTCCGCGACCCGGAGCTGCTGGAGACAGCGCGCCGCGAGCTCGAGCGGCGGCGCGGCGCGAACTTCCGCTACACGCCGATGCTGGGCGACCGAGACCCGCCGCTCGACTACCGCCGCTGAGGCCGGGCTACGACCCGTCGCAGACGATGCGCCCCTCGGCCGTGAACGGCGCCAGCGGCGGATCGGGGCGCGGGTGGCCCGGCAGCAGCAGCCCGAAGTCGTCGGCCTGGACGTTCACCCAGGCGTCGCTGCCGTCGACCATGGCCTGGATCCAGTCGACCAGGGGCGGCACGCCGCCCGTGGTGTCGGTGTAGACCCGGGAGCTGCCCCACATGGTGTGGTTCGAGCCGGTCCCGACGTAGGAGCGGAAGTTGTCGGCCCCGGCGGACGCCGCCGCGTTGAGCGCCAGCATCTCCTCGTTCCAGGCGCAGCTCGACTCCCACCAGTTGAACCAGAAGAGCGGCTGCTCGATGTTGCGCATCACCTGGAAGAAGCCGGACTGTCCGCCCGTGCCGCCGTCGTAGGCGGAGGTGTAGGTGGCGAAGCGCGCGCGCGGGTAGAACTTCGCCGACTCGATGTACAGGTCGGCCGCTGTGAGCTCGGTGAGCGGCACGTTGAGGCCCGGGATCCACTCGGGCAGGTTGTTCTCGATGCCCCACTTGGCGAGGTCGTTCTCGAGGAACTCCTGGGTGATGACGCCGTTGCCGGCGTCGCCCAGCACGGCGAAGTCGGCCGAGGGGTACACGTTCTCGAGGTACTGGAGCGCGTTCACGACCGCCCCGTAGGCGCCCGCGCTCGAGCCGGTGACGAACACCTGGTCGGGATTCACGAAGTGCTCGCGCGCCCACTTCTCCGCCACCTTGGCGTTGGTGAAGCCGCGGTGCTCGATGTCTCCCGAGAGGAACGGGGGGATCTCGTGGGTGAAGGTGACGTCGCCCCAGTGCACGTCGCCGGTGCAGTAGGGCATGAAGACGATGTTCCAGTCACGGAACGGGTTCTCCGGGTTGGAGAAGTCGGCGAAGCCGCTGGAGACGTCGGCCGGGTTGTCGCCGTCGAGACTGGCCGTTCGCTTGTAGATCGGGATGCCGATGCAGGTCGTGTAGTCCCAGCAGGCGCCGCCGCCCTGGTAGTAGAGCAGCACCTTGTTCTCGGTGCCGCGCTTCACGAAGTAGTGGTAGGGGGTCTTCCCGGAGCAGATCGGGCTGCGCAGCACGCCCTCGTACTCGACCGGCTCCGGCGTGATTCCGGTCCACTCGGTCGAGACCCGGGGCGAGACGGTGAGCGCGGTCGAGATCTTCTCGACGGCTTCGTCGAGCGCCGCCGCGAGCTCGTCGGGACCCGCGTCGGGCTGGCACTTCTGCGCGTCGCGATCGAGCCGGCGATCGAGCTTGGCGCGCGCCCGCGTCTCGCGCTCGCCGAGCGCGCTGCGGTCGCGATCGATGTCGCGCTCGACCAGGTGCCGGCTCTCGGCGTGCAGGAGCTGGAAGCAGGCGTAGCCGGCGCGGCTGATCATCCGGGCGCCGCAGCGCCGGTCCTTGCCACGATCCCGGTCGAGCCCCCCGCTGACGAGCGCCGCGAAGGCGTCCGCCTGCTCGATCAGCAGGTCGGTCAGCGCGTCCGACGTCGCCGTGGTCTGGGCGCAGTCGACGCCTTCGGACGAGGACACGGCCTCGGCCGCCTCCCAGACCCGCGTCAGCCGCGCCTCGATGCCGGGCGCCGCGTCGATCGGGGGCAGCGGCAGGTGCGAGCGCCGCAGCTCCAGGGCCTCGGCGTGGAACGCCGTGAAGCAGGTGCGCGCGGCGGCGAGCATCTTGTCGCTGACACAGCGGTCGGTCGGGTAGACCTCGGCGCCGGCGCTGCCGGCGAGGAACACGCTGGCGGCGGCCAGGAGGCGCGCCGGGGCGCGGAGCGTGGAGGGGATCGGCATGGAGACCTCTCGATTCGTGGCAGGAGCAGGCCCGGTTCCTCCAAGCTCGCATTCGGCGGCCCCCCACGTCAAGGCCGCCCGGCACCCGGGGGTGCCAGGCCGGCGACTGGCTCGCGATCCACGTCCCCACCGACCCCGAGGGTCCGTTCCACCTGCGACTCGAGGCCTCGCGGGTCGGCGGTGCGGGCCCCGGGACCGAGCTGATCGACCGCGACACGGACGTCCGCTCCGATCCCTTCGACGACTGCCGCGACCGCACCAACGCGAGCCAGCTCGACACGAACGGCGACGAGTACGGCAACGAGTGCGACCCCGATTGCGACAACGGTGGTCGCGTCGGCATCCCCGAGCTCGACCTGCTGCGCGGCCGCTTCGGGCTGCCGCCCGGACCGTCGGGCCGCATCGGCCCGGCGCAGGACGCGGCGGAGCGCTGACGCGCGGTAGCATGGGCGCTCCCCGGCCGAGGAGACCCCATGGCACGCCGACCGATCGAGACCGGCAGCGACGACCTGCTCGCCTACGTGGAGGACCGCGTCGCGGTGCTCACGATGAACCGTCCGCGGCGCCGCAACGCGCTCTCGGGCGGCATGCTCTCGGGCATGGAGCGCGCACTGGACGCGGCCGAACGCGACCCCGAGGTGGGCTGCGTGGTCCTCACCGGCGCGGAGAGCGCCTTCTGCGCCGGCGGCGACGTGAAGGGCATGTCCGAGTCGCACGACGCCGAGGCGAGCGGCGCGCGCCGCACCGGACTCGACGAGGCGATCCACCTGCAGCGCCTCTCGCAACGCGCCACCGCGGGCCGGCTCTACGAGATGCCGAAGCCCACGATCGCCGCCCTCCCGGGCGCTGCCGCCGGCGCCGGCCTCTCGCTGGCCCTCGCCTGCGACCTGCGCATCGCCGCCGACACCGCCATCCTCACCACCGCCTTCGCCCGCGTCGGCTTCAGCGGCGACTACGGCGGCACCTTCTTCCTGACCCAGCTCGTCGGCTCCGCGAAGGCGCGCGAGCTCTACTTCCTGTCCGAGCGGATCGACGCCCAGGAGGCGCTGCGCCTGGGCCTGGTCAACCGCGTGGTCCCCGCCGCTGCCCTGGACGAGGAGACCCGCGAGCTGGCGGCCCGCCTCGCCCACGGCCCCGGCGTCGCCTACCGCTACATGAAGGAGAACCTCAACCGCGCGCAGACCGGCGGCAGCCTCCGCGACTGCCTCGACCTCGAAGCCACCCACCACGTCCACGCCGGCCGCACCCGCGACCACCGCGAAGCCGTCAAGGCGTTCGTCGAGAAGCGCGAGCCCACCTTCGAAGGCCGCTAGCTCCGGCTGTTGACTTCGTTCGGCTTCGCCTCACTGCGCGCGCCCTGCGGGCGCTTGCAAGGGGCTTCTGCCGTGCACGCCGCCGGTCTTCTGACTTCGCTCGGCTTCGCCTCGCTGCGCGCGCTCTGCGGGCGCTTGCAAGGGGCTTCTGCCGTGCACGCTCCCGGCTGTCTGACTTCGCTCGGCTTCGCCTCGCTGCGCGCGCCCTGCGGGCGCTTGCAAGCTGTCTGACTTCGCTCGGCTTCGCCTCGCTGCGCGCGCCC
>JASJBO010000145.1 GCA_030066475.1 Myxococcota bacterium
GGATCGCTCTCGGTGATCGGCGTGGTCGCGGCGATGGTGGCCTCGCTCAGCTTCACGCCGGCGGTGCTGGCCCTGCTGCCGCCGGTCGCCCCGCGCGCCGAGCGGCCGGGCCGCGGGCGCCGCGGGCTGGGCTTCGAGCGGCTCGCCGAGCGCGCGGGGCGCTTCGCGCTGGCGCGGCGCCGGCCGATCTTCGTCGCCGCCGGGGCCGTCTTCGCCCTGTCGCTGGCGGGGGCGAGCCAGCTCCGCATCGGCACCCAGCAGATCAGCAAGTTCGCCGCCGACGCGCCCGTCCGCACCGACTTCGAGGCGGTCAACCGCCACCTGGGCGGCGCCAACCCCCTCTACGTCGTGGTCGAGTCCGAATCGCTCGACGCGTTCAAGGACCCCGCCAACCTGCGCGTGCTCGAGCAGCTCCAGGACTGGCTGCGCGCCCAGCCCGAGATCGGCGCGACGGCCTCGCTGGTCGACACCCTCAAGCTGATCCACCGCGGCTTCCGCGACGGCGACCCCGCCGCCTACGCGGTGCCCGAGAGCCGCCGCCTGGTGAGCCAGCTCTTCTTCTTCGGCGGCAGCCAGGAGCTCGACCGCTTCGTCGACCCCGACTACCGGACCGCGAGCCTGCACCTGCGGGCGCGCGTGATCGACTCCGACGACGTCGCCGCGCTGGTCCAACGCATCGAGACGCGCCTGGCGGAGCTGCCCGCCTCGCTCCAGGGGCGCGTCACCGGCACCAGCGTGGTGCTGGCGGGCGCGCTCGACGACATCATCCGCGGGCAGACGCTGAGCGTGCTCGCGGCGCTCGGGATCATCTACGCGATCCTGGCCGCGCTGTTCGTCTCGTTCCGGATCGGCGCGGTCGCGCTGATCCCGAACGTGCTGCCGGTCGCCGCCTTCTTCGGCGCGCTCGGCGCGCTGGGGATCCGCCTGGGACCCGGCATCAGCCTGGTGGCGCCGATGGTGCTGGGCATCGCCGTCGACGACACGATCCACTACTTCTCGCGCTTCATCCGCGAGGTGCGGCGCAGCGCCGACGAGGAGCGCGCCACCGTCACCACGCTCCAGGCGGTCGGGCGCCCCGTGACCTACACCTCGCTGGCGCTGGTGGCGGGCTTCCTGGTGCTCACCACCAGCGAGCTGCGCAGCCAGGTCGAGCTGGGCGCGATGGCCTCGTTCGCGCTGGGCTTCGCCTGGCTGACCGACTTCTTCGTGACCCCGGCACTGTGTGCGCGGCTGCGCATCGCCACACTCTGGGACCTGCTGAGCGTCGATCTGGGGCGCGACCCGCACCGCTCGATCTCGCTGCTGCGCGGTCTGCGCGCCTCGGAGGCGCGCATCGTCGCGCTGCTGGCGAGTGTCGTCCACGTGCGCGAGGGCGAGCACCTGTTCCGCGAGGGCGAGCCGGGCGAGGCAGTCTACGCCGTGCTCGACGGCCGGCTGCGGACCTCCACCGCGCACGGCACCGGCCGGCTCGAGCTGGCCCGGCACGAGCGCGGAGACGCGCTGGGTGAGGTGGGGCTGCTGCACCTGGCGCGCAGCGCCGACGTCGAGGCGCTGCGCGACGCGCGCCTGCTGCGCTTCACGCAGGAATCGATCGACCAGCTCGCGCGGCGCTACCCGCGCATCGCCACCGTGGTCTACCGGAACCTGAGCGAGATCGCGGCCGACCGCCTGGCGCGCGCCACCTCCGGGCTGCGCGACGCGGCGTCGGGCACGGTCGCGCACGCGCCGGCCCTTCCGGATCCGCGTCGTGACGCCGGACGGCTGGAGCGCGCCGGCCGGGCGCTGGCCGATGCCTTCTTCGGCGACGACGGCGCGGCCGATCGCGCGGCCCTCGCTCACACAGCGGCCGAGGCCGACGGCGGGACGCCCGGATCCGAGTCCGCCCTCCTGCTCGCTGCGCTCGGTCTCCGACCCGACGTGGTCGCCGCCCTCACGCTGCTGCCGCTGGTCGAGGTGGCGTGGTCCGACGGGCGGCTGCAGCCAGGCGAGCGGCAGGCCGTGCTCGCCGTCGCCGCCGGCCGCGATACGCCCGCCGAGCCGGCGCTGCTGCACCGGCTCGGTGTCTGGCTCGACCGTCCGCCGACCCCGCAGCTGCGCGCGAACTGGCGCGACGCCGTCGCCGCCGTGTGCGCGGAGCTGAGCGTCGAGTCGCGCATGCGCCTGCGCGACGGCTTGCTCGCCAGCGCGCGCGGCGTCGCCGAGTCGGCCGGCGGTCTACTCGGCGTCGGCAGCGTGTCGCGCCGTGAGGCACGCGTGCTGGTCGAGCTCGAGAGCGCCTTCTCCACCCGCTGAAGGCGCTACGCTCCGAGGCTGAGCGGCCGCGCCGTCACGGAGCGAGCCGGGCGCCGGGAGGTCGACGATGGTCCGACGTGAGCTGCTTCCGACGGCGCTGCTGCTGGGCGCGCTGCTCTGTGGCTGCGTGGGTGCGGACTCGCCCAAGGCGTCGGCCAAGAAGGTCGCGACCGGACTCACCGCCGGCCTGCCGGGCCTGGTCTGGACCAAGCAGGTCAGCGTGGTGGAGGAACGGGGCGGCTATCTCGACGTGCGCTTCGAGGGCAGCAGCAAGACCGTGCGACTCCTGTTTCCGGCGAACTCGACCTGCCGCGAGTTGCTGACCCCGGGCCGGACGCTCAAGTACGCGAAGGAGGGGACCTTCGGCAAGGTGCGCGCCGAAGGCGGAAGGCCCGACGCGGTGTGTCATGGCAACGGCACCTTCGAGCTGGAGGCGCTGCGCGACCAGGGCGGGAAGGGCACCGGCCTGCGCGGCCCCGGGCGCCCGCGCGCCCCCGCGCACTACCGCGTGCTCGGCGCCGACGAGGAGTTCTCCTTCCTGCACGGGCGCTTCCCGCTGACGCCGATGGTCGCGATCCCGGGCGGCGTCGACATCGAGGCCTGGATCGGGAGCTCCACTCCGTGTCAGGACGTCGCGAGCCGCAATACGGCCTCGATGGAGTACCGCCAGAACGGGGCTCCGCTGGTGCTGCTCGCCGGTCGCGAGGAGTGCGCGATCGAGGCGCTGGCGATCCCCCCGCACGGCCGCTGAGCCGCGAGAGCCGGGCCGTCAGCGGCCGTCACCTGCTCGGGCTCAGGTCGTCGCGTCGCGCCGCCGCGGCAGCCAGCGCGGCACGTCGCGGCAGTAGGTCTCGTACTCGGGACCGAAGCGCCGCCGCAGCTCGGGCTCTTCGACCAGCACCACGGACAGGTGGGCCGCGATGGTGATCGCGAATGCGTAGACCGCCAGACCCCAGCTCGCGACGTGCAGCGCCAGGGCCCAGATCACGGCCAGCTCGGCGGCCATGATCGGGTTGCGCAGGAACGAGAACGCACCGCTGGTGACCAGGTGGCGGGGTGCGTCGGCCGGCAGGGGCGTGCCGCCCCCCACGCGGCTGAACGAGACCAGGCACCAGCCCCACACGAGGAAGCCCGCGGCGGCCAGGAGCGCCGCCAGCGGCTCGCCGAGGGCCGGGGGCAGCGGGAGCGGCGTGGGAAGCAGACGGTGCGCCAGCCACGGCAAGGCCAACATGAACACCCCGAAGAAGAGCAGGGCGTTCAGCACCGACTTCGCGACGAGCGCGGGAACGCTCCGCGTCGTGCTGGGCCGGACGGCGTCCTGGAGGCGGCGGCGCAGCGACACGTCGGGCATCCCGGCCGAAGGAAGCGAAGCGTCCGATCGCCCTCAAGTCCTCTCGGTCGCTGGTGAGCTCGCGCTCGCCCGGGAGCGGCGTCGCAGCGCCAGAAGCGAAGCCGCGGCGACGATCTGCCCCCACGCCGTCTCCGGCTCGGGGGCCGGAAGGACGTCGAGGCCCGGGGGCTCCTCCGCGACGAAGACGATCGAGGCGGCCGCGTCCGTGAAGATCGCGTACGTTACCTCGGAGTTGAGCGTGGATGCGGCCGAGTTCCCGGTTCCTACCGTGCTGCCCCAGGCCGTGCTCCTGCTCCGCAGGAACGCCCGGAAGAAGAGCGGGGTGCGGACCGGCACGTCCACCTCCTTGACGATGTCGACCACCTCGCCCGCGCCGGGCACCGGACCCTCGTACTTCCACGGTGCGATCCCCACCCCGGGACCGTCGAAGCGAAGCTGGCGAAGCGCGTACTCGCCGAGCTGCTCGACGAACGCGGAGCCCCGCCCGCTGACCTCCGTGCTCACCGTCCCGAAGCGATGACGCGCCACGATCGTGATGGGCAGCGGGTCCGTCGCGCTCGGCTCGTCCGGGACGACCGAGAACTCGAAGGTCTGCTCGATGATGACGCGCCCTTCGAAGACGTCGTTCTGGTTCGGGATGCCCAGCGCCCCCGTGCCGACCCGCACGCCGGGTCCGGCCGAGTAGCTGGCGATCCCGGTCCCACTGCCGCTGGCGATGGAGACCTCGACGTGCCGAGGCGGGTCGCAGCTGACCCCGGCCGTGGCCTCCTCGAAAGCCCCGGCGCCGCGTGCGGCGCTGTTGAGCTCTTCGAGCGCGTAGCCGGTCTCGTCCAGACAGGTTCCGACGTCGGCGAGGCCCGGGCTGGCGACTCCGAGGAGCCCGCCCAACAGGAGCCATCTCGTGAGCTGGAGCCATCTCGAGAGCTTGGTGCGACTCGACATCCGCGAGTTCCCCTGTGGGAAAGGTGGGGGCTCGAGGCCCCAGGTGTCAGCCCCTCCGCGCCGCTCCATGTTGACTCCCCACCCCCGGCTGCTGCAAGGTGGCCGCGAGGTCTCCGATGCGCCGGATCGCGCTTCTGCTGGCCTTCGCACTCGCTCCCGTCGCCGCGCACGCCCAGCTCGTCGACGGGGTCGCGCAGGTCGCGCTCTCGGCGAACGGGGCGCCCGCCGGCTTCGGGGCGGAGCCGGGCCCCTCGGGCCTGGCCTGCGCCGGCGCCGTGCCCTGCCCGTAGGACACTCGCCTCCGTCCCTCGGGGGGCCCTCAAGTTCCCCTGCCGCCTGCCGATTGCGGGTTCGAGGCCGGACCTGCACCCGGCCTGCGACCGATCTGCCGGGGCCGGACCGGCGCGAGAAGGAGAGGGACCATGACGCGAAGAGACGGAATCGTCGCCGCGATCGGACTGGCTGTCGGGATGGGAGTCGCCGCGCTCGGCGCCACCCTGGCGAGCGACCAGCCGCTGCCGTCCGTGAGTGCCGGCATCCCGGCGCAGCCGCAGACCGCCGCCGAGCTCGAGGCGCTGCGCATCGCGGCGCTCGAGATCCTGGTGCCCACCGCTCCGCAGGTCTTCTACCAGTACATCGACGAGACCGGCGCGGTGCGCTTCACCGAGAGCCTGCACGACGTGCCCGAGGCGTGGCGCGAGAGCGCGGGCCACGTCGAGCTCGACGTCGTGCCGCCCAGCACGCCGGTCCAGGCGCGCGTGCTGCGCAAGCTGCGCGAGGGCGGCGCGGAGTAGCCAGCGGGCCGCTCACGACGCCGGCGCCGGCTTCGGATCGTCCGCCTTCTGGCGGTTGCGGCCCCGCGCGTCCAGCGGGCACGGCTTCGGTGCGGCCTGGTGCGCCCACCACGAGACGCCGCAGCGACACACGAGCCCCTCGCCGAACGCGTGGTTCCCGCACGACACCACCCGCCGGGTGCCGCGCCGGCGCGGAGCTGTCACCTCGATTCGCGAGCGGGCACGAATTCGCTCCTCCGCGCATCGGACATCCGACCTGACGTCGTCGCGACGACAGGGGGCCAGCAGCGGTTGGAATCGGGAGAGCGAACGGTCGGACTCGGGAGTCAGCCGGTGCTTGCCGGGTGGGGAACATACCACACCGAAGGCGCCCGCTTCCGAGCGGCCGTTTGCATTCGCTGGCGCGTCCTCTACCGTCCAATCCGAGAGGCTTTTCCCCGACCGGGCCGACACGCAGTCCCTGCCAGCACCATCGTCCCCAAGTGAATCTGCCTTTCCGTCCCAGTCCAGTCGGGCTGGGAGGCCAGAAGATCGCCCGCGGGCACGCGGACTCGGACGTTCCGAGCGCGTTCCGCCGATCGATGCGTCCAGGTCGGACTTCGGCCCGGAGCACTCAGGGAATCAGTTGAGCAAGAAGATCTACGTCGGAAACATCCCCTTCTCGAGCACCGAGGACGACCTGCGGGACCTGTTCGGTCGTCACGGCGGCGTCAGCTCGGTGAACGTCATCATGGACCGCGAGACCGGCCGCCCGCGTGGCTTCGCTTTCGTCGAGATGGACGAGGCCAGCGCGGCGGACGACGCGATCCGCGCCCTGGACGGCAGCGACCTCGGCGGCCGCAGCATCCGGGTGAACGAGGCCCAGGACCGCCGCGGTGGCGGGGGCGGGGGCGGCTACCGCCGCGACCGCTACTAGGCGGAACGCGCGCTCTGCAGGGGGCCGGGACGGACTGCCGTCCCGGCCCTTCTTCGTCGCGCGCCCCGGTTCCCCGCTGCGACCCGGCTGGCCTACACTGAAGGGCGAAGGGCACCGCATGAACGGGCCGGCTACCGCGACGAGCATCCGGGCTCTCCTTCTCGCGCTGGTGTGCGCGCCGCTCCTGTCGGCGACGACCTGCACCCCACACTGTCCCCGCCCCGCCTACCGGGACTGGTTCGAGCAGCATCCCGCGGTTGCCGCGCTCACCATCGACGTCTTCGACGTCGAGACGCGGGCCGCGTTCTGCGCATTCACCCTCGATCTCGCCGTGCTGCGCACGCTCTCGGTGGCGGAGCCGGAGGCCTTGCAGAGCTGCGTGGAGCCGGCGTACTGCCCTACCGTCGCGCTCACGCACGAGGAGGTCCGCGAGATCCGCGCGGCACGGGCCGCGCTCGCCATCTGGCTCGACCTCCAGGACGTGCTGCCCTGGAAGCTTGCCGACTACTCCGAGGCCGAGCTCGCCATGCTCTTCGATCCGGACGAGCTGTTCGATCCGGTGAGCGGCGGCCATGGCTTCTTCTCGGTCGTCGACCACTCGCCCGCCGAGGTCTACGCGTTCCTCGAGGCGAACGACCTGATCGGTCCCGACCTCCCCAGCACCGTGGAGCGCATCCTCGACGAGGTGCGGACCACGGACGCCGAGACCAACTTCCTGCACGGGATTGCGGCGTGGGACCCGGTGGACACCGCCTATACCGCCTGGGAGGCGCTGGCCGTGCCCGCCGAGCGGGGCCGCATCTCGCGCCGCGGCTGCCACAGCATGACGCGCATCCTGCTGGCCATGCTGCGCAGCGTGAACATCCCGGGCTACGAGACGCGCGCCGGTCTGTGGTTCGGCGGCGGCCACTCGACGGCGGTGCTCGAGGCCACCCGGCAGGTGGTGCCGCACGGCGACGACATCTACAGCGCCACCCTGCGCGCCGCCCCCAGCGCCGGCTTCCTGCCGGACTTCGACTTCTACGGCGATCCCGCCCACACCGCCGTGTGCGGCAGCGCGGGCCCGTGCCTGTCGCGGCGCCACCGCGCGCTGCTGGCGCTCGTGCATCCGGACAACTGGACGACGCGGCGCTGCTGCGACCCCGGACAGTACGGCTACGCCAGCTGCGAGGACTACCTCACTGCGAGCTACGCGTCCGTGCTGACGGCCGGGGAGATCGCGGCCGGGGCGGCGGCGGTCGAGGCGGGGTGCCCGTAGGGCGGGCCTCCCGGGGAGGGCGGCGCAAGGCTACGCGTCCGGCTGGCAGCGCAGGAAGCGTGAGGAGTCCAGCCACGCGGGGTCGGGGTAGTAGGCGAAGAGCGCGGTGCCGCCGCCGATGCGGTCGATCAGCCTGCCGTTCACCTCGGGACGCACGGCCGGGCAGCCCCAGCTCCGCCCGAGCCGCCCGTGCCGGCCCACGAAGGCCTCGCTCACGTAGTCGGCGCCGTGGATCACGATGGCGCGCTCGCGCGCGCGGTCGTTCACGCCGGGCTCGAGCCCGTTCAGGCGCAGCGAGCGGCCGTGGCGGCCGTAGTAGCTCTCGGCCGTGCGGAACAGGCCCAGGCTCGACTGGTGCGAGCCCGGCGCGTTCGAGAAGCGCGTGGCGCGGTCGGCGCCGCTGCCCTGGCCGTGGGCCACGTAGTCGTGCAGCAGGGTCTCACCCGTCTCGACGTCGAGCAGCCACAGGCGCCGCTGGCTCGACGGCAGGGAGTAGTCGATCACGGTGAGCAGCGGCGCGTCGAACAGGCCCTGCGACCGGGCGCACGCGAAGGCGCGGCGGGCCAGCTCCAGCACCTCGGACCGCGGCGCGTCCGCGCGCGCCGCCACCGCCGGCGAGGTGGCCAGCAGTGCGGTTGCGAGCAGGGCTCGGGACAGGCGTCGGGGCATGGCGAGAGGTCGTCCGGTCGGCTCTGGTGGCTCTGGTGGCTCGGATCGGCTCCGGGGGTCGCGCTCTGTCCCGCGGGGAAATCGGCGCCGACCCGAAGTATGCCGTCGGCCATTCGGCCCGCCAGCTCGAGGTCGGTTCCGCGTCAGTCCCAGCCGAGCCGCGTCCGGATCGCGCTCGCCAGGCCGTTCGGCGTGAGGCCGCCGGCCTCGATCTGGACCTCGGCCTCGCGGTAGGCCGGCTCGCGCTCGGCGAGCAGCGGCACGAGCGCCTGCTCGTCCTGCGGACCCGTGAGCACGAACTCGGGGAAGACGGCGGGCGACTCCTCGCGGGCGGCCTGGATGTTCGCATAGAGGGCCTCGAGCGGGCGGGCCGCGTACACGAGCCGGCCGCCCTCGCGCACGCGGCGCCGGTTGTCCGGATCGAGCAGGGTGCTGGCTCCGAGCACCAGGACGCCGCAGGGGCGCTCGCGCAGCGCGCGCGCGAGCTGCTCGCCCTCGATGCGCGCGGCCTCGTCGCGCCCCTTCTCCGGCCACAGCCGGGCGAGCGACATGCCGGCCGCATGCTCCACCAGGCGGTCGAGCTGGGCGCAGGGCAGTCCCATGCGCGCCGCCAGCAGCGAGCCGGCGCGGTCTACCTGCGAGCCGTGGAAGCCGGTGAGGCACACCGGCTGGTCCAGCACGACGAGCGGATGGTGGTCGTAGTAGCCCATCGCCCGAGCGTAGACTTCGCGTCCCGGTCGGCCAGCGGGGCTCAGCCAGAGCGCCAGCTCCGATAGCGCCGGATCAGCGCGTTGGTCGAGGTGTCGTGCGCGAGCTCCGGGTCGCTCTCGCTCTCGAGCTCGGGGATGATGCGCTGGGCCAGCACCTTCCCCAGCTCGACGCCCCACTGGTCGAACGAGTTGATCCGCCAGATCGAGCCCTGCACGAACACCTTGTGCTCGTAGAGCGCCACCAGCTTGCCGAGCGTGGCCGGGTCGAGCTGCGCGGCCAGGATCGTGTTGGTCGGTCGGTTGCCCGGGAAGGTGCGGTGCGGCACCTGGGCCGCCGGCACGCCCTCGGCGACGACCTCCTCGCGCGTCTTGCCGAAGGCGAGCGCCTCGGTCTGCGCCAGGAAGTTCGCCATCAGCAGGTCGTGGTGGCGGCCCAGCGGGTTCAGGCTCCGGGCGAAGCCGATGAAGTCGCAGGGGATCAGCTTCGTGCCCTGGTGGATCAGCTGGTAGAAGGCGTGCTGTCCGTTGGTCCCGGGCTGGCCCCAGACGATCGGGCCCGTCTGGTAGTCGACCGGGTTGCCGTCGAGGTCGACGCGCTTGCCGTTGCTCTCCATGTCGAGCTGCTGGAGGTAGGCCGAGAAGCGCCACAGGTACTGGTCGTAGGGCAGCACGGCGTGGGTCTCGGCGCCCAGGAAGTCGTCGTACCAGATCCCGAGCAGCGCCAGCAGCACCGGCATGTTGCGCTCGAAGGGCGCCGTGCGGAAGTGCTCGTCCATGGCGTGGAAGCCGGCCAGCATCTCGCGGAAGCGCTCCGGGCCGATCCCGATCATGAGCGAGAGGCCTACGGCCGAGGCGTACGAGTAGCGGCCGCCCACCCAGTCCCAGAAGCCGAACATGTTCTCGGTGTCGATGCCGAACTTCGCCACCTCGTCGGCGTTGGTCGAGACGGCCACGAAGTGGCGCGCCACGGCCGCCTCGTCGCCCAGCGCGGCCAGGCACCAGTCGCGCGCGGTGCGCGCGTTGGTGAGCGTCTCGAGCGTGGTGAAGGTCTTCGAGCACACGATGAAGAGCGTCTCGGCCGGGTCCATGTCGCGCACCGTCTCGGCGAAGTCGGTGCCGTCGATGTTCGAGACGAAGCCGAGCCGCAGGTCGCGGTGGCTGTAGGCGCGCAGCGCCTCGTAGGCCATCATCGGACCGAGATCGGAGCCGCCGATGCCCAGGTTCACGACGTTGCGGATGCGCCGGCCGGTGTGGCCCTTCCAGTCGCCGCTGCGCAGCCGCTCCGCGAAGGCCGCCGCGCGGTCGAGCACCTCGTGCACGCCGGGCACCACGTCGTGGCCGTCCAGCTCGATCGAGGCCTCGCGGGGCGCGCGCAGCGCCACGTGGAGCACGGCGCGATCCTCGGTCGTGTTGATCCGGTCGCCGCGGAACATCGCGTCGATCCGCTCGCGCAGGCCGCTCTGGCGCGCGAGGTCGAGCAGCAGCGCCAGGGTCTGGTCGGTGGTGCGGTTCTTCGAGTAGTCCAGGTAGAGCCCGACGGCGTCGAGCGTCAGGCGCTCGCCGCGCTCCGGGTCCTCGCGGAACAGGTCGCGCAGGTGCAGGCCCTCGATCTTCGCGCGGTGCTCCGCGAGCGACTTCCACGCCGGCTGCTCGGTCGGGGACGGACTGGGGGCCTGGCTCAAGGGGTGATCCTCCCGTGTGCACCGTCGCCGGCGCGGTCCCGGGAGCCTAACGCCTGGGGCGGGGAGTTTCCGGGGCGCTTCGCGCGGCCCCACTTGCCGCGCGACGAGGTGCTGCATATCGTCCCGGGCACCGTGACAACGACCTCCCCTCCGACACTCCGGTTCGCCCCGTTCGTCCTGTTCGTACTGCTGGCCCTGCCGCCCGCTGCGGCCGGGCAGCCGTACCCCAAGGCGCCCGCGCAGCCGAGCGCCGGAGCCTGCCACGCCGACGTGCAGCGCTTCTGCGCCGACGCCAAGGGCACGCCGGGCGGCGTCGCGACCTGCCTCCGCGAGCACCGCGACGAGCTGTCCGAGGCCTGCCGGAACCAGGTGACGGGCCGCCGGGGCAAGATGCGGGGCGAGCTCCAGCGGATCCGGACCGCCTGCCAGGACGAGATCGCGCGCTCGTGCGCCCGGTTCACGCCCGGCGAGCGCGGGCTGGTGCGCTGCCTGCGCCAGCACGAGGCCGAGCTCTCGGACGGCTGTCGCGAGGCCCTGCCCGAGCGCCGCGGCCGCGGCGGGCCGCCGCCGGGCTGAGCGCCTGCGGCTCGGGGGCACTGGGGCCGGCGATGTCTCGCGTTGGCTCGTGGATCTTGTCGATCGGTCTGCTGACCGCGCTCGTCGCGGGCTGCAACTTCGGGCCGCGTCAGTTCCGGCAGGGGCGCATCGCCTACAACGAGGCCGTCCGCCTGGCCACCGACCAGGAGCTGCTGCTCAACATCGTCCGGCTCCGCTACCACGATTCGATCGAGTTCCTCGAGACGGCCTCGATCAGCTCCCAGGTCTCGTTCTCCGTCGGCGTGGCGGCCGAGGGCGGGACGGCGGGCGGCGACGCGCTCGGCGTCGGCCGCGCGACGGCCTTGTACTCGGAGCGCCCGACCTTCGTGTTCACGCCGCAACGCGGCGAGGCCTTCGCCCGGCGCCTGATCGAGCCCGTCTCGCTCGATACGCTGATCCGCCTGATCGCGGCCGAGTGGAGTGCCCAGATCCTGCTCCAGCTGCTCGTCCAGCAGATGAACGGCCTCCAGAACGACCCGAGCGGGCCGGTGGACGAAGCGTTCCTGGCAACGGCGGAGCGGATCGGCGCGCTCCAGCGGCGCAACGATCTCGCGTTCGGATTCGTGCCCGGCACCGAGCCGATCGCGGCCGCCCTCGAGACGTCGCAGGTCAGTGGCGGCGATGCCGTCGAGGCGGCGCGTTCGGGATACTCGTTCGAGCCGGCCGAAGACGGGCGGCTCGTCCTGACGCGCCCCACCGAGAACCCCGTGCTGGTGTTCCGCACCGAGGCGCCGGAGACCGATTCGATCCGGCAGGCGCTGGGCCTCGCGCCGGGTCGCTCCTACCCGCTCTTCCGTGGCACGTTGCCCAAGCCGGCGGATGCGGGGTACCGCCAGATCGCGATCCGCACCGGCTCGCTGATGGAGGTCCTGATCTACCTGGCGCGGGGCGTCGTGGTGCCGCCGGAGCACCGCGAGTCCGGCGAGGCGCCTCCGATCGACTACGCCGCGGAGCTGGTCGAGAGGATCCAGCCGCTGTTCCAGGTCCGCTCCGCCTCCCACGAGCCGGACGCCCGTCTGCAGGTGAGCTACCGCGACCGGTGGTACTACCTGGACGACGCCGACTCCAGCACGCGTCACTTCTTCATGGTCGCGACCGAGCTGTTCCGGTTGGTGCTCGGTACGCAGAGCGACGAGCGCGGGCCGGTGCTGACGCTGCCGGTGGGCGGGCCGAGCTAGCGCTCCGGTCCTGGCTGGGGGTCCGGCGGCTCCAGGTAGCCCAGCTGCTCGAGCCGTTCGCGCAGTGCGGGGTCGAGGGGCCGCGCGCGGGCAGGGGGTCCCGCGTCGGGGACGGGGCGCGCGGCGTGCTCGGCCAGGGCCGCCTCGAGCACGGCGCGCTCGGGTGTCGCGGCGCCCGCGCGATCCTCCCGCTCGCGCGGGTCGGCGACGCCGTCGTAGAGCTCCTCGCTGCCGTCGCCGTTGCGCAGCAGGCTCCAGCGCGCGCCGGTGACGCGGGTGGCGCCGCCGTACTCGGTGACGGCGGGCCGCTCCGAGAGCGGGTCGCCGCGTAAGAGCGGCGCCACGCTGCGCCCCTCCTGACCGGCGAGCGGCGGCAGTCCGAGCAGGTCGAGCAGGGTCGGCGTCAGGTCGACGCCCGCCACGACCTGCGGCACGCGGCGCGGCGCGAGGCCGGGGGCGCGGATCCAGAGCGGCACGTGGACGTTCTCGACGTGGAGGTCGCCGTGCTCGAAGCGGCCATGCTCGCCGAACTGCTCACCGTGGTCGGAGGTGACGACGAGCACGCTCTGCCGCGGGTCGAGCAGGCCGAGCGCGGTGAGGCCGGCGAGCAGGCGGGCGACCTGCGCGTCGAGGTAGGCGACCTCGTCGCGGTAGAGGCGCCGCATCTGCGCGATCTCCCCGTCGGCGGGCCCGGGCCCGCTCCGGGTCATGCGGTGCAGGGTCGCGGCGCGGCCGTCGAAGGGCCCGCGGTAGGCGCGGGTTTCCGGCGAACGGAACGCGCGCGGCGGGAGGTAGTCGACGTGCGGGTCCATGAAGTGCACGGACAGGAAGAAGGGGGCGTCGCCGCCGTCGCGGCGCCAGGCCCCGAAGACGCGCGCCCAGCGCAGCGTCGCGTCCACGAGCTGGGCACCCGAGCGCAGCTCGGCGTCGTCACCGCCGACGTGCTCGTAGACCTCGAAGCCGGCCTCGAGCCCGGAGCCGGGCCCGACCAACGGGTTCTTGGTGAAGCCCGCCACGTGGTAGCCCGCTGCGCGCAGGGCCTGGGGCAGGGTAGGCACGCCAGTGGCGAGTCGGAGGTCGGGGCGCGGGCGGCCGCGGTCCGGGTCGAAGCTCGAGGGATGCCGGCCCGAGAGCAGGGCGATCACCGACGGCACCGTCCAGGGCGCCGCCGCGATCGCCCGCTCGAACACGACCGACTCCGCGGCGAGCGCATCGAGCGCGGGGCTCGGCGAAGGCGCGGCGCCGTGCACGCCCAGCGCGTCGGCGCGCAGCGTGTCGAGCAGCAGCAGCAGCACGTCGGGCCGCGCACCGGCAGCGGGTCGCGCGGCGTCGATGCGCCGCCCGAGATCGGCGCGGTCCGCGGCGAAGCCGAACGCCGCGAACGCCGCGCCGAGCCCGAGCGCGGCGAGCGCCACTCGCAGACCCCCCCACGCGACCCCGCGCGCGGCCTCGATCGCCAGTAGCCCGGCTCCGACCAGCGCCGGGCGCAGCGGGTCGCGCACCGAGATCCACTGCCCGCGGAAGCCCTCGTGCGTGCTCACCCACGCGGCGACCGCGAG
>JASJBO010000146.1 GCA_030066475.1 Myxococcota bacterium
GGCGCCGACGTCATCAAGGTCGAAGTGCCCTGGGGCGAGATCTATCGCCACAGCCTGCCGCGGTTCGCCGGCTACGACAGCGACTTCGGCGGCGCGCCGCACTTCCACATGGACAACCGCGGCAAGCAGTCGCTCGCCCTCGACCTGGCGTTGCCGCAGGCCGTCGAAGCGCTGGCGAAGGTCCTCGACGGCGCGGACGTCGTGCTCACGAACATGCTCCCCGAGCGCCAGGCGAAGTACGGGATCGATCCCGAGACGCTGCTCGAGAAGCACCCGCACCTGATCGTCGCGCGCCTGTCGGGCTACGGCCCGGAGGGCGAGGAGGCGAACGCGCCGGCCTTCGACTACTCGAGCTACTGGGCGCGCACGGGGCTGATGGATCAGCTGCACGAGCCCGATGCACCGCCGGCCTTCCAGCGGCCGGGCATGGGCGACCACTCCGCGAGCCTCTCGCTGGCGGTCGGCATCCTCGCCGCCCTGCGCACCCGCGAACGCGACGGCAAGGGCCAGGTGATCGACGTGAATCTCCAGCACATCGGGTTCTACATCGAGGGCAACGACGCCGCGGTGACCCTGGTGACCGGCGAATCGCCGCCGCGACACGATCGGCGCGAGGCCCGCAACCCGCTCTGGAACCACTACCGGTGCGGCGATGGACGCTGGCTCTTCCTGGTGATGATCGAGTCCGACCGCTACTGGACCACGTTCAGCGAAGCGCTCGGCGTGCCCGAGCTGGCGGAAGACGAGCGCTTCGCGGGCGCCGTGGCCCGCTTCCACAACTCGAAGGCGCTGATCCAGCGCCTCGACGAGGTGTTCGCGACCAGGAGCCTCGACGAGTGGACCGAGGCGCTGAGCGGGCGCCGCCTGATCTGGGCGCCGGTCCGCACCGTCGCCGAGGCGGTGGCCGATCCGCAGGCCGCGGCGAACGGCAGCTTCCCGACCGTCGCGCATCCGGAGTGGGGCGAGTTCCGCACCGTCGCGCCCCCGCTGCGCATGAGCGGCCACGACATGCCGGGAACCGCGCCCGCCCCGGCGCTCGGCGCCGACACGCTCGCGGTCCTCACCGAAGCCGGGGTGGACGACGAGACGATCGCGTTGATCCTGGCCGCGGCGGGCTGATCCGGGCGGTCTCGATTCGGGTTGGAAACACGCGGGTGTCGTGGGAGAATCGTCGGTGCGCGGCAGCGCTTCCACGAGGAGGACCCCACGATGAAGCGACTTCTGGTGACGGCGATCTCGGTTGTGTGGCTCGGGACGATTCCGGGCGCGGCGGCCGCTCTCGACATCCTGATGACCAACGACGACGGCTTCCAGGCCGTCGGCATCCAGACCCTGGCGGCGGCGCTGCGCGGCGCGGGCCACGACGTGACGGTGGTGGCGCCGTTCGGCGAGCGCAGCGGGAGCAGCGCCAAGATCGACCTGACGCCGGTCAACGTGGTGCAGGTCGGGGCACAGGACTATGCGCTGATCGCCCTCGACGAGGAGGTGGGAACCGGGGACCGGGTTCCCATTCCGGCCACGCCCGCCAGCTGTGTGATCTTCGGCCTGACCGTGACCCTCGGCGGCGAGGCGCCCGACCTCGTCGTCTCCGGAACCAACGTGGGCGCCAACGTCGGTACGGCGACGTCGTTCTCCGGAACCGTCGGCGGCGTCACGGCGGCCCTCGCAGCAGACGTCCCGTCCATCGCCTTCAGCAGCGACCCGCCCGACGTCCCGGAGACCGACCCGGCGTTCGTCGAGCACTACGAGAACGTGGCGGCGTTCGCGGTGAAGCTGATCGCCCGGCTCGAGATCAAGCCCGGCGCGCTCAAGAAGGAGTCCGGCCTGCTGCCCGACGGCCTCGGCCTCAACGTCAACTACCCGACCCTGGCGCCCGAGGACGTGGAGGGCGTGAAGCTGACCGTGCAGGGCCAGGCCTCCTCGGCGTCGCTCGAGTACGTCGAGATCGAGCCCGGGATCTACATCCCCGCGCCCGGACCCGGCAGCGGGGACGAGGAGGACGTGAAGGACTCGGACACCGAGGCCCTCGCGGACGGCTACATCACCGTGACGCCGATCACCAACGACCGCACGGCGGGCAACTCGCGCTTCCGCCTGAAGTCGCTGATCAAGAAGCTCCACTGATCCGCAGCGCGGCTGGGTTGGCGGTGCAGCGAGCGCGAGGTCGAGGTCCGCCAGCATGGGCGGGGGATCCGCAACGTCGTTCAGGCGCTCGACCTGCGCGCGCTTCTCGACGACACCGCGGCGGATCGCGTCGAGCAGGGTCTCGGGAGCCGTGCGCAGGCCCGTGGCCCGCCGCGAACGCCGTTCACGGCGATCCGGCCGTGCTCCAAGGGTCTCGGAAGCCGGAGGCCCTCCCGATGGGTGATCGTTCGACCAGGTCCCGCCCTGCGACTCGTGCGAGCTCGGCAATGGCAGTCGTCCTCGCCTTCACGCTCTCGTGCAGCTCTCCCCCGCGGCCCGCCGAGTACACGCTCGGGAGTCGCCTCGAGCGCGTGACGCTCGCGGACCAGTTCGATCAGGAGTGGACGCTCGACGCGGGCGTGGAGGTCGTGTTGTTCGCGCGCGACATGGCGGGTGGGGGCCTCATCAAGGAGGTGCTCGCCGAGCACCCGGAAGCGCTGGCGGCGAACCGCGGGGTCTACGTCGCGGACATCAGCGGCATGCCGGGCCTGATCGCCCGAATGAGCGCGATCCCGAAGATGCGCGAGCGGCCCTATCCGACCCTGCTCGATCGCGACGGCACGGCCACGCGCGCGTTCCCGGCGAAGGACGGGCAGGCGACGATCCTGCGGCTCTCGGCCCTCGTGGTGTCGGAGGTCCGGTTCGTCGACTCGACCGAGGACCTGCGCGCGGCGCTGGGCCTCGCAGGCGGCAGCTAGCAGCCCGTTGAAGAACCCTCCCGTCGCCTGGCACGCGCCTTCGGCCCGAGCTCTGCGTTGCGAAACCTCGCCGTAGCTACGGCTATGGCTGCGTTTTCGCGCCTTGATCTCGGGCCGAATTCGCGCGCCAGGCTCGGTCCGGGTTCTTCAACGGGCTGCTAGCGGGACACCGCGCTCCCTGCCCCGGGCCGGTCGCCGGAGATGGGCTCGTCGGCGCGGGAGATCCGGCCGTCCACGCCATGCGGAGGGGGGGAGGGCTGCTCGGGCCGCCCTCCTCGATTCCCCAGGCCCGTGCGGGCGGCTCGGTTATGCTCCGCGCGATGAAGTGGACGCTGCTCGTGATCGGACTGCTCGTGCTGTGGGGCACCTGGCGCTTCGCGCTCGGCTACCCGCGGCCCGCGCGGCGCTACCGCCAGCTCGCGCCCCGCGAGGCGGCGCTGGTCGCGGCTGCCGCCGACGCGGTGTTTCCGCCCGGGGGTGCCATCGAGCCTTCCGCGAGCGAGGCCGGCGTCGAGGGCTATGTCGACGCCTATCTCGACGCGTTGCCGGGCCGCAACCGGATCCTGATCCGGCTGCTGTTCGTGCTGTTCGAGCACGCCACCCTGTTGTTCCCGGCGCCGGGCTGGGCCGGCTGGCGCCGCTTCAGCGCACTCGACGCCGAGCAGCGGGCCGCGCTCCTCGAGTCGTGGGGTCGCAGCCGCCTGCGCCTGCGCCGGATCGCGTTCGCGAGCCTGCGCACGATCCTCACGATGGGCTACCTGGGCTCACCGGCGGTGCTGCGCGCGATGGGGCTCGCGCCGCTCGAGTTCGAGTCGCCCGTGGTCGACGCCGACCTGCTGTACCCGCGCATCGGCGAGCCGCGCGACAGCATCCGCTTCGCGCCCGAGGACCGGCGGGCCGGTCCGTCGGAGCCGCTCGACCCGCACGGCCCGCTCCACCCCGACTACGCCGGAGAGGCCCCGTGACCGATCCGCGCGAGTGGCCCGGGCAGATCGGCGTCCTGGCGGACTACCGGGGCGACTTCACCGACGAGGCCGACGCGGTCGTGATCGGCTCGGGTCCGTGCGGGGCGGTGGCCGCCTACGAGCTGGCCGCCGCCGGCAAGCGGGTGGTGCTGCTCGAGGAGGGGCCCCCCTTCACCCCGGCGGACTTCGAGCTGGACGGCTCGCTGTCGATGGCCCGCACCATGCGCGAGGGTGGCCTGCGCTTCACGCGGGGCTACGTGATGCCCACCATGCAGGCGGTCGCGCTCGGCGGCGGCTCGCTCGTGAACTCGGCGATGTGCAACCGGACGCCCGAGTTCCGCTTCGACGAGTGGGCGTCCGAGAGTGACCTGGAGCGGACCAACCGCGCCGACCTCGACCCGCACTACGAGGCCGTGGAGTCGTTCCTGCACATCGCGCCGACGCCCGACAGCGTGCAGGGCCCGCGCAACCTGCTGTTCCGCGACGGCTGCAAGGCGCTCGGCTACTCGGCCGAGCCGTGCCCGCGCAACGCGGTGGGCTGCCGCGGGAGCGGCGAGTGCTTCACGGGATGTCGCGCCCGCGCCAAGCAGTCGGTGGACCTGAACTACGTGCCGGCGGCGCTTCGGCTGGGCGCGCGGGTGCTGACCTCGGTGCGCGTCGAGCAGATCCACAGCGAGGGACGGCGCGTGACCGCCGTCTCCGGCCGGGTCGTGGCGCCTTTCGGTGGCCCGCCCGGGGCGAGCTTCCGCGTGAACACCCGCTCCGTGGTGCTGGCGGCCGGCGTGCTCGCCAGCCCGATCCTGCTCCAGCGCAGCGGCAACCTGGCGAACTCGTCCGGACGGGTCGGCCAGCACCTGCAGTTCCACCCCGGAGTCTCGGTGCTCGGGGTGTTCCCCGACCCGGTGGATCCCGTGTTCGGTGCCACGCAGGGCTACCAGTCGCTGCACTTCCTGCGCGAGCGCTTCAAGCTCGAGACGCTGTGGGCGCCGCCCGGCGTGCTGGCGGTGCGCATGCCGGGCTTCGGCCACCAGCTGAAGCAGCAGCTGCTCGACATGCGCCACGCCAGCGTGTTCGACGCGATCGCGAGCTGCCACCGCTCGCAGGGGCGGGTGCGCGAGCGCGGACGCAGCCTCGAGCCCGACCTGCGCTGGCAGTTCCATCGCGAGGACGCGAAGATCCTCGCCCGCGCGGTCTGGACCCTGGCCGAGGTCTTCTTCGCTGCCGGCGCGGTCAAGATCCTGCCGGGGATCCACGGCATCCCCGACGAGCTGCACTCGCTCGAGGAGGCCGAGGTGCTGCGCCGCGATCCGCCCGGCCCGGGCCGCATGGTGGTCGCCTCGACCCACGTGTTCGGCACGCTGCGCATGTCGGGTGATCCCGCGCGCGGCGTGGTGGACGAGACCGGCCGCGCCCACGACCTCGACAACCTGTACGTCACCGACACCAGCGTGTTCCCGCTCTCACCCGCGGTGAACCCGATGCTGACCGGGATGGCGCTGGCCCGGCGTTCGGCGCAGCACCTGGTGGCGGCGCTGTGAGCAAGGCCTCGGCGCCGGTCTCGCGCTTCGCCTGGCGCAGCGCTCCGCCCGGGCGGCTGATGGGCCGTGGGCACGGCGCGGGCGACCTGCTCGAGGCGCACGAATGGCGCGTGCTCGAGGAGCGCCCCGGCTGTCTCCGTCTCGACGTGCACCTGCCCGACCGCCTGCGCAACCCGCGCGGTCAGCTCTTCGGCGGCTTCGCGCCCACCTACGTCGACCTCGTCGCCATCCATACGCTGCGCGCCGGCGAGCCGCGCGACGGGCGGCGCGGCTGGCTGGCGACGGTCAACATGCGCATCGACTACCTGGAGCCGATCGAAGGCCCCCGCTTCGTGATCGAGAGCGAGCTCCAGTTCCGCCGCGGGCGCAACGCCTGGGTGCAGACCCGCTTCGTCGACGTCGAGGGGCAGCCGCTGCTCTCGGCGCTCACCGTGCTGCGCGACAGCGGGATCCCGCTGCCCGAGGACGGCTCCAGCCCTTCACCCGATCCGACGTCCGACCGATAGATGTGTGGGCCCGTCGGCCCACCGCGAGGGGACGTCATGCATCGAGGGACACTTGCCGCCCGCCTGCTGGCCAGTTGCGCACTGGTGATCCTGGTCGCCACCGCCGGCCCCGTGCAGGCCGCCAAGCCGCACCGCGGAGAGTGCCGCAAGCTCACCCGGCAGATCACCCACTTCGAAGGCGTCGTGGAGATGGCGCAGGAGCGCGACAACGAGCTCTGGGAGCTCGCGACGCTCAAGCACATCAATCGCCTCGCCTACCGCAGGGCGAAGCTGTGCCCCGAGTTCCGCGGCCCGAGCCCGCGCGAGCAGATGGCCAAGCTGCTGAAGACGGCCGGCAAGCTGGCGATCCAGTACTTCACGTTCGGGGCGTTCTAGGCCGTATCGACTTCGCTCGCCTGCGGCTCGCTGCGCGCTTCGGCTTCGCCTCCGCTTGCGGCGTCCTTATGGACTTCGCTCGCCTGCGGCTCGCTGCGCGCTTCGGCTTCGCCTTCGCTTGCGGCGTTCTTATGGACTTCGCTCGCCTGCGGCTCGCTGCGCGCTTCGGCTTCGCCTCCGCTTGCGCGGGCGACCTTGTTCGCTCCGGTCCCAAGTGGGCAGGCCGGCGGGGCGGTCTCGGGATCGGGGCTTCTGCGAGCCGGCGGAGCGAGGTGGGGGTGGATACACTGCGGGCACACTTCGGAGGACCCCCGTGAAGCTCTACGACTCCGCGATGGCGCCGAATCCGCGCCGCGTTCGCATCTTCCTGGCCGAGAAGGGCATCGAGGTGCCGACCGTGCAGGTCGACATCGGCACGGCCGAGAACCGCAAGTCGCCCTACATCGACAAGAACCCGATGGGCGGCGTGCCGATGCTCGAGCTCGACGACGGGACCTGCCTGGCCGAGACCGTGGCGATCTGCCGCTACTTCGAGGAGACCCAGCCCGAGCCGCCGCTGATGGGCACCGACGCGCAGGACCGGGCCGTGGTGGAGATGTGGCAGCGCCGGATGGAGCTCGAGGTCGCGGTCCCGATCATGCAGTCGTTCCGCAACACGCACGACTTCTTCAAGGGTCGCATCCCCCAGGTGCCCGAGTACGGCCAGGTCTGCAAGGAGGCCGCGCTCAAGCGCCTGGAGTGGCTCGACTCGGTGCTGGCCGAGCGCGAGTTCGTGGCGGGCGACCGCTACACGATCGCCGACATCACCGCCCTGGTCGGCATCGACTTCGGACGCGTCACGGACATCCGCATCGCCCCCGAGCAGAAGCACCTGGCGCGCTGGCACGAGGCGGTCTCCGCGCGGCCCAGCGCCAAGGCATGATCAGGGCGCGGGAGCCAGCTCCAGCTCGAGCACGATGGGCTCGAAGTGCTCGGGCTCGAGCGAGCCCTGCGCCTCCGCCTGCCCACCCGGGTGCACCACGCGCACGGCGAAGGGGGCGGGGCCCTCGTGGCCCTCGCACGGCGTGTGGAAGTCCACGCCCACCCGGTAGGGGCCCGGCTGCGGGCTCTCGAACACGACGGTCTCGATGCGCGGCGTCGCGTCGCGGCAGCCGCGGTCGGCCAGCAGCCGCCCGCCCGAGCGCGCCGGCGTGTTGGCGAAGTACACGGTCTCCTGGAGCGGCCCCGAGACGTACAGGTCGAAGTCGCCGGCGGCGCCGAAGATCAGCTCGGCGCGCAGCGCCCCGTCGGCCGGGCGCTTCGCGAGGTCCTGCGCCAGCGCGGCGGGATCGCCGGGGCCGGGCCTCGCGCACCCGAGGGCGCCGAGCAGCGCGCCGCCGGCGGCGGCCAGCGCGATGCGGCGCCGAACGATACTCTCGCGCTCCGTGCGCATCCTCTCTCCCCGAGCGCTCCTTCGGGCGTCCATTCTACTCGCGCTGCTGGCGCCCGCCGCTCCCGCCGCCGCGGACGCGCCGTTCACCGGCCGGGTGCGCGACGCGCAGGGCGCACCGATCGCGGGCGCCATGGTGCGGCTCTCGCACGGCGACCCGCTCCACGCGCTCACCGTGTTCAGCGACGCCGAGGGGCGCTTCGCCACGCCGCCGCTGGCCGACGGCGAGCGCTTCGCGCTGCGCGTGCGCCGCATCGGCTGGCGCGACCTGCGGCGCGAGCCCGCGCGGCCCGCGGGCGAGCTCGACCTGGTGCTCGAGCCGGAGAGCGATCCCGCCGCGCTGGCGGCCCAGCTCCCGGCGAACCGCTGGCTGAGCCTGCTGCTGGCGCGCATCGAGGACGAGGCCTGGCGCGAGGAGTTCGTGCGCCAGTGCACCTACTGCCATCAGCAGGGCAACGCGGCCACGCGCCTGCAGCGCGACGCCTGGCAGTGGGAGAAGGTGCTCTCGCTGATGGCCCGGATGGGCGGGGTGCTCTCTCCCGAGCTGCGCGCGGTGCTGCCCGAGCGGATCAACGCGGCCTACGACCCCGCCACCGCGGTGCCCGCGCTCACGGCGGGGCGCGGCGAGCCGGGCTTCGCGCCCCCGCCCCCGCCCGCGGTCCGCCGCGCCCGCATCGAGGAGTGGGAGCTCGGACACCGCGCCTCGATGCAGCACGACCTGGTGGTGCATCCCGACGGCCGGATCTACTCGGTCGACATGACCCAGGACAAGCTCTACCGGCTCGACCCCGACGCGCCCGACGGCGGACGCGAGTGGTTCGCCGTGCCCGACGACGGCCTGCCGCTGGGCGGCGCCTTCGGCACCGCCGGTCAGCCGCTCCCGCCCACCGCGAACTCCCACGTCGGCCCGCACTCGATCCAGGTGGCGCCCGACGGCGCGCTGTGGATCACGCTGGCGCTCGGCAACCGCCTGGCGCGCTTCGACCCCGCCACCGAGGCGTGGTCGCTGGTGCCGCTCGAGGTGGGGCTGTACCCGCACACACTGCGCTTCGATGCGCGTGGGCGCATCTGGTACACGATCGCGGTCTCGAACCACCTGGGCATGTTCGACCCCGCGACCGGGGAGCACCGCGAGGTGCGGCTGCCAGCCGAGTCGGTCGGGCAGGCGCTGGGGCTGCGTCTGCTGCCCGCCTTCCTGTGGCTGGCGAAGCGCGTCGACCTGGGTGACGCGCCGGCGGGGGAGGGCATGTCCCTGCCGGTGCCGTACGGCATCGACGTCGCTCCCGACGGGGAGGTCTGGTTCAGCCAGCTCAACGCGCACCGCATCGGCCGGGTCGATCCCGAGTCGTTCGAGGTCGAGATCCTCGACACGCCGTTTCCGGCGCCGCGCCGGCTGCGCTTCGACTCGCGGGGCCGGCTCTGGATCCCGAGCTTCTCCTCGGGCAGCCTGGCGCGCTTCGACCCGGCCACTCGCGAGTTCCGCACCTGGGAGCTGCCGGTCGAGCCGCGCGGCACCGAGACGCCCTACGCGCTCAACGTCGACCGGCGCTCCGACACGGTGTGGATCTGCGGCACCAACAGCGACAGCCTGATCCGCTTCGAGCCCGAGGGGGAGCGCTTCACCGTCTACCCGCTGCCCACGCGCGTGACCTACACCCGCGAGGTCGACTTCGACGCGCGCGGCCGCGTCTGGACCTCCAACTCGAACCTCCCCACCTGGCAGATCGAAGAGGGCGTCCCCCGCGTTGTCCGCCTCGATCCCAACGACGCGCCCCGCAAGCGCCCGGCGCAGCCGGGCGCGCGCAGCGAGCCGCAGGCGAGCGAAGTCCATCAGGACGCGTTCGCGTCAGCAACCAAGGAGCTCCGATGAAGACCCGCCGACTCGGACGCAGTGGCCTGCGCGTGCCGGAGATCTGTCTCGGCACCATGACCTTCGGCAGCATGGCCGACGAGGCCACCAGCCTCGCGATCCTCGACAAGGGCTTCGACGCGGGCCTCTGCTTCCTGGACGCGGCCGAGGCCTACCCGGTGCCGCCCGATCCCAAGTGGGCCGGCGCGACCGAGGAGATCTGCGGCAAGTGGCTCGCCGGGCGGTCGCGCGACGCGGTGATCGTCGCGACCAAGGCCTGCGGCCCCAGCGGCGGCTGGTTTCGCGCGCCGGTGCGGGCCGGCAACACGGCGCTCGACCGGCACTCGATCGAGCGCGCCGTCGAGGCGAGCCTGCGGCGCCTGCGCACCGACTACATCGATCTCTACCAGACCCACTGGCCCGACCCGGGGCTGCCGGTCGAGGAGACGCTCGAGGGTCTCTCGCGCGTGATCGAGAGCGGCAAGGTGCGCTACGCGGGCTGCAGCAACGAGACCGCCTACGGGCTCACCAAGAGCCTGTGGGCGTCCGACGCCCACGGGCTGGCCCGCTACGAGACCATCCAGAACAGCTTCAGCCTGCTGAACCGCCGCTTCGAGGACGAGCTGGCCGCGGTGTGCCGCGCCGAGGACGTGAGCCTGCTGCCCTACAGCCCGATCGCGGGCGGCGTGCTCGCGGGCAAGTACCAGGGCGGCGCCTGGCCCGAAGGGGCGCGCTTCACGCGCTATCGCGACTGGAACCCGCGCACCCAGGTGATGACCCGCCGCTTCGTCAACGAGCAGACGCTGGCCGCCACCGAGCGCTTCGGCAAGATCGCGGCCGACTGCGGGCTGTCGCTCGTCACGCTGGCCGTGGCCTGGACCCTGACCCACGACTTCGTCGGCTCCACCATCATCGGCGCCACCCACCCGGATCAGCTCGACGAGCTGCTGGCCGCGGGCGAGACGAAGCTGGATGCCGACACGCTCGCGGCCTGCAACGAGGTGTCGAAGGAGATCCGCTATCCGATGGGCTGAGTCGATCGCCGCGGTCGCGCTGGCCGCGGCGCTGCTGGGGTGCGAAGCCGAGCCGCGCGGTCCACTCTACCAGGGGCGCGGCGTGGTCGAGGACGTCGACCACGAGCACGCGCAGGTGCTGATCGCGCACGAGGACATCCCCGGCCTGATGCCGGCGATGACGATGAACTTCGACGTGCCCGACCGCGACCTGCTCGCGAGTCTCGAGCCGGGCCACGAGGTCGAGTTCCAGCTCGAGCTGCGGGCGCGCCAGTACCGCATCGTGGACGTGACGGTGGTCGCCACGGGCGCCCCCACCCACGGCGCCGGGCTGGGCGACGCGCTCGACCCGGCCGAGCTGGCGCCGCCCTTCGCGCTGATCGACCAGCGCGGCGAGCCCTTCGCCCTCGAGCAGGTGGGCGGCAAGGCCGTGCTGCTGGACTTCGTCTACACGCACTGCCCCGGGCCGTGCCCGGTGCTGACCGGCCGCAACGTCGACGTCCAGAAGCGGCTCGACCCGGCCACGCGCGCGGCGAGCTGGTTCGTCTCGATCACGCTCGACCCGCAGCGCGACACGCCGGACGTGCTGCGCCGCTACGCCGAGGCGCGCGGCGCCGACCTCTCCGACTGGTCGTTCCTGACCGGCCCGGCGGACGTGGTGAAGCCGCTGATCGAGAGCTACGGGGTGGGCAGCATCCGCCAGCCCGACGGCACCATCAACCACCTGGTGGTGACCTTCCTGATCGACGGGCGCGGCCGCATCGCGGAGCGCTTCATCGGTCTCGAGCACCAGCCCGACGAGATCGCGCGGGCGCTCGCGAAGCTCGCGCAGGGCGCGCCGTCGTGAAGACGGCCGACGCCCTCGTCCGCCTTCCGGCCGGAGCGTTCCGAGTAGGGTCGGGGCGCCCCTCTCGGCCTGGCTTGCCCCGTGGGGGCGGTGCTGTGACCAGGATCATTGCCAACGCGCCGGTGTCCACTATATGGTGGAGGCGTTCGTGCCGAGGAGGATGCGCCATGCGCCGCAAGATGCTGTCCCACGCTGTCCGGCTCCTCGTGGCGAGCGGAGTCCTCGCCCTGGCAGCGGGTGTGGCGGTCGCTGAAGACCTCACCAGCGAGAGCTTCATCCTGCGCGGCGGGACCTTCTCGGGCGGCGGCGGGATCGACCTCCAGAGCACCGCGCCGAACCCGACCGTGTCGGCGGTGGGCGCCACCATCGGCCAGTCTTCGCCGATCGGTGTCAGCAGCTCGCCGTCCTACACGCTCGAGGCGGGCGTCTGGCCGATCTTCGCCTCGCTTCCCTCGGAGCCGATGGACACGGACGGCGACGGCGTGCCCGACAGCGACGACAACTGCCTCGACATCGAGAACCCCGACCAGATCGACTCGAACCTCGACGGCTACGGCAACGTCTGCGACGGCGACTTCAACAACGACGGCGGCATCGGGATCCCCGACTTCAACGTGCTGCGCGGCATCTTCGGCCTGCGGGAGGGTGACCCCGGCTTCGATCCCGACGTGGACATGAACTCCGACAACGGCATCGGCATTCCGGACTTCGCGGCGTTCCGCGCGCTGTTCGGCGGTCCGCCCGGGCCCTCCGGCCTCGACTGCGCCGGCACGATTCCCTGCCCCGAGCCCTGATCCGGAGCACGCGCCTCGCGCTCCTGCTGCTCGCGGCGCTCGCCGCGGGCGTCGCCCGCGGCGACGCACCGACCGTGATCCTGCTGTCGTGGGACGGGGTGCGCCACGACTACCCCGACCGCATCGACACGCCGGGCCTCGACCGCATGGCGCGCGAAGGGAGCCGCGCCGAGCGCCTGCTGCCGGTGTTCCCGTCGAACACCTTCCCCAGTCACGCGTCGCTCGCGACCGGGACCTTCCCCGACCGCCACGGCATCGTCGACAACGTCTTCTTCGATCCCGAGCGCGGGGTGTTCGACGAGGACGGCGACGACGCCAGCTGGCTCGACGCCGAGCCGCTCTGGTCGGCCGCCGAACGCCAGGGGGTGCCCATCGCGGTCCACTTCTGGGTGGGCGCGGGCGAGCCGTGGGGCGGCGTGGCCGCGACGCATCGGGTCGTGCCGTTCGACGCGGGCGTCGACGAGGCCGAGAAGGTCGACCGCATTCTGGCCTGGCTCGACCTGCCCGACGGGCGGCGTCCGCGCCTGGTGATGGGCTGGTGGCGCGGCGCGGACCGGCCCGGGCACCGGCGCGGACCGGACCACCCGAGCGTGGCGCGGGCGCTCGCCGGTCAGGACGCGGAGCTGGTGCGGCTGCTGGCCGGGCTCGACGCGCGCGACGCCTGGGATCACACCACGCTGCTCCTGGTGGGCGATCACGGCATGGCCGCGGTGCGCGAGCGCATCCCGGTGCGCGAGACCCTCGAAGCGGCGGGCGTGCGGGCGCGCGTGTTCCCGCACTCGGCGACGGCCCACGTCTTCCTCGAGGACGCCCGGGACGCCGTGGCCGCCCACGCGGCCCTGAACGGAACGCCCCACCTGCGGGCGTACCTGCGCGGCTCGGTCCCGCCGCGGCTGCGCATCGCCCATCCCACGCGAACCGGCGACCTGCTGCTGGTGACCGATCCGCCCTACACGTTCCGCGAGAGCGACTGGCTCACGAGGCTCTATGCGTGGGCGTCGATCACAATGGGTGGTGAGATCGGGCTGCACGGCTACGAGGCGCGCCACGACGAGATGGGTGCGGTGCTCTACGCGCTCGGTCGCGGCGTCGAGCCCGGCGGCCGCCTCGGGCGGGCCCGCGCGGTCGATGTGGCGCCGACCATCGCTACCTTGCTCGGCATCGCGCCGCCCCGCCACTCCGAGGGCCGACCGATCGCGGGGATCGCGCCGCCGCGGTGAGTCGGAACCAGGCGATGCCGGTCAGGCGTTCTCCAGGCGTCCCCAGGCGCGCAGCGCCTCGAGCATCCCCAGCGTGAGCTCGCCCTGCCACTCCCGTCGCGCCTGCTCCCAGGCCTCGGGATAGGCGCCGTTCCAGCTCCAGTTCGGCCTCCAGCTTCCGTCGGCGGCCTGCTGCGAGATCTCCCAGTCGAGGCTGCGAGCCACCTCGTCCGCCAGCGAGTCGGCCAGCACGGCCTCCGGCGCGGGCGCGATGCGCAGCGGCTTCGGGACGTACTGGGTCCACTGCTCGGGATCGCGGCTCACGATCGCGACGCCGATCTCGCGGGCGCGCGCGGCCGTGGCCGCGCGTAGCGCCGTGGGTGCCGCGGGAGTGCGCGCCAGCGCGTCGAGCGCGAGCAGGCCGTCGGCTCCCACCTCCTGCCCGGCCCGGGCCAGCTCGGCCT